>CAUFXJ010000013.1:0-103523 GCA_959596915.1 Segatella copri
AGCGAGGTTATGTTTTGGGAACCCCAAAACGCCTCGCTCCACCATGAGGGCGGAGATTTTTTGCTCCCAACGGTCGCAGAAAGTGAGTGTACCAACTGTAAACAGTATATCGAATGACAAGCATACATGAACAGGACAAGAAAAAGGGCGGAAGACCGCCCACGGGCAGGGTTCGCAAGCTGTCGAAGTCTGTCACGGTAAAGTTCTCAAAGCCAAGCTACGAGGCATTGAGACTGAGGGCGAGAAAAGCCAACCGCAAGTTGGCGGAGTACATCCGTGAGTCCGCCTTGAACGGCGAGGTGGTCAGTGGACACAACACTGAGACGATAGCCATCGCCAAGAATCTCATTGGCATGGCGAACAATCTCAACCAACTTACCAAGCTGTCGCATCAGAAAGGTTTCCATGAAACCCATGTGTATGTGGTGGACTTGTTGAGAAGATTGAAAGAAATCCTTGGCGAGTATCGCCAAGCAAGTTATAAACCGAAGCCAAGCAGTATGGGCAGAAAGGAGGATACCACATGATAGGCAAGCTAAAGAAGGGCAGCTCATTTGGTGGTTGCATCCGCTATGTTACAGGCAAGGACGAGGCGAAAATCCTTGCTTCCGATGGTGTTTTGCTCGGCACGAATGCCGAGATAACGCAAAGTTTCGAGCTACAGAGGCAGCTAAATCCAAGGATTAAGAAGCCTGTGGGACACATTGCATTGAGCTTCAAACCAGAGGACAAGCCACGTTTGACGGATGAGTTCATGGCTAAGATAGCCCTTGAATACATGCAGATGATGGGCATCACCGAAACCCAATTCATCATCGTAAGGCATCACAACACGGACAATCCACATTGTCATATCGTGTACAACCGCATTAATAACGAGGGCAAGCTCATATCAGATAGGAATGATTACAGGCGTAATGAGCAAGTGACCAAGGCTCTTAAATCCAAGTATGGACTGACCTACGGAACGGACAAGAGCAATACTAATACTCGCAAGTTACGCAATGCTGAGCGTGCCAAATACGAGATTCACAATGCCGTCAAGGATGCCTTGAAAGGCGCTGATAGTTGGCAGAAGTTCAAGAATGAACTTGCAAAGCGAGGTGTTCTCTTGGAGTTTGTCTATAAGGACAAGGAGCGAACCAAGGTTCAAGGCATCCGTTTCTGCAAGGATGGATATAGCTTCAAGGGTACGCAGATTAGCCGAGAATACAGCTTTGTCAAGTTGGATGCAAGACTTGGCACAGAGTATAATCGTGTATCGCCAAGAGCCGAATCTATGCAGGGAGGACAACCAAGTTGTCACCAAGTAGAACAGACTCAACCAACGGCAGAACATACCCAAGACCCTTGGAGTGGTATTTCTTCCATCGGCTTGTTCGCTCCGTCTAATGCCCAAACTTATGAGCCATTCCCAGAGGAAGAATCCGCCAAGAAGAAAAAGAGAAAACGCAGAAAGGGCTTCAGCCTTTGATGCAAGTTACAAACTTAAAATTAGAATCGAACATGAAAGAAGAACTATTGGAAGCCATCTACGGCACAGTTGAGAGATTGGAGCAGAAAGTCGATGAACTTTCTGCCTCCACAAAGAACGCAGGAGCGGAAAACGTTCCTGCAAGTAATGACATAACCAAGTTGGATAAGTCAATCAATGCGATGTTTATCAAAGAAGAGGAAGTCAGAGGTAAAATATCCAAATTAAGAGATGCCATTGTCGTTTTTGCTGACCTTATTAAGGTTGAACTTGGCAAAAATGAGCAGCGAAGCAAGCTCTTGGTAGATGCTGTCAAGCAGATGAAACAAGAGCATACTGTCACCTCGAAGGCATTGCAGGAAAAACTTGAAGTAATGAACAAATCACCTCAAAAGAAGGTTGTAACCCATCGCTTCGAGCCAACCTCAAAGAATGTTCTTCTTTTCATAGGTGGCTTGGCTCTATCCCTTGTCATTTCCATTTGGGGCAATCTCACCCAATGGCGAGAGCATCAAGATTGGGAGGAGGCAGACTTGAAATATAGGGCATTGAAAATGGTTTTTCCATCTGATGACCCGAATATTCGCTACATCGAAAAGCATTTCAATGTGCAACGAGATGAAGATGTGATATACAAGCTCAGAACCAGAGTTGATGTTTATGAAGATTCTGTCTATCAACACCATAAAATGGTTGAGGTAGCATCATATAAAGATAGTATAGCAAGACTACTTATTGATGAATCAAATAGAATAAAGATGCAGGTAAACCGTAAAAAAAGTAAGTGAAAATGTTGTTTTAGCGTTATTATGCAAAGTGTAAGCACGTACAACATTGCTTAATGTAATTTAAACATCCTTCTAAAATTATGTTGTTTCAAAAAGTATTTATACCTTTGCAATCGGAATACAAAATGAGGCAAATAATTGCAGTTTGCTTTCGTTTTGGTGCAATTAAATAGATAACTTAAAAAGATAAAATATGGTCAACAAGATATTTCTTTTAGGATTATTTCTGCTTTCTGTTGCCAACGTGAAAGCTCAAACTCTGACGCAAACGGATTCGCTCACAATGGAGACAATGTTGCACAATCTTCCAGAAGTGATGGTAAAAGGTTCTCGCCCCATTGTCAAGGCAGAGCGGGGTATGCTGTCGTACAATATGCCGCTACTCTTAAAACAATTGCCTGCCGACAACGCTTACGAGGCATTGACACGCATACCTGGTGTCAGCGATGCCACAGGCAGCATATCCTTCTCCGGCAATGAAGTAACGTTGATTATCAACGGACAAGCCACCACATTGACGCAGGAACAACTGACAGAGCGTCTGAAGGCAATGCCTGCCGCACAGTTGGCAAAAGCCGAGGTAATGCTGTCTGCCCCTGCTCGCTATCATGTGCGTGGTATGGCTATCAACATCGTTACGAAAGACTATGCTGGTACCAATCAGCTTTCGGGGCAGGTCATTGGCGGCATGAAGCAAAGCAAATATGCCAAAGGTTTTGGCGATTTATATCTTTCCTTGCAAAGAGGCAAGTTTGGACTTGACGCACAATATAAATATGTAAACGGCAATTCATACGGTGAATCTTCACGCATAGCCAATCATCCACTTGGCAACAATCGTGTTTATTATAATGACGAAACAGGACAGAAGTCGTTTGGCATTACACACAACTACCGACTGGGGATGAATTATGCTTTCAGTAAGAACCATCGTCTCGACGTTGCCTATACAGGACACTGGGACAAGAGGTGCTCAAACAGCAACACCACAGGATCGAGCATTAGCGGAATGCATCATGACAGTCATGAGTATCTGCACAATGTGGATGTTAACTACTCGCTTCCTTTCGGACTCACCCTTAACGGTTCGTACACCTACTATCGCACGCCTCAGCAACAAGCCCTCGACGGCACGATGCATACGGATGAAAGCATGTCGGAAACAGAACGCAACCTGACAAGCGGCAGTGAGCAGACCATCAACAAATGGATGTTCACAGCCGATCAAACCCATTTGTTGGCACACGGCTGGGGATTGTCGTATGGTGTGAAAGGGCAATTCACAAGCAACAAGAGTTATCAGACCACCATCGACAAGGATGGGAGCGTTTTGCCCGATGGGACAAGCAGCGTGGACCTCAATGAGCGGATATGGAACCTGTACGCGGGATTCAGCAAGCAGATAAACAAGGCCCTTAGTCTTGAAGCATCCGTTGCTGCCGAGCAATACCACTCGCCGATTTGGGATAAGTGGCGCGTGTTTCCTACGCTCAATGCTTTGTGGAACGTCAACGATAACCACTTGCTCAATCTATCATTCAGCTCCAATTCGGAGTTCCCGAGTTATTGGTCGACCATGAGTAACGTTTTCTATTCTTCAACATACTCAGAGATACATGGCAATCCCGATTTGAAACCCTTCGCTTATTATAATGTCAACCTGATGTGGCAGATAAAGCGACGTTATACGCTGATGGCTTTTGCAAGTCTGAAGCCCGACTATTTCGTACAGTTGCCATATCAGACCACAGAACGCATGGCTGTGATAATGAAGGAAACCAACTTCGACTATTCCAATAGTTATGGATTGCAGGCGTCAGTCATATTCAATGCAGGCAAATGGCTCAATGGCAATGTGTTTGCTGTAGGAACCTACAAGCACGACAAGAGCAGTAATTTCTTCGACTTGCCATTCAATCGCAAGAAATTCTCTGTTATACTTGGAGGTACAGCATCTGTAAAACTATGCAACACACAAGACTTGCGCCTAATTCTTAATCCTTTCTATCAAACAAAGGCTATACAAGGAGTCTACGACATAAGTCCTATTTTCAGAATGAATGCCAAACTGCAATGGTCGTCGCATGATGGTAAATGGGGATTGCGCCTTAATGGTAGCAACATCTTCAACAACCTATACGACACACGTTCCGTACAAGGCAACCAAGACTACCGAATGAAGATAAACTATAACTGGGCATCTGTCACTTTTGCAGTTATCTATAAGTTTGGTGGCTACAAGGAAAAGAACGTAAAGGCTGTAGATACATCTAGAATGGGACATTAAGACGCAAAGGCAGATAAAATACTGATAAAAACAAAAAGGTAGTATTCTTTGTCTTAATGTAGCATTTCCACAGAGAATAGTCTTGTTCCTGTATGTTTGTCATTTAACTGAAGTTTCGCATGTGGGGAAGTTAGGGAAGTTAGAGGGAAGTTAAGGGACAAATGTCCTATGTTTAAGCTAGAAGACTATTGTCTCTTAACTTCCCGAACGACCGTAGGGAGTGATAACTTCTTTAACTCCTTTAACTTCAGAACTTGCGAAACTTGAATATTTTATAGAAAAAAATATTGTTTTGCTTAGTTTTTCGCTTGGCTCAACTGTATATATAGTATATGAACAGGAAAAAGGACATAGAACAGTTATTCCGTCAGCATTACGCGAAGATGTACAATCTGGCCAGATGCATTCTTTCGGATGATGACGAGAGCAAGGATGTGGCGAGCGAAGTATTTGCCCAGATTCTTGCCGATGATGTAGTCCTGATGCCTGAGAGTGAGGAAGGATTCCTGATGAGGAGCGTCCGCAACCGCTGTCTCAACCTGATAGCCCATAAGAGCGTGAAGGAAAGGGTGACGAAGCTGCTGTTGGATGATGCCGACGTGATTCTCTCGGAAGAGACCGACGAGCGGCTCGACCATCTGATGCTTCTCATCGAAGACCTGGAACCGCCTATCCGACAACTCATTTTCCGTCTGCGCTATCTTCAGGAGAAATCTTATCAGGAGGTGGCTGATGAAGTGGGAGTGAGCAAGGTGACGGTGTTCAACCATCTTTCGAAGGCGATGGACTGGATTAAGGAACAATTTAAATGAGCAAGACAATGACAAACAAGGAATTTACAAACAGTAAAGAAGAGAAGCGACAGATGTTCTTTGATATGCAGGAGCATCCCGATCGCTATACCGACGAGCAGGTGGAACGTTTGCTTGCCGATGAAGACGTAAAGGATTTCTTTCACGATATGGCGATGGTTAGGATGGCGATGAAAAAAGGAAATCCAAAGAAAGTGAATGTAGACGAAGCGTGGAAGAAGTTTGCTAATAAGCAAGGATTAAAGGCCAACGAAGCTTCTGATAAAACATCCAGCAATCACTGGAAAATAGCAGCATCCATCATTGGCATTGTTTTCCTCTCAGGCATTACTTTCGCTGCAATTCATTCAGGCATTTTCCGTTTCTCTTCTTCGGATGAGGCTAAACAAGCCAAGACGGAGCAAGTATCTTCTACTTCTGATTTTAACAAGATGGATAACATCAAGGTGAGTGCTACGGAGAAGGCAGATAGTCTCGACCTCAAACCTGTTGTCTTTGACAATACCGAGTTGGGCGATGTCGTGTCGCAGCTTGCTGCCTTCTATCATGTCAAGGTGGAATTCGGCAAAGCTGAATCACAGCATATTCGTATCTTCTTCAATTGGGATAAGACTAAGACATTGAAGCAGAATCTCGAAATATTGAATGCTTTTGAGCGCATACAGATAACGGAAGTGGATGGAACTTTAAGAGTGGAGTAAGTTATGAAGAAGATTGTTTTTAACTTAATGTTGTTGATGATAAGCATGGGTATGTCTGCCCAACGCATTACCCGACAATATAATAATGTGTCATTCTCTGCGGCATTGAAGGATTTGAATGCTCGACAGGATAAGTATGTCATCAACTTTGTGTATGACGAGTTGGAGGATTTCAAGGTGACGAAGAGCATCAAAAATGAAAGTGTTCCAGATGCCGTCATGAACTTGATAGGCTTTTATCCTATCAAGATGAAACAAGTGGATAATGTTATTATCGTTGAATGTATCCAAAAGGCTTCTAACAGAATGATGGGACGCATCGTGGACACTCATCATCAACCTGTCGATTTCGCCAATGTTTCACTTCTGAATGTCAATGACTCTTCGTTCATTACTGGTGGTGTGACCAATGAAAACGGACAATTTGTAATACCTTGCAATGCTCAAAAGGCTATTGTAAAAGTAACATGTGTAGGATATAACACTTATCGCAATATCTTTAGTACTGGCAAAATAGGTACAATAGCCTTAAGCGAAGCTACGTTAAATCTACAAAAAGTAGTCGTGAAAGGTCATCGGAAGATTTATAAGTCAGACGGAACAAAGCTTATCGTGGATGTTCAGAAATCTGTATTAAGCGATTTTGGAAGTGCCGATGATGTTGTTGCGCAATTACCAACAGTGTCAGGTAGCGATGGCAGCTATTCTGTCTTTGGACGGGGAATTGCAGATGTATATATCGACAATCGTAAGATGAGGGACAAAAGTGAGTTGAGCCGCTTGAATTCCAAGGATATTTCTACGATAGAGGTAATCAACAATCCTGGGGTAGAGTATGATGCAGACACCCACGCTGTCATTAAAATCAACTTGAAACATAAGGTTGATGGAGGATTAGGCATCAGAACTTCTGTATTTGACAGCCAAGGCAGAAAAAACTCTGATTCGGAACAGGTGCAGCTCACTTACGATACCGAGAACATAAATGGATTCCTTTCTTTTACCAATTCAAGCAGTAGATATAAAACAGACCAAACCAATAAGGAACAGACTTTGGCTGATCATTCTGTCTGGAATATGGAAAGTGATATGCCTAAATGGAATTCCAATTATTATAATCAAACCATTAACGGAGGTATCAGTGCAGAATTGGCAAAGAATCATACCATTGGCGCAAGTTTGTCATACTCCAAGGAAACGGACAAGTGGGGAGGACATTCTGCCAGCCAAATGTTTCATGACAATCTTCTGTTTGAAGATTTATCCTCTAACATCCATTCTCATGCAAACTATGATCAATGGATAGGAAACATCTTCTACGATGGAAAATTCTCCCAAAAATGGAAAATGACGTTGAATGCTGATTATGTTAGCAGAAAAGCTGCAGATAGCCGTCTTAATCAAGAGTCTGGAAGCATGACGGATGCGCATGAGGTGAAAAATGAAAATGAGACTACTCACGACATCTATGCAGGGAATATGAAAATCAATTATCAAGCCAACAAAAACTTGACTTTTAACATAGGTGCTGATGCAAGTTATGTGGAAGAAGAAAAAGATTATCAGAGCCTTGAAAACGAGAAGTCAAGCGCAACGAGTCGTCTTCATGCAGAAGAAACAAAACTCGCCGCCTTTGCCGGATGCAATGTATCTATCGCCAAATTGTCTGCCCAACTGGGAATGCGATTTGAGTCATTTCGTATGCTGTATCGTGATGCCATCTCCCAAAATAGCTTGGTGGATAAGACTTATCGTCATTTTTATCCTTTCTTCTCATTGTCTTTGCCTGTAAAGAATGTCGAAATGGGATTAAGTATGACAACCAAGGTAAAACGTCCAAGCTATTACGAACTTAGAAACAGCGAAGAATATTTTAACCGTTATTCCATCGAGGCAGGTAATCCATGGCTACTTCCACAATATACGACAGATATATCCTATTCGTTGCAATGGCATCAATTGCGTTTCTCAGTCGATTATCAAAGGATAAAAGATTACATCATCTCAACGAATATCATTCAGCAGGCATCCCCATTGGTGGCAATGTCAAAGCCTGAAAATTTTCCGCATTATTCTGCAGTAAATGCAAGTTTGGCTTATCATACGAATGTGGGTGTTTGGGAACCATATTTCAACCTTAATATGATGCGAACTTATATGTCACTCTATAATACGGATGGAAGAAAAATCAAGAATGACAAGCCTTACATATCAATGTCGTTCAACAGCTATTTCAACTTGCGCCACCATTGGATGCCTTACGTACTGCTAAGTTACAATTCTGATGGAAACATGAGGGAATATCTGGTTAAACAGGCATTATGGTTTAGCCTAGGAGTAACCAAGCATTTTGCAGACAATGCATGGTTGGTAAGACTGAGTCTTAACAATATCCTCGGCACAAAAGAACGAGAGACAAGATATGCCTCAGATTACATATTCGACAAAAGCAGTTTCAAGGATGGTCGCCGCATCAGCCTCTTGGTAAGATATACATTCAAAGACAAAAAACGCTATAAGGGCGAAAGTGCTGCAAGTGAAGAAATAGATAGACTATAAACTCTCTCAATACATGATTCCGCAACAAAGCGGAAAAATAAAATTCTGTGTGATGAAGTTTGCCAATATTTTTCTAATGGGTAAACTTAATCCACAGAATTTCTTTTAGAGATTCTCCAGTTAAAATATATATATTTCTTTGTGTGTCACATAAATTATTGTATTTTTGCAGACAAAAAGAGTTGTTTGACAAGCAAACGTATGCAATTTGCAGAATTTAGCACTATTGCCAAATTATTACCTCAATTGAGGTGAAACACTCATAAATCGCTCATTTTAAGCTATTCTGAATAAGAATTTCAGTTAAAAAAAACAAAATATTCTATCAGAAAATGTAGGCTCTCACTTTTTTTTGTAAATTTGCATTAAAATTATTAACTAAATTTTGAGTTGCATATGAAAAGATCATTAATTGTTTTGTTTATTGCGGTAACTGCATTTCTCATTATACTCCAACTTTCATATTGCACACCTAGCAATTTTAAAGAAAAAGTCAAAGTAACGACAATACAGAAAAAAGTTGGTCGAAAAAGTAAAACAAATGCAGACACTATTTCGATAATTGTCACCAATAAATATTCTGAAGATATTTTTATCGGTGAAGATTATTATATAGCAAAATTCAATGGTAAAAAATGGGTTAGGTTGCCATTACATTATGCATTTGTTGATATTGGTTATAAAATACCTAAAGGAGAGTCAAAATCTTTCACTATAAATTTGCAAAAAGAACGATATAAATATTCAAGAGGTCAATACAAAATTGTAAAGCCGTTCTCGTTCTCAACAAATGAAATGAAAGATTCTATGATGTACTATTTTTCTATAAAGTAAGTAACATACAAGAACATGTCAGAATTGTGAATGACCTTCATATTTTGACAAGTTCTTGTATATAATAGTTTAGGAGCTATGTACAATGTTTGTCCTTTGTGAAACACATCTATTATTGAAGGTGATAAAAAGATAGTGTTTGTAATAGTTCTACTTTGCAAACAAATTGTGTCTAAACTATTTATCTTGCCAAAGTATTTCTTTTTTTTGTTAAAATCTCCTTGTAATCCATTGGATATTTAGAAAATTGTCGTATCTTTGCCCCCGAATTGAGGCGTTCTTTGCATATTGCAAAATACAGAAACGAGCAGAAGTCCGCTCGTTTCCATATTGTTACCTATATAATATAGGCAAACGCCCAACTTCTTGATTTTCAATCAAAGTCCAATTTAGAGCGAGTTAGTTTTTTTAACTTTTTAGCCCATTTTCTATCTTTTTTACACCTAAACGGCTCAAAACAGAGACTTTTAAATCTTCTTCTTATAGCAGCGATGACGGCGATGCTGTTCGCTCTCCAGATACTGCCACTGGCTCTGAACACCGGTATTGGTCTCCATCTGCGGCATTGCCTCAGCCCATTTAAAGCCATAACGGTGATACTGCTCTATCAGATCGGCAAAAATAAGCGCGTTGGCTCCCTTCTTGCGATATTCCGGAAGAACACCAATCAAGAGCAAATCTACCGTATCCGTCTTGTGCCACTTCAGCACCTTCAGCACCTTCAGCCAACCCGTAGGGAAAAGCTTGCCATCGCCTATCTCGCGCAGCGCATCGGTAAACGAAGGGAAGGAAACACCGAAGGCTACCAGCTTGTTGCCAGCGTTGCCATCTACCACACCCGTTACCAGATTCAAGTCAGCCTTCTTGATATAAGTATTTACATATTCATCTATCTGCTTCTCCGTAAGCTGCTGGAAATCATAGAGATTCTTGTAAGTCTCGTTCACGATTTCGAACACCTTCCTGCCCATTCCTCCCGAGGTCAGTTCCCGGCGGGTAAACTTATGAACATGCAGATTATATCGGCTCTCTATCATCTGGGCAGTCTTGGCAAACTTAGCCGGCGTTACTTCCGGAATCCTGATGCGGTACTCCAGCCAGTCGTTATCCTTCTCATAGAGCGGATAACTCTCCATATGCGTCTTGTAATAAGGATAATTGTAACTGATATACATCGTAGATTTCCGGTCGAAGCCCTCGATGAGCAAGCCTTCACGGTCCATATCCGTAAATCCGAGCGGACCTACGCATTCGTTCATTCCCTTGCTCTTGCCCCAGTTTTCTACCGCGCGCAACAAGGCGCAGGAAACCGCAACATTATCCACGAAATCGAACCAGCCGAAGCGAACCTGCTTCTTGTTCCACTCTTCGTTGGCACGATGGTTGATAATACCAGCAATTCTACCTACGATACGAGCCTCGCTGTCAACCGCCAGGAAGTATTGAGCCTCGCAGAATTCGAAGGCAGGATTCTTCTTTGGGTCCAGCGTATTCATCTCGTCGAAACGCAAAAAAGGAATGGCAAACTTATGGTCTCTGTAGAGATCATAATGAAACTGAATGAAGGTTTTCAGCCCTTTTTTAGTCGTTATCGGTATGATTCTTATCTCATCATTCATTAGTATATTGTTTTATGTATATATATTCAATTGCGGTGCAAAAATACAATAAATTTATGAATAATGCAACTCTTTTCTTATAAATTTATAAAAGTTTGTTCATAATTGTCCAACTTTGTGGATATTTATGTACCTTTGCAGGTTGAAATGCCCCAAAAGAGCATCATAAAGTTATGAAGAAAGAGAAAAGAGACAACTATACGTTCCTCACTCATGCCCCTGTGCATCATGTGATTTTTACGATGGCCATACCAACGATTATCAGTATGCTGTCGACGAGCATGTACAATCTCGCCGACACTTATTTCGTGGGCAGCATCAACACGCAGAGTGTGGCAGCGGTAGGCGTTTCCTTTGCAGCAATGGCTGTGATTCAGGCGATAGGTTTCTTCTTCGGTCACGGAGCGGGCAATTATGTTTCGCGACAGTTGGGCGCCAAGCATACGGAAGAGGCACAGAAGATGGCAACAACGGGCTTTGTGCTGAGTTTTCTTACCGGTCTCCTCATCGCCATTCTGGGTCATCTTTTCCTCACACCGCTCTGCCTTCTGATGGGTTCTACGCCCACCATTCTTCCTTATACAGAGCGTTATCTGGGCATTATCCTGCTGGGTGCTCCCTTTATGACCACCTCGCTTACGCTGAATAATCTGATGCGATTTCAGGGCAATACGATGTATGCGATGAAAGGCATCATGTCGGGTGTGCTGCTCAATCTGATTCTGGCTCCTCTGCTCATTCTCTACTTCCAGCTGGGCATTACCGGAGCCGCCGTAGCCACCCTCATCAGCCAGTGTTTCGGCTGCGCCATGCTGTTCTGGATGACGCATAAAGGCGAGAACATCCGCATCCGTCTCAGCAATTTCACCCCTACCCGCGCCTTTGCCAAGGAGATTATCTTCGGCGGAACCCCTTCGCTGTCAAGACAGGGACTGGGAAGTATCGCTACGCTGATGCTCAATGTGGCAGCAGGTGCGTTTGGCGATGCAGCCATTGCGGGCATGAGCATCGTTACCCGCATCTCCTTCTTCACCTATGCGATGGTCATCGGTCTGGGACAGGGATTCCAGCCGCTCTGCGGATTCTGCTACGGCGCCAAACTCTATGGGCGCGTAAAGGAAGCCTTCTTTTTCTGCATCAAATGCGGCACGGTTTTCCTCAGCGTCTGTGCCCTTCTCGGCTTCATCTTCTCAACTTCCATCATCAGCATCTTCCGCGATGATGCAGCGGTTGTAGCCGTAGGTTCGGTGGCTTTGCGATGGCAGGTGCTCAGTTTTCCGCTCGTAGCCAGCATCGTGCTCACCAACATGCTGATGCAGACCATCCGTAAACCGGTGAGAGCCAACATCGTAGCGGCGGCACGAAGCGGACTTTTCTTCATTCCGCTCATCTTCATCCTCCCCTATTTCTTCGGACTGCTGGGCGTGGAGATGTGTCAGATGTGGGCAGATTGCTGCTCGTTTGCCGTTGCGGTTCCGATAGCCTGGAGCGCTTTCAGGGATATGAGAAGAGAGCAGATGGAACTTGGGAAAAGCCACTAGAATAAAAGAAAATACTTGAGATAAGAGAAAATACTTGAGATAAGAGAAATGGAGAAAACTTATTACATAGGATTGGACGTTGGCTCTACGACAGCCAAAATAGCCGTTATCGACAGCGATAACCGGGTAATTTACTCAAAATACGAACGCCACAACGCTCGTGTCAACGAACTTGTGTCGCAATATTTCGATGAGATTTTAGCTCTTACCGGCGATGCAGAGGCTAGAATCTGCGTAACGGGAAGCGTAGGAATGGCTACTGCCGAACAGCTCCAGGCGGAGTTTGTACAGGAGGTGGTGGCTGCATCGGTCTATGCCCGTACTGCTCATCCTGAGGCGAAGGCGCTCATCGATATTGGTGGCGAGGACGCAAAGGTTATCTTCTTCAAGGAAAACGGAAATATGGAACTGCGCATGAACGGCAACTGTGCCGGCGGAACGGGTGCTTTCATCGACCAGATGAGTGTGCTGATGGGCGTAGAAAACCAGAAGATGAGCGAGTTGGCGATGAAGGCAGAACACGTTTATCCGATGGCTGCCCGCTGCGGCGTATTCGCCAAGACCGACATCCAGAACCTGATGGCGCGCAATCTGCCCGAAGCAGATATTGCAGCCAGCATCTTCCATTCCATCGCCGTACAGACGGTGGTTACGCTTTCTCACGGCATCAGTTTCGAAGCTCCTATCCTGCTCTGCGGCGGTCCGCTTACCTTTCTTCCGGCTCTCCGCAAGGCTTTCTGCGATTATCTCCATCTCTCACCAAACGATTTCATCGTATCAGAAAACAGCAATCTCATTCCGGCTCTGGGCTGTGCTTACCGGGCTAAATCGGCAGATTCTGCAGCCTCAGTTTCTGCACTCAGAAGCCGGATGAAAAAAGAAATACAAACGGAATGGACCAGCAGTCTGCTGCCTCTGTTCAAGAATGAGAAAGAGCACCAGGAATGGCTCAAATCAAAAACGAAATTCGCTACAGAAACCAAACCGCTGAATAAAGGAAAACAGCAGGTTGTGATTGGTATTGACTCGGGCTCTACTACGACGAAGATTGTTGCGGTAAGGGTGAATGCGGAAACGCCTACGGGAGATATTGTCTTTACCAATTACCGCCTGAATCTGGGAAATCCGATCAAGGCGGTAGCGGATGGACTGAACGCCCTGAAGCAGGAAGCTGCATTGCGAGGCGCTGAACTGGAAATCGTAGGCTCCTGCTCTACAGGTTACGGCGAAGAACTCATCAAGGCGGCTTTCGGCCTCGACAGCGGCATTATCGAAACAATGGCGCACGAAAGAGCGGCTGCCTCACTCATGCCCGACGTGAGTTTTATCCTGGACATCGGCGGACAGGACATGAAGGCTATCTTCGTGGAGAAAGGGGCTGTGGTGCGCATGGAACTCAACGAGGCTTGCAGTTCGGGCTGCGGAACATTTATCCAGACCTTTGCCAACAATATGGGTTATTCTGTAGGCGATTTTGCTCAACTCGCCTGCCAGTCGAAGGCTCCCTGCGACCTGGGAACCCGCTGCACCGTCTTCATGAACTCAAAGGTGAAACAGGTGCTCAGAGAGGGCGCATCTGTAGCTGATATTTCTGCCGGAATCTCTTATTCGGTCATCAAGAACTGTCTTTATAAGGTATTGAAACTCCATGGTAATGAGAACCTTGGAGGCAAAATCGTTGTGCAGGGTGGTACGATGAGAAACGATGCGGTGGTAAGAGCATTTGAGTTACTCACCCATACCGAAGTGGCACGAAGCAACATGCCTGAACTGATGGGCGCCTACGGCTGTGCCCTTCATGCGGCGGCTGATTATAAACATCGCACATCTGCAGAAGACGAGCACCCTGCCTCATCAAGATCCATCGATGATCTCCAGAATCTGGCTCATTATGAAACCAAGCAGCTGCAATGCAAAGGCTGCGAAAACCATTGTTATGTTTCCCGCTACACCTTTGCCGGCGGCAACCGATTCTACTCCGGAAACAAGTGCGAGCGTGTGTTTAACAACAAGGGAGCAAACGGAGAAAAAGGCAAAAATATCTACGAATACAAATATAGTTTACTGTTTGATAGAGAGGAAGTTAACCAACCTGCTACCGCGTTTCACGGTACATGGGTAGGCATTCCTCGCATCCTCAACATGTACGAGGAATATCCGTTCTGGAATGCGCTGCTCCGGGCAGCCGGATTGGGCGTGATTCTCTCTTCCGATTCCACTTTCAGCCAGTATGAAGGAGCCTTGAATACGGTGATGAGCGACAATATCTGCTTCCCGGCTAAACTGGCTCACAGTCATCTGAAGGAACTCAACGAGAACCCGAAGGTTGACCGCATCCTCATGCCATACGTGGTTTATGAGCATAACGACGACCCGAAGAATACGCTGAACAGCTTCAACTGTCCGGTCGTTTCTGGCTACAGCGATGTCATCAAGTCGGTCATCAATCTGAAGAAACCGATCGATACGCCCGTCATCAACTTTGCCCAGCCTAAGGCGCTGGAAAAACAGATTACCGATTATCTCAAGCAACTGGGAGTAAGCAAGAAGATTGCCCGTAAAGCGCTGAGAGAGGCCCTCTATGCTCAGGCAGTATATGCAGCTGAGATTAAGAAACAGGGCTGGGAGATTCTGAAAAATGAAGAAACAGAGGCTCAGAAAACGGACGAAACCAAAACTCAGAAGCCGAACAAGGGACTTACGATTCTGCTGGCGGGCCGTCCTTATCATACAGACCCGCTGATTCAGCACAAGCTGAGCGAGATGATTGCCAATCTGGGAGTCAACGTCATCAGCGAAGACATCGCCCGGGGTAATCTCTTTGCAGATTTCAAAGACTTCAATCTGGAGAACCTGGCGGCAGAAAGAAATGAGGCAGCATTAGCCAGCCAAGACAACAACGAAGCATACAACTGTCAGCCAGAGACTTATCTCGTGAAGCAATGGGCGTATATGAACCGCATTCTGAAGGCAGCGCAATGGGCAGCCGAACAGGGCGATGAGGTTCATTTCGTCCAGATGACCAGTTTCGGCTGCGGCCCTGACAGTTTTATCCAGGACGAGATTCGCGACATCATGAAGCGCCACAACAAGCCGTTCACGCTGCTGAAGATAGATGATGTAAGCAATATCGGCTCATTGAAACTCCGTGTCCGCTCGCTGATAGAAAGCCTGAAGGGAGTAAAGGAAGTGAAGAGTGAAGAACGAAGAGTGAAAAATTCAACAGCTGAAGAAATTCAACATTCAACACTCAACATTCAACATTTACAGCAGACCAAGGTATTCACCAAGCAGGATATTCATCGCAAGATTCTCGCTCCTTTCATGACCGAATACCTCACCCCTATCATTCCGCCTATCCTGAAACTGATAGGCTATGATGTTGAGGTACTTCCGATGAGCGATGAGGTGAGCGCCGAACTCGGCTTGAAGTTTGCCAACAACGAAGTCTGTTATCCGGCAACACTCATCGTCGGCGACATCATCAAAGCCTTGAAATCAGGCAGATACGACCTGAATAATACGGCAGTAGTGATGAGTCAGACGGGCGGCCAGTGTCGCGCAACCAACTACGCCGGTCTCATCAAACGTGCGATGATTTCAAATGGATTCCAGGATATTCCGCTGCTCACACTCGGTGTAACAGCCTCAACAGGCGAAGCATCAGGCTCAACAGACGACAAGCAAGACTATAACGAACAGGACGGCTTCAATGTGCCTTGGCTGAAATACAGTCAGATTATCGTTACCGCCATTTTCTATGGCGATGCAATCAATGAGATGTACAACGCCTGCATCGTAAGAGAGCGTAAACCGGGCATTGCCAGAGAGTTGCGCGATAAATACATGCAGCTGATAGACGGACCTATCGCCCAGAATTCAGCCAAGGGACTCATCCGACTCCTGGAACAGGCAGCCGAAGAATTCAACCAGATGACCCTCGACAGAGAACTGCCGAAGGTAGGAATCGTAGGCGAAATCTTCCTGAAGTTCAATCCTTTCGCCCACCAGTTCCTGGAGCAGAACATCATTTCGCGCGGCATTGAGGTGGTTCCGCCTCTGCTTGCCCCTTTCTTCCTGCAGGAATTTGTGAACGTGGAGATACAGAAACACATGCGGCTGAGTTGCACCAAAGTGCCCGATTTCATCATCAAGGGCGCTTATCAGGCGCTGATAGGCAGAAGATTGCGCCAGGTAAACAAGGCAGCCGGCAAGTTCCGCTACTTCCGTCCGTTCACCAATATCTATGATGATGCGAAGGACGTACAGGGACTGGTTTCGCTCGCAGCCCAGTTTGGCGAAGGCTGGCTTCTGCCTGCCGACATCGTAGGTTACATCCGTGATGGCGTGAACAACATCATCTCGCTCCAGCCTTTCGGTTGCATCGCTAACCACGTGATTTCCAAGGGCATCGAGAAACGTCTCCACGACCGGTTCCCAATGCTCAACCTCGTATCGCTCGACTTCGATTCCGGTGTTTCAGAGGTAAACGTCACCAACCGACTGCTCCTCTTCCTGGACAGCATCGCAAAATAAGACAAGCCAGACCCATGTACGGTAAAACGCCGTATATGGGTCTTTCCATTTTTCATCCCTCAAAAAATCACTCTAAAAAATACAAAAAACCGTAGCTATTTCTTTGTCATTCAAGAAAATAATCGTATCTTTGCACTCAAATTTTATTGAGACATTAAGAAAATGAGTAAAGATACATTAACTCATCAGCTGACAGAGACCATCGAGGAGCTTTCGAGCGCCGAATCTTTGAAGGGTCTCTTCCATCAGCATCGAGACGGGAATCCACTTCCTTCGGGCAAGGCGCTCGAAGAAATCATCAGTTTGTCCCGTTCTATCCTCTTTCCTGGATATTTCGGCAATTCTTCTGTAAATATCTCAACCATCAAATATCACATTGGAGTAAGAGTAGAGAAACTCTATGAGATGCTGTCAGAGCAGATTCTCGCCGGTCTCTGCTTCGCCAACGACTGCGAAACGGAAACCCAGGCAGAACTGCAGCACCAGCGTGCCAAGGCAGGCGTGATTGCAGCCAAGACAATCATGGAATTTCCAAAACTGCGCAAGATTCTGGCTACCGATGTAGAGGCTGCCTACGAGGGCGACCCGGCTGCCATGAGCCACGGAGAAATCATCTCCTGCTACCCGGTCATCAAGGCGATTACCAACTACCGCATCGCTCACGTACTGCACGAACTGGGAGTGCCGCTCATTCCGAGAATGATGACTGAGCTGGCTCATTCGGAAACCGGTATTGACATCAACCCGGAGGCTACCATCGGCAAGCACTTCACCATCGACCACGGTACGGGTGTGGTGATTGGAGCTACCTGCATCATCGGCGACAATGTGAAACTCTACCAGGGTGTTACCCTCGGAGCCAAGAGTTTTCCACTCGATAAGGACGGAAATCCTATCAAGGGAATCCCTCGCCACCCTATCCTCGAAGATAATGTCATCGTCTACGCCAATGCCACCATCCTCGGTCGCATCACCATCGGAGAAGGCTGCGTAGTGGGAGCCAACGTATGGGTTACCAAGGATATGAAACCAAAAACAAAGAAATATAAAAAAGAAAAACAAAGTTTATTAGATATAGAATTCAATAATGGAACAGGAATTTGAACTCATTGCCAAGACCTTCATGGGCCTCGAGCCTGTCTTGGCTGAAGAGCTCACCCAGTTGGGTGCCAATAATGTACAGATCGGTCGCCGCATGGTGTCTTTCACAGGCGACAAGGAAATGATGTATCGTGCTAACTTCCAGTTGCACACAGCCATCCGTATCTTAAAGCCTATCAAGCACTTCAAGGCAAGAAGCGCTGAAGAGGTGTATGATCAGATCCAGAAGATCAAGTGGGATGACATCTTAGACGTGAAGAAGACTTTCTCTGTTGACTCAGTAGTCTACTCAGAGGAGTTCCGCAACTCACGCTTCGTAACCTACAAGGTAAAGGATGCGATTGTTGACTGGTTCCGCGAGAAGCAGGGTACACGTCCAAATATCAGCGTATCTAACCCGGATATCCGCCTCAACATCCACATTGCAGAAGACAATGCCACCTTGAGTCTCGATTCGAGCGGTGAGAGTCTGCACCGCCGTGGCTACCGCCAGGAGCAGGTAGAGGCTCCTCTGAACGAGGTTCTCGCTGCAGGTATGATTCTGATGACCGGCTGGAAGGGCGAATGCGATTTCATCGACCCGATGTGTGGTTCAGGTACCATCGCCATCGAAGCTGCCCTCATCGCCCGCAACATCTCTCCAGGTGTATTCCGCAAGGAGTTTGCCTTCGAGAAGTGGAACGATTTCGACCAGGATCTCTTCGATACGATTTATAACGACGACTCTCAGGAGCGCGAGTTCGAGCACCATATCTATGGTTACGATGTTGACATGAAGGCTGTAAACACAGCCAACCTCAACGTTCGTGCTGCCGGACTGAGCAAGGATATCACCATCGCCCAGCAGGACTTCAAGGACTTCACCCAGCCAGCAGAAAAGAGCATCATCGTGATGAACCCTCCATACGGCGAGCGCATCTCTACCCCTAACCTCCTGAACACCTACAAGATGATCGGTGAGCGCTTCAAGAAGGCTTTTGCCGGCAACGAGGCTTGGGTATTGAGTTACCGCGAGGAGTGCTTCGAGCAGATTGGTCTGAAACCATCTATCAAGATTCCTGTATTCAACGGAAGCTTGGAGTGCGAATTCCGCAAGTATGTGATGTTCGACGGCAAGATGAAGGACTTCCGTTCTGAAGGCGGTATTGTGAAGACTGAGCGCGAGAAGAGCGAGATGGCTCAGAAGCACCGTTTCAAGAAGGAGCGTGAATTCAAGAAGCGTGTTAGCGAGGAGACAGAAAACGAGGAGGACGATATCCGTTCTTTCAAGTTCCATACTCACCGTCTGGAAGACTTCGAGAAGAAGCGTGCTGAGTTCCATAAGGGCGGCCGTTCACGTATCGGTGGCGGTCGACGCAATGATGACGACGATGACAAGCGTGGAAGCCGTAGCTTCAAGGGCGACCGCAAGGGTGGCCGTGACTTCGGTGGCAAGCGCGACGGAAAGCGTTTCGAGAAAGGCGACAAGCGTGGTGGCTTCAAGGGCGACAAGCGTGGTGGCTTCAAGGGCGACAAACGTGGTGGCCGTGATTTCGGAGGCAAGCGCGGAGGCAAGAAGAACTTCAGCGTTGACTTCGACGACGAGGATTAAAGACATATCGACCCATGCGCTGTAAAACACAACGCATGGGTGGTAAAACACGATAAAGTAAAGAATATAATGAATCTGAAGAATTCAATTTATAAATTATCTTTTGCTGCTATGATCATGATGGCTATGAATGCAACCGACTTACAGGCTCAGGGCGTGGTTCCTGCTCAGAAAGGCGAGAAAACCTTTACATTGGAAGACCTGAACTTCGGCGGCAACAACTATCGTAACATGGTAGCTAAGAACCGCTGGTGCACCTGGTGGGGCAATGAACTCGTTCGCCAGGATGTGGATGCCTGCTATCTCGTCAACAAGACGACAGGCAAGGAGACCAAACTCTTCGGCATCAATGACATCAACCAGTGGATTGCTCTTACCAAAGACATCAAGGTAAGAGCCCTCTACAATGCTCTCTTCCCTTTTGCAGGCAAGAGCATCGTGATGGTAAGCAACGGCAGCAAGACTTATACCGTAGACTTCAAGAAGCATAAGCTGCTGAGCGAGATGGATTTTGCTGACGGCGAGAACCTCCTGGAGGCCAACGCCCAGCAGAACGCCTTCGCCTATCTGAAGGGCAGCAACCTCTATGTGCGTACCTTCGATGTAACCAGCAACGCCCTGACAAAAGAAAAGAAATCTCACGATTTCCAGCTTTCAAAGGATGGAAGCCGCGAAATTGTTTATGGACAGAGTGTTCACCGCGATGAGTTCGGTATCAGCAAGGGAACCTTCTGGAGCCCGAACGGCGAACTGCTCGCCTTCTACCGCATGGACCAGAGTATGGTAACCGACTATCCGCAGGTCGACATCCCGGAAATCGGTTTCAATCATCCTGAAACACAGAGTTGCATTGCAACTCCTGCACCAGACAAGTATCCGATGACTGGCGAGACATCACACAAGGTAACCGTAGGCGTGTTCGACTGCATGACCGGCAAGACCGTCTATCTGAAGGCTGGCGATCCAACCGACCGCTACTTCACCAACATCGCATGGAGTCCAGACAGCAAGACCATCTATATGTTTGAGCTGAACCGCGATCAGAACGACTGCCGTCTGACTGCCTACAATGCAGAGACCGGCGAGAAGACAGGCGAGCTCTATCGCGAGACCGATGAGAAATATGTGGAGCCTTACCACCCTATCCAGTTCCTGCCTTGGGACAGCAACAGCTTTATCATGCAGAGCCGCAAGGATGGTTACAACCACCTCTATCTCTGTAAAGTGAAGAACGAAGAACGAAAAACGAAGAATTCAAATGCTGAATCTTCATCCAAAAAGCAAGAGAATTCTTCACTCTCCACTCTTCACTCTTCCCTTTCAATCCGGCAGTTGACTTCCGGCAAATGGGAAGTGATGGAAGTGCTCGGTTTCAACAGCAAGCGCAAGAGTATCATCATCGCATCCAACGAGAAATCGCCTATCCAGAGAAACATCTTTGCCGTAGATACAAAAACCGGCAAGCGTACGCTGGTAGATGATTGCGGCAAGGGATGGCACAGCGCCACTTTGAGCGAGAACGGACAGTATGTCTTCGACAACTACTCTACTCCTACCGTGCCTCGCAAGATTGCCCTCGTAAACACCGAGAACGGCAAGCGCACCGCTTACTTCACTGCCGAGAATCCTTGGAAGGGCTACAATGTGCCTGAGTACAGCTGCGGTTCCATCAAGGCTGCCGATGGCGAAACAGACCTCTACTGGAGAATGGTGAAGCCGGTAAACTTCGATCCAAACAAGAAGTATCCTACCATTATATATGTATATGGTGGACCTCATGCCCACAACGTAGATGCCCGCTGGAACTACTCTAGCCGTGGTTGGGAAACCTACATGGCAGAAAAGGGCTATCTGCTCTTCATCCTCGACAACCGTGGAAGCGAGAACCGTGGCAAGGCTTTCGAGCAGGCTACCTTCCGTCAGCTCGGACAGATTGAGATGCAAGACCAGATGAAGGGTGTGGAATATCTGAAGACCCTGCCTTACGTAGATGCTGACAAGATTGGCGTTCACGGCTGGAGCTTCGGCGGATTCATGACCATCTCGCTGATGACCAACCACCCTGATGTGTTCAAGGTAGGCGTAGCAGGCGGTCCGGTAATCGACTGGCACTGGTACGAGGTGATGTATGGCGAACGCTATATGGACACCCCACAGACCAACCCAGAGGGTTACAAAAAGACCTCTCTGCTCTATCAGGCAAAGAACCTGAAGGGCAAGCTGCAGATTATCCAGGGCTTGAACGATGTGACCGTAGTGCCACAGCACTGCCTCACCTTCCTCAAGGCTTGCATCGCAGCAGGCACCCAGCCAGACTTCTTCGTCTATCCTGGCGAACCTCACAACATGAGAGGTCATCAGAGCACTCATCTGCATGAGCGCATCAGCAATTATTTCTTCGATTATCTCAAGTAAATATCTAGGGGTAAACATCCCCCGGAAAAGGGGAGTTTACTTCTACATCAAATAACAAACAATAACTTACAGCAAATGAAAATTTTATTGTTAGGAGGCGGTGGCCGCGAGCACGCCTTAGCATGGAAAATCGCTCAGAGCGAGAAGTGTGAGAAACTCTTCATCGCTCCAGGTAATGCCGGTACACAGAATGTCGGCGAGAACGTAGATATCAAGGCAGACGACTTTGAGGCGCTCAAGAACTTCACAGTAGAGAATGGCGTTGATATGGTGGTAGTTGGTCCGGAAGACCCATTGGTAAAGGGTGTTTACGATGACTTCAAGAACGATCCTCGCACCCAGAACATCCCTGTCATCGGTCCATCAAAGGCTGGCGCCGTATTGGAAGGTAGCAAGGACTTCGCCAAGAAGTTCATGAAGCGCCACAACATCCCTACTGCCCAGTATGAGACTTTCGACGGCGAGCACGTAGAGGAAGGCTTGAAATTCCTGGAGACGCTGAAGGCTCCATACGTACTGAAGGCTGACGGTTTGTGCGCCGGTAAGGGCGTTCTCATCCTCCCTACCCTGGAAGAGGCTAAGAAGGAGTTCAAGGAGATGCTCGGCGGTATGTTCGGCAACGCTTCTGCACGCGTAGTCATCGAGGAGTTCCTCAGCGGCATCGAGTGCTCTGTATTCGTATTGACCGACGGCAAGAACTACAAGATTCTGCCTGAGGCTAAGGATTACAAGCGCATCGGCGAGCACGATACCGGTCTGAACACTGGTGGTATGGGTAGCGTTACCCCTGTACCATTCGCTACCAAGGAGTGGATGCAGAAGGTTGACGAGCGCATCATCCGTCCTACAGTAGAAGGACTTGCTGAGGAGAACATCGACTATAAGGGATTCATCTTCTTCGGTCTGATCAACGTTGAAGGCGAGCCTATGGTCATCGAGTACAACTGCCGTATGGGTGACCCTGAGACAGAGAGCGTGATGCTCCGTCTGAAGAGCGACATCGTGGATCTCTTCGAAGGTGTAGCAGCAGGCGATTTGGACAAGCGCAGCATCGAGTTTGATGAGCGTGCAGCAGTCTGCGTGATGCTCGTAAGCGGCGGTTATCCAGAGGCTTACAAGAAGGGTTATCCTATCCAGGGCATAGACGATGTAGAAGGTTCGGTAGTATTCCACTCCGGTACAGCCATGAAGGATGGCCAGGTAGTAACCAATGGTGGTCGTGTCATCTGCGTAAGCAGCTACGGCAAGGACAAGGAAGAAGCCTTGAAGAAGAGCTTTGCTGAGGCACAGAAGATCCAGTTCACCGACAAGTACTTCCGTTCTGATATCGGACAGGACCTTTAGATTTTAATGTTGAATGTTGAATGTTGAATGTTGAATTAGGCTAGCGCCCTTGAGTCCGTTAGGCAATTCAACATTCAACATTCAACATTCAACATTGTTTTAAGCATTCAACATTGAATTAGATGTTAAGAAAGAAAACTTTTCAAAATAAAGTAGCGGCTAGCCGCTATTCTTTACCTATTACTGCAACCCTTGCCACGCTGGTTTGGGTTGCAGTAGGTTTATTGGTATCCAATATCTGGGTAGAATTTGCTTTCACAGCCATGTCTACCCTGCTGATGGTGGAACTGAACAACCGTAATGCCCTGATGCGTACCTACAGCCGAATGGTATCTTGCAGTTTTCTGGCATTAATGACGATGGCAGGACTCCCCCAACTCTCTTTAAAAAGCAGTATTGTGACGATGTGTTTCATCGCCTTTTATCTCATTATCTGGAATTGCTATCAGGATAAACGCTCTACAGGCTGGACTTTCTACGCCTTTGCCTGCATCGGTCTGGCATCGATGGTTTTCGTGCAGATAGGCTATTTCATGCCTATCCTATGGATCATGATGATGGTGTTTACCCTCTCGTTTAGCGTAAAGACATTCTTTGCAACACTGGTAGGTCTCATCGTGCCCTATTGGTTTGCAGCCGGTTATTTCTTCTATACCGACAACATACAGGGGCTGGCTGGCCACTTCTGCGAATTCATCAACTACAGCGAACTCTTTGATTATTCGCAGGTTACCGACCATCAGGTACTGAACCTGAGTTTCGTTACCCTGCTCACCATCATCGGTTCCATCCACTTCATACGCACCAGCTACGGCGATAAGATACGCACCCGCATGATCTACGAAACGTTTATCATGATATCGGTTGCCTGCATCATCTTCATCGTCCTCCAGCCTCGACATATACAGGAACTGGGCGGCATCCTGATTGTGAATACAGCACCGCTTATCGCCCATTTCATCACATTCACCAGAGGTAAGTTTACCAACATCTCCTTCATCCTGCTGCTTATCATGCTGGTACTTATCATGGCTTACAACATACTCGTACCAGAGAGCATATTACTATGAGTTGGATTATCAGTTTCTTAATCGACTGGGGCTATTGGGGCATGCTTGCTGCAGCTTTTCTGGCAGGTTCTTTCTTCCCATTCAGCAGCGAGGCAGTAATGGCAGGCTTGCAGGCAGCTGGACTAGAGCCTCTCCCCCTCGTTATCTACGGTAGCATCGGCAATGTGCTTGGTTCCATGTTCAACTACGGTGTGGGCAGAATGGGTAAGATGGAATGGATAGAGAAATACCTGCATGTGAAGAAAAAAAGTCTGGATAAGGCTGAACGTTTCATGGCAGGCAGAGGCGCCTGGATGGGATTCTTCGCCTTTCTCCCCCTCCTGGGCAGTGCCATCACCATCGTTTTAGGCTTGACAAGAGCCAATATTCCGATTTCGATACTCAGTATCACCATCGGAAAAGTACTAAGATATGTTTTATTGGTCTATGGACTGAGTTTTATCGTTTAATTATGAAGAGATTTTTATACCTTATTATAATATGCGCCCTAATGGTTGGCTGCAAAAGCAACCAGCAAAAGGCTGGCATGGCTGAAAGTAATGCCAAGCCTACTGTAACCGTTACCATCCCTCCCTACCAATATTTCGTAGATAAGATTGCCGGGGACAAGGTAGATGTCAACGTAATGGTATCGAATGGTAACAATCCAGAGACTTACGAGCCATACGCCCAGCAGATGATGGAACTCTCCAGGAGTGCCCTCTATTTGAAAGTGGGATGCATCGGTTTCGAACAGACCTGGATGAAGAAACTGCAGGACAACGCTCCTGACATGAAGGTGATAGATACCTCTGTAGGCATCAAGCCTGCCAAGACTCCGGGTGGCAACATCGACCCACACGTATGGATGAGTTGCAGCAACGCCCGCATCATAGCCAGCAACATCCTCAAGGCGCTCTGCGAACTGGAGCCGAAGAACAAGGCGTTCTTCGAGAAGAACTACCAGTCGCTGCTCAGCATCATCGACAAGAGAGACAGCACCATCAAGGAGAGCTTCAAAAAGGACCCAGACCTGGTACGCAAGTTTGTGATCTACCACCCTATCCTCACCTACTTTGCCCGTGACTACCAGCTGGAGCAGCTTGCCATAGAGGAAGAAGGCAGGGAGCCTAGTGCCTCCCAGCTGAAGAGCCTCATCCAGAGAGCCCAAAAAGAGAATATCAAGTTCTGCCTGATACAAGCAGAATTTGCCAACCGCAACACCACGACATTCATCAAGGAAAGCCAAACCAAGGCGATGGATATCAACCCATTGCAGGCAGATTGGGCCTATGCGATGAAAGAAGTATCTCTGGCGGTACAGGGCAAAGAAATTGTGGTAGGAAAATAAAGAACAACAACTAATCATAAAGTTCAATGTTCAAAGTTCAAAGTTCAAAGTTAATAGAGATAGAGCATCTTTCTGCAGGCTATGAAGGCAAGGAGGTGCTCCACGATATCAACCTCACCGTCTACAAAGACGATTATCTTGGCATCATCGGTCCCAACGGTGGTGGCAAGACAACCCTCATGCGCCTCATTCTGGGACTGATGAAACCCACAGACGGCAGCATCCGCTTTTATAAAGACGGAGAGGAAGTTAGGGAAATCAGCATGGGATATCTGCCTCAATACAACCATCTCGACAAACAGTTCCCTATCTCCGTTTATGAAGTGGTACTCTCAGGACTCAGCAAGACCAAAAGTCTCTTTTCGAGATACACCCAGGCACAGCACCAGCAGGTACTCGACTGTCTGGAACAGATGCAGCTCACGGAGTTGAAAGACCGCCATATCGCAGCCTTGAGCGGCGGACAGCTGCAGCGAGTACTCCTCGCCCGCGCCATTGTTTCCAAACCCGATGTAGTGATACTGGATGAGCCCAACACCTACATCGACCGCCGTTTCCAGAAGCAGATGTACGAGATGCTGGAACAGATCAACCGGGAGTGCGCCATCATCATCGTAAGCCATGATGTAGCCGAAGTGCTCAATAACGTAAAGCACATCGCCTGCGTAAATCATCATCTCCACTACCACGATACGGCAGATATGCCGAGAGAGAAACTGGAAGAGCATTTCTTAAATGTATAGGCTTATTATATAATAATGCCTAAAAAACAGGTGCAAAAATCCATATTATCTCATCTTTTTATTATCTTTGCAACTGGAATGTGCCTTCCTAGAAAGGCACAGAGAAAGCACTCAGAAACAGAGAAAGCATTCAGAAAGAAATATAATACATTAAAGTTTAAACAATAATGAAACAGTACAGATTCGTGGACAATATCTTCGGATGGGTCGCATTCATCATTGCGGCGTTCACTTATTGTTCCACAATTGAACCGACAGCCAGTTTCTGGGACTGTCCTGAGTTTATTACGACTGCTTACAAGCAGGAGATCGGTCACCCACCTGGGGCACCATTCTTCATGCTTTTAGGCAATTTCTTCACACATTTCGCCAGCGACACTACCCAGGTAGCCAAGATGGTAAATACGATGAGTGCCCTGCTGAGCGCCGTCTGTATCATGTTCCTCTTCTGGACCATCACCCACCTGGCTCGCCGACTCGTCATCAGCGACTGGAAAGAACTGACCACCAGCAAGCTGATTGCCATCGAGGCATCCGGTATGGTGGGCGCACTCATCTACACCTTCAGCGATACCTTCTGGTTCTCTGCTGTCGAGGGTGAGGTTTATGCGTTCTCTTCTGCCTTTACCGCTGTGGTATTCTGGCTCATCCTGAAGTGGGAAGACCATGCTGACGAGCCTCATAGCGACCGTTGGCTTGTACTCATCGCCTATATGACCGGTTTGAGTATCGGTGTCCACCTGCTCAACCTGCTCTGTATCCCAGCCATCGTATTGGTTTATTACTACAAGAAGGTGCCACATGCCAACCTCAAGGGCTCGCTCCTGGCGCTGTTCCTTTCATTCCTCGTAGTGGTAGCCGTACTGTATGGTGTAGTTCCAGGTATCATCACCGTAGGCGGCTGGTTCGAGCTGTTCTTTGTCAACACCCTCGGCTGTCCGTTCAATACCGGTGAAATCGTATATATCATCTGTCTTGTAGCCTCTGTCATCTGGGGCATCTACGAGACCTGTAATGCATCAGAGAAGAACGAGAAGAAGCAGAATATCGCCTTCGTTCTCGGTTTCGGCATGCTCGGCATCCCATTCTACGGATATGGCTGGACAGCTGCCATTACCGGTATCATCGTGCTGGTTATCCTCTGGTTCGTACTCGGCTACAAGCGCAAGCAGGAAGTAGTAACAGGCGTTGACGAATCTACAGGCATCGCCAAGAAGAAGATGCAGCTCCTGCCTCTCATCTCAGCACGCGTCAAGAACACAGCCTTGCTCTGCATGCTGATGCTGATGATTGGTTATTCCAGCTACGCACTCATCGTGATCCGTTCTTCTGCCAACCCTCCTATGGACCAGAACTCTCCTGAGGACATCTTTACCCTGGGAAGTTATCTGAGCCGCGACCAGTATGGCGACCGCCCTCTGTTCTATGGCCAGGCTTATACATCACAGGTAGCCCTCGAAGTAGACGGCAACATGTGCAAGCCTGTCATGAAGGAAGGCGCACCGGTTTACCAGCGCAAGGAGAAGGCTTCGGCTGATGAGAAGGACTCTTACTTCGTAGTAAGTCACAAGAATAAGTATATCTATGCCCAGAACATGCTCTTCCCTCGTATGTACAGTTCGGCTCATGCCCAGGCATACGAAGACTGGATGGGCGGTGTAGAAGGCACAGAGATTCCTTACGACCGCTGCGGAGAGAGTATGATGGTAAAGATGCCGTCACAGTTTGACAACATCCGCTTCTTCCTCTCTTACCAGTGCAACTTCATGTACTGGCGCTACTTCATGTGGAACTTTGCCGGCCGTCAGAACGACATCCAGGGCAATGGTGAGCCAGAGCACGGAAACTGGATTACCGGTTTCTCATTCATCGATGATTCACTCTATGGCGACCAGAGCAAATTGCCAGACGACCTGAAGGAGAACAAGGGCCACAATGTATTCTACTGCATGCCGCTGATTCTCGGTCTCATCGGACTTTTCTGGCAGGCTTGGTATACCCGCAAGAAGAAGGTAATGAAGAACGGCAAGGAAGAGGAAGTACTCCTCCCTATCGGTATCCAGCAGTTCTGGATTGTATTCTTCCTGTTCTTCATGACAGGTCTTGCCATCGTCATCTACCTGAATCAGACTCCTATGCAGCCACGTGAACGTGACTATGCTTACGCCGGTTCATTCTATGCATACGCTATCTGGTGCGGTCTCGGCGTACTCGCCATCATCGACATCCTGAAGCGCAAGGTGAAGCTCAGCGGTACTGCCGTAACAGCCATCGTAGCAGTCATCACACTTCTCGTACCTATCCAGATGGCTTCACAGACCTGGGATGATCACGACCGCTCAAACCGTTACACCTGCCGTGACTTCGGCCAGAACTACCTGATGTCACTCCAGGAGAAGGGCAACCCTATCATCTTTACCAATGGTGATAACGATACCTTCCCACTCTGGTACAACCAGGAGGTAGAAGGCGTTGGAACAGATGCCCGCGTATGTAACCTGAGCTACCTGCAGACCGACTGGTATATCGACCAGATGATGCGTCCTGCATACAACTCACCATCTGTGCCAATCACCTGGCCACGTCTCGACTTCTGTTCAGGTACCAACGAATATGTATCTGTTGAGCCTGAAGCAAAGAAGCAGATTCTCGACTTCTACAAGCAGGATCCAGAGAATGCCAAAAAGCAGTTTGGTGCCGAACCGTTCGAGCTCAAGAACATCCTGAAGAACTGGGTACGCAGCAAGAACCCTGACATGCACTTCATCCCTACAGATACCCTCTATGTCACCATCGACAAGGAGGCTGTAAAGAAGAGCGGCATGATGATGGCATCAGATTCTATTCCTGACAAGATGGTCATCTCTCTTGCCGGCAAGAGCGCACTCTACAAGGGCGACCTCATGATGCTCGAAATGCTGGCACAGTGTAACTGGACCCGTCCGCTCTACGTAGCACTCACCGTAGGCGAAGAGAACTATATGAACCTCGGTGACAACTTCGTACAGGAGGGACTTGTGAACCGTATCACTCCGTTCACCACCAACAAGCCAGGTGCCAAGAACTTCGATACAGAGAAGGCTTATCACAACATCATGACCCGATTCAAGTTCGGCAACCTGAAGCAGAAGGGACTCTACATCGACGAGACAACCATGCGTATGTGTTATACCCACCGTCGCCTGCTCGCCCAGACAGCCCTCCAGCTCATCGCCGAAGGCAAGAAACAGAAGGCTATCAACATCCTGAAGAAGGCTGATACCGAGATTCCTGCCTACAATGTTACGCTCGACTACATGAGCGGTGGCTTGGATATGGCTCGCGGCTGGCTGATGACCGGTCAGAAAGCCAAGGGCAAGGAATATATAGAAGCGGTATGGAAGAATGCCTCACAATACCTCAACTACTATCTCTCGCTGCCAAACGACCGTTTCCTCCAGGCAGAGCACGACTGCATCCGTCAGATCATGATTATGCAGAGCATCTGCGAGGCTGCCGGAATGGTGAGTCCACAGTTGGAGCAGAAGTATGAGAAGCAGCTCAACAACCTCTACCGTCTCTATCATGGCAGAGGTGGCAGAATGCCGGAAGGCAATCAGTAAAAAATAGAAAAAAGTTTGGTGTCGCGAAACACGACACCAAACTTTTCATTATTCATATAAACCTGTTTTATCCATGTTCATAGAGCAACCAGCCAAATGGCTCAGATGGTTATATCCAAAGGCAATCTGGAGAATGGACAAGAAAGACCATTCTGTCTATCTTACATTTGATGACGGTCCGATTCCAGAGTCAACTCCATTCATCTTAGAGACCCTGAGAAAGTACAATATCAAGGCTACTTTCTTTATGGTAGGCGAGAATGTATTGCGCAATCATGACCTCTACAACCAGATTGTGGCAGAGGGTCATCAGGTAGGCAATCATACATTCAATCATATCGGTGCCTTCAAGCACCGCGTCATCTCCTACGTGCTCAACACCAATAAGGCGAACGATATCATCCATGCCCATCTTTTCCGTCCACCTCACGGCTGGATGCGACCAAGTGAGTATTGGTGGCTGCACCGCACTTACAAGGTCATCATGTGGGACGTGGTGACGCGCGACTATTCCAAATGGATGACGGCAGAAGATGTGGTGAACAATGTGAAGCGGTATGCCCGCAATGGCAGCATCATCACCTTCCACGACTCGCTGAAGAGCATTGAAAAGCTGAAGACAGCGCTCCCTCAGGCCATAGAATGGCTCATGGAACAGGGGTATGAATTTAAGACTTTTGAATAAGAAGCTGTTATTTCCAAACAGGAACAGCCCAATAAACACAGACAAGAAATGAGCAAAAGAATCAACAGTTATCAGGCAGTAGCTGCATTTGTAAGAGGTTTCTTCGAAGCTTACGCACGTGGCATCATCGATGCTACCATCGAAGGCAATGACTTCAGCAAGAAGAACGACCCGAAACAGATCAAGCAGATGATGCTGGAGCACTATGGCGAGGTAAACCAATACTTCTTCGACATCATGTTCTCAACCCTCGTACGCCTCAACTACAAGACTGCCGAGGAAGCCAACGAGCGCATGAAGAAGAACTTCGACAGCATGAAACAGGCTGACCCGACCTTTGAGCCAACCATGCTCGACTACTTGCGCATAGCCTGCAAATCGAACCAGCTTTACAAGGCGATGGAGTCAGAATACAAGCGTAACTTCACCTGGCTTCTTCAAGGCAAGTTTACCACTCTTGAAGAACATGTACGCGATTATACCCACGGCATTCTCATCAGTCTCGCCGACGAGCCGATGGCCATCCATCTTCTGGTCCGCATCATCGTAAAGGCATACGCAGCCGGACTGAAGTGTGGCAGCAAGGAGGGCGAGCAGCACCAGCTCCACATGCCTACCCTTCACGGCATGTTACTGAACAATGTCAATATCCTGCTCAACGAGACTCCGCTCAAGAGCAGCACCGAAGATCCTGTAGCCCTCTTCAAGGAGGCATGCAAGAATGAAGAAGAAAACATCAACGTTCTTTTCAACACATTAAACGATGCGATGAAAGAACTGGCAGAAGAATAAGAGAAAAGCATCATTGATGACGAGCACAGCACCAGATTCGAGAACCATCCGACTCCATATAGCGTAGAATCTCGTTATTCACTTCTTGGCGAATGGAGAGCATGGATTCTCGGTCGCAATCCACAGTAAAGTCAAGGTCTATATCTACCGAGAGTCTTGGCAGTTGGAAAACGGTGAGATTGATGGCTATACCACCTTTCAGCACAAGAGATTTAGACAGCAAAGGACTGTCATGGAAATAGTTCTGTCATTGTTTCTAATTTTGCACAAAAATATAAAATTTAAATTGTCTATGAGAAAAATCAGAAACTTTTTATGCTGTTTTTATATGTTCTTTCCATCTTAATTGTCCGACTACGGAGGAACAAATCACCGACAGGCAAGTTCTTTTGGGAGTACCCCAAAAGGTTTCGAGTAACTCGAAACATAACTTGCTGTGTCTTTGTGGACACAATGTTTTGAAAAGGCAAAGAAACTGCGTTCTATAATAAGGACATTCAGTTGGGAATAACAAAGTGACAATGATTAAGATTACAAAAGATTTAGATATATAACAAAGCGACAATGATTAAGATTATTAAAGATTTAGATATAACGGCTTCGGGTGTTAGTGTATTTAACCGCAAGTGGCAACCTGTCCATTTACAACAAGGAGAAATGGATGGGGCTTGTGCCGTATATTCCATGATGATGAACCTGCTCATACTAAAGGTTCTTACTCGTAATCAAGTTGTCAACTTGAAAACAACATTTAAGGGAAATACCGCAAAAGGGAGACTCTTCAAAGAGTTCTTTGTGACAGAAGGACTGTGCCGTGATGGATTTTATTTTTCCGAAATAAAAGAAAAGCTATCCCATTCTTTTGCTAAAGAGGTTACATCTTCGCCTCTTCAATATACAGCATCTTTATCAGACCAAACTTCTTTTGTAGAAGAACTTAGGACTGCAATAGATAGCGACACGCCTTTGATTACCGCTCTGTCTTTTAAAGGTGGCGCTCATGCTGTACTTGCTATTGGGTATGAAGAACAAAAAGACGGTGTCAAGAAAATATTCTGTTTAGACCCAAGCTATGCCATAAGTCCGACATCCTTTTGGAATGGTGTAATAATCCTAAATGAGGGAAAAGGAAAGTACAGCCATCAGTATATAACAGATAAAGACGAAAAATATATCAATGTCAGTGAATCATTGAATATAAAAAAGAAATAACGATATGAGCGAAGAATTACAACAGAAATTTCTTGACAAACTTTGAGAAGTTGCAAACAAACTACGTGGCAATCAAGGACCTGGAGGCCAAACGTGCTGACCTTGACAAGGAGATTGAGGGCTATCTGAAAGAGTTGGGATTGTTAGAGTAAACTTTCCACAAGTTGTGGCAGAGTTCCCAGATATGAAAGGGCTTTCATACAGAAACTTGAAGTATATCAGACAATGGTATCAGTTTTATAATGAGCAACTTACAATTTGACAACAAGCTGTTTCCAAATTAGACGAAGTAAATGTGCAATAACTTGTTGCACAATTACAAGAAGGATGTCTAAGCTCATGCCTGAAAACATACAGAGCCAGTTGCCTACAATAGAAGACATTGAAGCAACACTTTCTGATATAAAGGAAACTAAGGATTTCGAAAAAGGTAATGATATGAAAAATAAAGATAATATACCGCAGTTCGTGAATAGCGACTCCTTCATGGCAGACAAGAACTATGTGAAGTGATTGTCTGACCTGAAGAAACGTTTCCGCATGGCACAACTTAAAGCTGCTGTCAAAGTGAATACGGAAATGCTCAAATTCTACTGGAGTTTGGGCGAGGACATTTGCGAGAAGCAGAAACAATACAAGTGGGGTGCAAAGGTTGTAGTTAGGCTTAGCCTTGATATGCGTTCGGAAATTCCTCAGAGTGAGGGATTTTCAAGACCTTTACCATGTAAAACGCTGGTTTGCGTTCTATTCAAGTCAAATTGAAAGAGGATGTGTCATAAGTTTATGATTCACCCTCTTCTATTTGTTGAAAGAGATAGAATATGTTGCTTGAAGAGATAGGATATGTTGTTGGAAGAGACAGAATAAGTTGTTGGAAGAGATAAGATATGTTGTTGAGACAGTCAGTATCTTCGGTCGCACAACAGCTGTTGTGCGCTTGCATAACAGCTGATATGCGCATGCACAACACCTGTTGTGCATGCGGTAGTCAACTGTTATACACCAACTATTATCCAGACTTATGACACACCCTCTTACAGGAAGTGGATAATGCAACAACCCCAATGCCAATGAACGAACATTGCTTGAAATAAAACAGGAAGCCTTTTGTCGTATCTTTGTCGATAGTTACCAAATGGTGAACAGCGGGGTGAACACTTGCCCCAAGCATTCACCTTTTCGGCTCTGGGGTGAACCCTAGTAAAAAGAACTTTGTATATACAGCGCATGCTAGAAATATAAGAATCTCTATTATAATGGGTTATGGGGTGTTTTTAACACATTATTAACGCTAAAGGTTGGCATCGAGGTTCACCCTTCACCGACTTCATCGCCAAGAGCAGAGGATGACTATTCGCAGCAGGATACCGCCCCCGACCTGCCCTTCTACGGGTGGGTAGGGTAAGTAAGGGGAGAGTACTTTCTAAGAGTTTCCTTATGTAAAGGTTCGTTTACTATAGGAAAGATATAGTATATATATAGACTCCCAGAAAAAGCGATTTCCTACTCACCCTAGTTACCCCCCGGCCGTAAACAAGATAGTTACGATGCCTAAGTATCATATTTACGGATGGTATTTAAGTCGCACACGGATCTCACAGATCTCACGGATCTTCTTCGTTGCAAGCAACGGTACTCACTAAGCCTCACAGCCAAAACTCCGAAGGAGCCAAAATCCGTGAGATCCGTGAGATCCGTGCGCGAAAATTCAACTTTCTTCTACAATTTCCAACAAGTTTCTGCTTATCGTAAATCAATCCTCGCTGAGGAGTTTCTTGATTTCCTCATCGGTCTTGGTGAGTTTGTCTTTACAGAGTTTCACCAAGGTTTTGGCACGTTTCAACTGCTCGGAGAGCTGATCAATATCGAGTTCATCATTCTCCATTCTTTCTACGATTTCTTCAAGCTCTCTTACGGCTTGTTCGTATTTCATTTCTTCTTTTTCCATATTTTTATTTTGTTTTAGGGTAACAGAGTTAATAGTGGATATTTTAAAGCTTTTGCCCTTACAGGGCGACAAGATTGCGTCCTTTATTACCCAGGGCGATGCCCTGGGCTAGGAGCTTCTGCCCTTTCAGGGCGTGTGAAACTCAACGTTCAGAGCTTCTGGAGCTAGATTGCTATAAACTATTAACTATAAATTATAAACTATTATTCAACTTTTGCCTTCACGCTGCCCTCGGCAAACCTCGTTTCGATGATGTCGCCAGACTTCAGTTCTGAGGCAGAACGGATGCTTTTGCCATCTTTCAGCGTGATGCTGTAGCCACGTTTCAGCAATAACTCGGGGTCTTGTGCCTGAATGCGCTGGGAAAGAAGCTGCAGACGATGACTCTCGTTGAGCATCTTCCTTTCCAATATCGGCTGAATATTCTGAGAAAGAATCTCGAAATGGCGCTGGGCTTCCGATAGTTTCGACTGGACATTTGTGCTTAAACGACTCATCAGACGGTCGAGATAAGCGCCCTGCTTCGTCTTCACCAGCGAAAACTGGACAGGAATCGTGTTGCTCAATCTGTCGAGCCTCATCTTCTCCACCTGCAGACGGTGCTTCACATTCTGCACGATAGCCTCTTGCGCATTCATTACACGGGCATAAACCTCAGTAAGATGATTAACGAGGAAGGCGGCAGCGGCAGTCGGCGTCTTTACACGCTGGAAAGAAATCATATCCAGCACACTCTCGTCCCTTTCATGTCCTATTCCTGTGATAATAGGCAGCGGGAAGTTTGCCACATTCTCGGCAAGCGCCAGGGTGTCGAAACCCGAGAGATCGCTCGTTGCACCACCGCCTCGGATGATGACTACACAGTCAAACTGCTCCCATTCGGCATTGATACTGTCGAGGGCAGCTATCACACTCTGCTCTACCCCCTCGCCCTGCATCGTAGCCGGAAAGAGGCGGGTTTGAAACTGCAGACCATAATCGTTATCGGCAAGCTGGTTGCAGAAATCACCATAACCAGCTGCCGTAGCACTGGAAATGACGGCGATGCGCTGACAGAACATTGGGAGCGCCAACTCCTTCTGCAGTTCGAATACGCCCTCAGCTTTCAGCGTATTGATGATTTCCAGCCGCTTGCGTGCCATATCGCCCATCGTATAGTTAGGGTCAATATCATCTACTATCCAGGAGAAGCCATAATTCTCATGAAACTGCGCGTGCACCTTGAGCAGCACTTTCATTCCGGCATGAATGCGCTGTCCGGTGATGCGCTCGAAATTCGGTTTGATGAACATCCATCGGTTTCGCCAGCAGGAGGCATGCGCCTTGGCAATGGGCGTATTAGAGCGCTCATCCTTCTCGATGAGTTCCAGATAGCAGTGCCCGCCGTAGCCCTCGCGAGCCTCGGAGAGTTCCGCTTCCACCCAATAGCTGTCGGGCAAGGACATCGAAATGACGTCACGGACCATCGAGTTCAATTCAAAAAGGGACAATCGAAGTCGTTCCATGCTGTTTACTGTTTAAAATTTACAGTTTATAGTTGAAAGTTTACTGTTTAAAGTTAATAGTTGAAAGTTAATAGTTTATAGGGCTTAGCCGTTTGCAAGATTGCTGTAAACTATAAACTTTCAACTGTTAACTAATAACTATTAACTACTTAATCGCTTTCCCCGTCTGATAAGCCTTCCAGAAATCAGGCACACCATATCCGAATACATTATCGGGATGATGCTGATTATTACCAGCCAATCTCACGAGTTTCATAATCTGCTTAGCCGTCTTCTGAGGCAAAGCCTGCCAGAGACACGCTACCATTCCGGCGATGAGCGGAGATGAGAAAGACGTTCCGTTATCATTGATGATATTTCCACGGCCCGTAATCACACAGGTAGGACTTCCATAAGCCATCACATCAGGCTTGATTCTGCCGTCAGCAGTAGGTCCCACGGCACTGAAAGCCGCATTCTCGCCCATTTCGTTTACGCTGCCCACAGTAAGGATATTGCGTGCATCAGCAGGGAAATTGATTTTCTTCCAGTTTCCCATTCCGTCGTTTCCTGCAGAATTGACACAGATGATTCCCTTGTCAGCACACATCGAAGCGGTGCGGGAGATGAGGGTAGAATTGCCGTCCTGCTCATAATAATGATGGTTGGTTGACGCATCATCGAAGCCATGATAGCCTAACGAAGAGTTGATGACATCCACGCCACAACTGTCAGCATATTCAGCGGCAAAAGCCCAGTAATCCTCTTCTGCCAGACTCTCTGTGCGCTCATCTTCACAGCGCACCAGCAGATATTGAGCCTCAGGCGCCACCCCCACGAATCTTTCGGGTTCGTTGGCAGCCATCGTAGAAAGCACCATCGTTCCATGCTCCATCTCGGCGAAAACATTCTTGGATTGAGGTACCACAAAGTCCTTAACGCCCGCCAATCTGATATTATGCAGCGCCGGAATCTTATCCACATTCATGAATCCGCCGTCGAAGACAGCAATCATCATTCCTTTGCCCAAATGTCCGGTTTCATGCAGCCGCTTGCCGTTGAGCGAATGGATCTGCGCATCGGCAGCACCATATTCGCCTACTCCACCAGTCCAATCGTTCAATCCCCTGCGAACGCTACTTCTGACGCGCTGACTGACAGAATCGGGAGCAGAGAAGACCTTCATTTTCCGGGTGATGAAATCGAGTTCATCCAGTTTCCGTAGTTCCTTCTCCTTATGAATGCGGACCAGCAGGGTATTGTTCCACTTGCTCTTGCCCACAATCTCGATGCCAGCCTCGCTTACAGCTTGCTCATAAGCAGGAGCCACAGGCAAATCGGTAACATCGATGGGCAGATTCTGCCTCTTTCTGCGCTCTATGGAACGGGGAGAGAGAAAATCTGCAGGGCGACTTACCGAGAAGGGAGTGTGACTGAGGTCTTTGTCTCTGAGATAAAGACGATACATCATACACTTGCCTCCAGGATACGACACCATATCGGTTTCGGCGATGCGGGGCAACCGCATCAGTTGCTCAAAATTGCTAACCCTGTCTTCGCGAGCAAACAAAGAAAGAGCGGTCATTAAAAATGCATAAAGCATCAAAAATTTTTTCATCATTATATCGGTAGTCCGGTTTGTTATTGTTGTTGCTGCAATATTTCTGTATTGCATTTATTAATCAGTTGAATTGTTTATTCTGAAGTGCAAAAGTACAGAAATTGTACGAAAACACCAAAGGAAAAGGGAAGTTTTTATCATGAAATGCAAGTTTTTCTCATATATATAATAAGGTATCAGATATTTTTTGTACTTTTGCAGACAAGTAGCCGCTGCAATTGCATTCTGAAAGAAGCTGGGCGAGCGGCTATGAGGAAAAAACAGATATAAATGGAAAATAAACAAGCGACATTAGAATTAGGAACCAAGCCGGTGGGCAAGCTGCTCGTTCAGTATGCCTTGCCAGCTATGATTGCGATGACCGCCGCCTCACTCTACAACATCGTAGACCGAGTATTCATCGGTCAGGGTGTGGGAGCCATGGCCATCTCAGGTCTCGCCATCACCTTCCCCTTCATGAACCTCACCGCTGCCTTCGGAGCCGGTGTGGGCGTAGGAGCGTCTACTGCCATCAGCGTGAAGTTGGGACAAAAAGACTATGCCACAGCGCAAAACATTCTGGGTAACACGATTTCTCTGAATCTCATCATCGGTATCGGACTGAGCATCATCTGTCTGCTCTTCCTCGACCCTATCCTGAGATTCTTCGGAGCCAGCGACCAGACGCTCATCTATGCACATGAGTATATGGTCATCATCCTGCTGGGCAATGTGGTAAGCCACATGTATTTCGGCATGAACGCCCTGCTCCGAGCAGCGAGCAAGCCTAAGCAGGCGATGTACGCCACCATCTTCACGGTGGTGATGAACGTGATACTGGATGCCCTCTTCATCCTCGTTTTCAAATGGGGAATACAGGGTGCCGCCATCGCCACCATCCTTTCGCAGCTGATGGCGCTGATGTGGCAGATCAAGCTCTTCAGCAACAAGAACGAGCTGCTCCACTTCAAGAAAGGCATCTACAGACTGAAGAAGAAACTCGTGGATAATATCCTTGCCATCGGCATTTCGCCGTTCCTGATGAATGTGTGCGCCTGCATCATCGTCATCTTCATCAACAACCAGCTGGTGCGGTTCGGAGGCGACCTCTCCGTGGGAGCCTACGGAATAGCCAATGGTATTGCGATGGTATTCATCATGTTCGTATTAGGTGTCAACCAGGGAATGCAGCCTATAGCTGGATACAACTATGGAGCCCAGAAACTGGACCGACTGATGCGCGTATTGAACCTGAGTATCATTGCTGCCACCGCCATCATGGTGACGGGCTGGCTGATAGCGATGTTCCTGCCTTACTACTGCGCGAGAATGTTTACTACCGATAAGCATCTGATAGACCTGGGCATCAAGGCTATCAGAGTGGTAATGTTCTGCTTCCCGGTCATCGGGTTCCAGATGGTTATCACCAACTTCTTCCAGTGTATCGGAAAGGTGAAGATCAGTATCTTCCTCTCCTTGTCGAGACAGTTGCTCATCCTTCTGCCGCTCCTGGGTTTCCTGCCGATGATATGGGGCATTGACGGTGTATGGTGCAGCATGCCTATCTCCGATTTCTCGGCCGCAGTCATCGCTGCAATCGTAATGTCATGGTACATGAACAAGTTGAAGAAACAACACCAAGAAAAGTTAAAAGTTAATAGTTTATAGTTAATAGGGCTTTCATTCAGTTAATAGTTTGAAATTTATAGTTTATAGCAATCTTGCTAACTGCTAAGCCCTATAAACTTTCAACTATAAACTGTAAACTATAAACTGTAAACTATAAATTATAAACTATAAATTATGAATAAGATTATCATAAACGTGGGTCGCCAGATAGGTAGCGGCGGCCATATCATCGCCGAGAAGCTGGCGGAGGATTTCGGTTGCAAATGTTACGACCGTGAGCTGCTGAATCTTGCCGCCAAGGAGAGCGGATTCTCGGAGAAATTCTTCGAGCAGAACGATGAGCAGAAGGGATTCTTCAAGTCTCTCTTCCATACCCATCTGCCTTTCCTGAGCGACAGCAATTTCTATCACAACGACTTCTCGCAGGAAGGTCTGTACAAGTTCCAGAGCGACGCCATCAGAAAGGCTGCCGATGAGGGCAACTGCGTGTTTGTGGGCAGAACCGCTGACTATGTGCTGCGTGATTACAAGAACGTGATCAACATCTTCATCACCGCCAACATCGACGACCGCATCAAGGCAGTATGCAAGCGAAAGGACATCGACAGAGCCAGCGCCCGCAAGTTCATCGAAAGCCATGAGGAGCAGCGCGCCTCTTACTACGATTACTATACAGGCAAGAAGTGGGGACACAGCGAGAGCTACGACCTCTGCATCAACAGCAGCCATCTGGGAATCGAAGAAACAGAGAAGTTTATCGCAGAATTTATCAGAAAGAAGTTCGGACTTAGTGATTAATTATTAGTGATTAATTTTAGGGACATAAAATATTAAACATCATATAAATGAAGAAGATTATGCTTTTGGGCTCAGGCGAACTGGGCAAAGAATTTACCATCGCCGCAAAGCGAGCAGGACAGTACGTCATCGCTTGCGACAAGTATGACAATGCACCAGCCATGCAGGTTGCCGACGAGCGAGAAGTGTTCTCAATGCTCGATGGCGACGCATTGACCGCAGTGGTTGAGAAACATCACCCAGACATCATCGTGCCTGAGATTGAAGCTATCCGCACCGAGCGACTCTTCGACTTCGAGAAGGAGGGCATCCAGGTTGTGCCTTCTGCCCGTGCCGTAAACTACACCATGAACCGCCGTGCCATCCGCGACCTTGCCGCCAAGGAACTGGGTCTGCGAACCGCCAAGTATTTCTATGCCAAGACCTTCGAGGAGTTTAAGAACGCTGCCGATGAAATCGGTTTCCCATGCGTAGTGAAACCTCTGATGAGTTCAAGCGGCCATGGTCAGAGCTATGTTCACAACGATGATGAACTGAAGGAGGCTTACAAGGAAGCAATGGAAGAAGGTCGTGGCGACGTGAAGGAAGTAATCATCGAGGAATTTATCGACTTCGATTCTGAGTTCACTCTCCTCACCGTTACCCAGAAAGACGGTCCTACCCTCTTCTGTCCACCTATCGGCCACGTACAGAAGGGCGGCGACTACCGCGAGAGTTGGCAGCCATTCCAGATTCCTGAAGAGGCTTTGAAGAAGGCTGAGCACATTGCAGGTGAAGTAACCAAGGCATTGACAGGTGCCGGTCTCTGGGGCGTAGAGTTCTTCTTGAGCAAGCAGGGCGAAGTCATCTTCTCAGAGTTGAGTCCTCGTCCACACGATACAGGTATGGTAACCCTCGGTCACACCACCAACCTGAGCGAGTTTGAGCTCCACTTCCGTGCCGTAATGGGCTTGCCTATCGCCGGAATCCATCTGGAACACATCGGCTGTTCTGCCGTCATCCTCTCACCAGAGGAAAGCACCGAGCCATTAAACTACAATATGCTCGATGCCCTGAAGGAAGACCACACCCGCATCCGTATCTTCGGCAAGCCTGAGGCTCACGTAGGCCGCCGCATGGGCGTTGTTCTCTGCTACGGCGAGAAGGGCGATGACCTCAATCAGCTCCGCGACAAAGCAAAGCGCCTGGCAAAGACTGTATTGGGAACCGACCCATATATGAAGAAATAACATCATCCCCCATTAAAAAATACCGAGAGGGCAGATTTGTTACCTGCCCAGCAACAAAGAATACAGAAAGCGAAAAGTTAACTGTTACAGTTAACAGTTCGTTTTCTGTACTTCTTTTATTGAAAACTCGCCCACACTATTCCAATGATTTACAATTCATTTCTATACATCACCTTATTTCCCTTCCTCTTCTTGCTGCTCCATGCCATCAAGAAGGAAGCCATCAAAAAGTATTTTTTGTTGGCGATTTCCTATGCCCTATACTACTATTACAACCAGTCATTGGCAGCTATACTTTTGGTGGTAACACTCATCTCATATACTTCCGCTCTATTGATAGAAAAAAATAAGGGAAAGGAGAGAACAAACAGCACCTCAAACAACAGAAGCAAACTCATTGTTTATTTAGGAGCCCTTCTCACCACCCTCCCCCTGCTCTTCTACAAATATACAGACTTTATCCTCACAGAGGTGCTCTACATGGATAGCCTCTCATCTCACCATACCCTCATAGTACCACTGGGTATCTCTTTCTTCACCTTTCAGGCATTGAGTTATCTCTTCGATGTTTACAGAGATAAGTATCAAGCAGAGCATCATCTGCCCACCTACATGCTCTATATATCCTTCTTCCCATCCATCACGGCAGGTCCTATCAACCGATACGATGCCCTGAGATGCCAACTGAGCCAGCTGGTGCGTCCTAACTATCAGCAGTTGGCAAATGGTGCCAAGATGATAGTGTGGGGTATGTTCTTGAAGACGGTTATTGCCGACCGTCTCTTACTCTACGTGAATCCCGTGCTGGATGGCTATATGCAGCACAGTGGATCAGAATTGCTGGCAGCCTCCGTCCTCTATTCCATCCAACTATACACCGACTTTGCCGGCTACTCTCTCATAGCCATCGGTTCGGCTTCCATGCTCGGCATCCGCTTGCAACAGAATTTCCACAATCCCTACTTTGCCCATAGCGTCACCGACTTTTGGCATCGTTGGCACATCAGTCTCTCCCAATGGCTGCGCGATTACATCTACATCCCCATAGGCGGAAACAGATGCAGCAAGGGGAGAACCTATCTCAACATCATTATCACCTTCCTCATCAGTGGCATTTGGCATGGGGCTAACTGGACCTTCATACTTTGGGGAGTTCTTCACGGATTCTTCCAAGTGATGGAGAAGATGCTAAGCTTCACCAAAGAGAGTAGAAATACCGAGCACAAAGTTAGGCAGAGAATGAGGAGAGGAATAAGCATCCTCATCAACTTCCTGCTCATCAACTTCCTATGGATATTCTTCCGAATGCCAAGCGTGGGCGATGCCTTCCATGTAATCGGCAAGATATTCACTGAGCAAGACATGAACTTCTGGGTATTTGAAAAATTCATCCTCTTATTCATCTTGATGGTATTCGCCAAAGATCTCATCGTTGAAGTAACCCCAAGTCAAAATCCATTCCATCATCCGAAGCTCTGGGTGAGATGGTGTACATACGTCGTGGTAACTACCAGCATCTTCCTCTTCGGTGTATTCGATTCGGGGCAATTCATCTACGCAGGTTTCTAAATCGTAAGCTGAAATAAACGTAAGTTGAAACAATTCGTAAGCTGAAATATGAAAAAGTTCTTAAGTAAAATCATGGTCTTTCTTATCTTGCTGACCATCATATATATCATCACGGCACAAACCTTTCGTTATCTCGACCTTCAGGTAAAAGGCGAGAGCGGCAGGATGCGCTATATCCACAATGAGCTGATAGCCGACTCCATCATCATGGGGTCGTCGAGAGCCTTGCATCACTACGACCCAGACATCTTGGGCAACTATTATAATGTGGGAGAAGACCGCATGGGCATCATCTTCAGCATGGGCAGACTGCAACTACTCAAGCAAAGACGCATGCCCCACATGCTCATCTACGATGTAGAACCAGACTATGACCTGCTGCAAGATGACAACAGTACCTATCTCACCAACCTGCGCCCCTATTACCACCGACCAGGCATACGAGAGATTTTCTGGGACGTGGACTCCACCGAGCGCATCAAGATGCTCTTTCCTTTCTATCAGTATAATTCGAGGTTACTCAAGCTGCTTGCCGACTGGCGTCATCCAGCCATGAGCTATACCAAGGGTTACTCTCCCTACGAGGGATGCCAAGCCATCGAGAAGGAGACCTTACCCCAAAACAAACACGACAGAAAGAAATATGAATATCTGCACAAGTTGATAGCCGAATGCAAAAGGAGTCATACCAGCCTCATATTCACAGCATCGCCACAGCTATCCTACCAAAGCGACTCAGTATTTCGCAGGTTCAAGCTTATCTGCCAACAGGAAGGCATCCCATTCCTTAACCATTATTGCGACACTGCCTACACCCATCACAGGGCATTATTCCACAATGCCAACCATCTGAACCGTGAAGGTGCAAGCCTCTACTCCAAGGAAATTAAGAAGGAAATGAGCCATCGTAAGTTCAATGCCAGCATCAAGTTGCCCAAGAAGGATAAGCAATAAGCAATAAAAAAAGAAAAAGAGCGTTATCAAATAAAAGAATACAACTTTATGAAAGAATTAGGTAGAATCATCAAATTACATACCATATCCGACCCTAGAGGCAACCTGACCGTATCAGAGGAGAACATCGAGCTTCCCTTCGACTTGAAACGTGCCTACTGGATATACGATGTGCCACAGGGTGGCAACCGAGGCGGTCATGCCCACAAAAAGCTCCAGCAAGTCATCATCGCCGTGCATGGATCATTTACCGTATCCCTAGACAACGGCAAGGAGACCAAGAAATACCAGCTCAGCAATCCTGGCATGGGGCTCTATCTCGGCACAGAGATATGGCGCACACTGGATGATTTCTCCGAGGGAGCCGTATGCCTGGTGCTTGCCTCTGAACTTTATGAGCCAGAAGACTATCTGTATGAATACGATGAATTTCTGAAATACATCCATACCACACATAGCACAACATCAGAGCCATGATAGAAATCAAAAGATATACCCCAAAAGACGCTGCCGAATGGAACAACTTTGTTTGGAAATCCAGACAAGGCACCTTCCTCTTCGACAGAAACTATATGGACTATCATCAAGACAGATTTCATGACCATTCCTTGATGTTCTATTATAAAGGACGCTTGTATGCCATTCTTCCTGCCAATGAAACTGCGGATGAGGACAAGAAGATTCTCTATTCTCACCAAGGACTGACGTATGGAGGCTTACTGACTTGTTCCAAGGTAACAGCAGAAGTTTGCATCGACATCTTTCAGGCTCTCAAGGACTATCTCCTGCAAAATGATTTCCAGTTATGTATCTACAAGGCAATGCCATGGATATACCAGAGCATCCCTTCGGAAGAGGACCTCTATGCTCTCTCCTATATTGGGAAGGCAAAGTTGATAGCTAGAGAGATTTCCACTACCATTTTTCTCAATGCCCCCTTACGATTCAGCGAGCAGAGAAGAAGAGGCATCAAGAAAGCTGTGAGCCATGGACTAAGTGTTGGATTTACAAAATTTCCAAAGGACATCACAGACTTTTGGGATTTATTGGACAAGAATCTTTGGCAGAGGCATAATACTCATCCTGTACACTCGAAAGAGGAACTGCAATTACTTATGCATCGTTTTCCAGACCACATTCTCTGCTTTGTGGTAAAGAAAGATGAAACGATTATTGGTGGAAGCATCGTATATACTACCCCCCAAGTAATTCATACCCAGTATATCGCTGCCAACGAATTGGGCAAGGAACTGGGAGCTTTGGATGCCCTCTTCGACTTTATCCTCCACAAATGCCCATGGAATGTCCCATACTTCGACTTCGGCAAATCCACAGAAGATGCGGGCAAGTATCTCAACAAGAATCTCATCCACCAAAAGGAAGGATTCGGAGGAAGAGGGGTCATCTACGACACATACCAATGGGAAATCTAACTGAGCAGAGATACGAATAAAGCCCACCGATTTGGTGGGCTTTATTCGTATAGATTTAAGATTCAATACTTCTTTTACAAAAGCACTACGGTTACGCCTCTGGCTGCTTGCGCACCCATAACCAGAGCCTGCTCAATATCGGCAGTCTTGGAAGGACCACTGATGAAAATACCGAAATTGTACTTCGGATCCATCTCAATACGGGCATAAGCCTCATGCATATTGTTCACAATCTTCTCTTTTTCGAGGAATATCACAAGGTATTCCGAGATGAAAAGCACCGCTTTCTCCTTCATGGTCTGAGGAATCCAGATGCAGCCATTCTCGGCAACACCCACTTCACCACGAACAATACCCACATCAGTACCATTCAGGTCATTAGCCTCAGCCACCGTATCAGGATTCTTCTGGGCAATCGTGATTTCTGGCAGATGAGAGGCAAAGACCTTGGCTTCCGGATAAGCCTTCTTCACCAGCTCATCCAGACTCTCACCCTCCTTCGCCTCTATCACGTGGCCACCTACCGATTCCGTCATCTCAATAAACTGTTTCAGCGTATCCTCATACTGAATACCCTTCACATCTACGGCAGGCATATCGAATTGAACGTGCGTATTCTTACGCAACTTGTTCAGGAAATCTTCTTTCTTCATTGAACTTTGAAATTTGAACTTTGAACTTTATGATGACCCACTACTTCACCTTTCCTTCTTTCCAAAGCTGATGGAAACTCTTCTTTGCAAACTCAGGCATGGCGTGACCGATGCCCCAGGCATTCCAATTGCTGAAGTGCGTGCAGCATTCAGGAATCAGGTTGGCGAGTGGCGCAAACTTCAGGGCTGTAGTGTAGAGCGCAGGACGGTCGAAGAGATACTTCATACCATTCGACATCGCCTTCTTCACAGGATCTGCCTTGCCCAACTTCTCCAGACTCTGGCGCCAGACATAAATCTGAGAACCAGGACCTACCTTGGAAGGACAGACATTGTCGCAAGACAAGCACAAAGTACATGCAGAAACATTGTCGCTGTACTTCTGAGGATTCTTCAGCATACCCAGGTTCACGCCAATAGGACCCGGTATAAAATAGGTGTAACTGTAACCGCCTGAACGACGATAAACCGGACAGGTGTTCATGCAGGCACCGCAGCGCATACACTTCAACGTCTGCCAGTGGTCCTTATCAGCGAGAATGTCGCTTCTGCCGTTATCCACCAATACCACATGCATCTCAGCACCCGGACGAGCCTGGCGGAAATGAGAGGTAAAGGTAGTGGTAGGCTGACCGGTTCCGCAGCGGCAGAGCAGGCGCTGGAATACAGCCAGTGACTTATAATCAGGAACCAGTTTCTCAATACCCATCGCTACGATATGGAGCTTAGGCATGGAAGTGGTCATATCCGCATTACCCTCGTTGGTGCAAACCACGCAATCGCCGGTGGCAGCCACACCGAAGTTACATCCGGTCATACCTGCTCCGGCTTCCATAAACTGGTCGCGGAGATGATGACGGGCACAGCGGGTCAGATAAGTAGGATCATAGTTGCCGATTTCCTTGGAGATACCCTTCTCCTCGAACATCTTACCTACCTCCTCACGCTTCAGGTGGATGGCAGGCATCACGATATGGCTAGGCTTCTGACCCAGAAGCTGGATGATGCGCTCACCCAGGTCGGTCTCCACCACGTCTATGCCGTGCTGCTCCAGATAAGGATTCATCTCGCACTCCTCGGTGAGCATCGACTTCGACTTCACCATCTTCTTCACGTTATGGTCTTTCAGAATACCGAGCACAATCTCATTAAATTCCTGCGCATCCTTTGCCCAGTGAACCTTCACCCCGCGGCTCTCCAGATTCTTGGAAAACATATCGAGATAATCGGCGAGATGAGTAATCGTGTGCATCTTGATTTCAGACGCATGCTCGCGGAGATCTTCCCATTCAGGAAGTTCCTGCGCCATCTTATCTCTCTTCTGACGAACAGACCAGAAGGTAGCATCGTGCCAGGTGGTCTTCTCTACGTTCTGCGTAAACTTCGCAGCTCTCTTGGAATGTTCTGTACTCATAGTCCTGCAGCTAATATTTGAACAACATGAATAAACTTGATCGGCATCTTCTCCTTCTTGGCAATACCAGCCATGTGCATCAGACAGGAAGAATCCGGTCCGGTAACAAACTCAGCGCCTGTAGCCATGTGGCGCTTGATCTTCTCCTCGCCCATACGGGTAGAAACGGCAGGTTCCTCAATAGAGAACATACCGCCGAATCCGCAGCACTCATCCTTGCGCTCCGGCTCGTGGATAGTAATGCCTTCCACCATATTTAAAAGGTCGATAATCTTGTTGAATGGCTTGATGTGGCGCTCAGAAGGAGATGACAATTCCAGTTCGCGCACACCATGACAACTGTTGTGCACACTCACCACATGCGGGAATTTGCCCGGCACATGATCAACCTTCAGCACATCGTGAAGGAATTCCACGACATCCATAATCTTTTTAGAGGAAACACACTCGTGCTTACCCTCAAGGATTTTAGGATAATACACCTTTACGTAAGCAGCACATGAGGCAGAAGGAGCTACGATGTAATCGTAATCCTTGAACAGCTCATCAAATGTCTCTATGACCTTCTCCGACTTGTCCTGAAAACCCGCGTTAGCCATTGGCTGGCCGCAGCAAGTCTGTTTTTCGGGATAACCCACGTCTAGTCCGTAATGCTTAAGCAACTTGTATGTAGCCACACCCGCTTCAGGGTAAAGGGCATCCACATAACAAGGGACGAATAATCCGACTTTCATTGTTATTATATTTATCTTGTTTGCTATTTGTTTATTCTTTTTCTACATGACTAAAAGTCGCTGCAAAAGTAACAAAATAATTGCAAAAATACGACTTTCTAGAGAAGAAATAATAATAATTGATGTTATTTAACTGTAAAGATTTGCAGAAAATTTGGAATAATCAAATAAATAGCGTAACTTTGCATCCCGAAATAGTGTGTCTACCATTTGTGAACTAATCCAAATGCAGTTTAGTTGCTAAAAACATAAATAACAAGACATATAAAGAACAAACTTATAGTTATATATAATGATGAAGAAACAGCTTAAGAAAGTCCTCGTTCTGGGTTCCGGTGCTTTGAAGATCGGCCAGGCAGGTGAGTTTGACTATTCCGGTTCGCAGGCTCTCAAGGCTTTGCGCGAGGAGGGTATTAGTTCCGTCCTCATTAATCCAAACGTTGCTACAATTCAGACAAGTGAAGGTATTGCTGACAAGGTTTATTTCTTGCCGGTGACACCTTTTTTTGTAACTGAAATTATCAAGAAGGAGCGCCCAGACGGCATCATGCTGGCTTGGGGTGGACAGACGGGTTTGAACGTTGGTACAGAACTTTACCTCAACGGTGTGCTCAAGGAGTACGGTGTAGATGTGTTGGGTACTTCGGTAGAGGCTATCATGAATACGGAAGACCGCGACCTCTTCGTAAAGGAGCTCAACAAGGTTGACCTCAAGGTTCCTGTAAGCCACGCTTGCGAGAACATGGAGGAGGCTGTGGCTGCGGCACGCAACATCGGCTACCCTATCATGATCCGTTCTGCCTATGCACTGGGTGGTCTCGGTTCTGGTGTCTGCAAGACCGAAGAGGAGTTCAAGGAGATTGCTGAATCTGCCTTCACTTTCGCACCTCAGGTACTCGTTGAGGAGAGCCTGAAGGGATGGAAGGAGATTGAGTTCGAGTGCATCCGTGATGCCAACGACCGTTGCTTCACCGTTGCCTCTATGGAAAACTTCGACCCACTGGGTATTCACACGGGTGAGTCTATCGTGGTGGCTCCAACCTGTTCTCTTACCGACGAGCAGGTGAAGATGTTGCAGGACATCGCCGTGAAGTGCGTCCGTCACCTCCAGATTGTGGGTGAGTGCAACATCCAGTATGCTTTCAACGCTGAGACCAACGACTACCGTATCATCGAGATCAACGCTCGCTTGAGCCGTTCTTCAGCCCTTGCATCTAAGGCTACAGGTTATCCTTTGGCTTTCGTTGCTGCCAAGATTGCCCTCGGTTATACACTCGACCAGATTGGCGAGATGGGTACTCCTAACTCAGCTTATGTGGCTCCATCTCTCGACTATATGATCTGCAAGATTCCTCGTTGGGACCTTACCAAGTTTGCCGGTGTAAGCCGCAAGATTGGTTCTTCCATGAAGTCTGTAGGCGAAATCATGTCTATCGGCCGCTCATTCGAGGAGATGCTCCAGAAGGGTCTCCGTATGATTGGTCAGGGAATGCATGGTTTCGTAGGCAACGACCATACCAAGTTCGAAAACCTGGATGAGGAACTTTCTAACCCTACCGACCTCCGTATCTTCGCCATTGCCCAGGCTCTGGAGGAAGGCTACACCATCGAGCGCATCGAGGAGTTGACCAAGATTGACCCTTGGTTCATCGAGCGCATGAAGAATATCGTAGATTACAAGCACAAGCTTTCTGAATATAATACTTTGGAGGAGATTCCTGCCGAGGTATTGCGCGAGGCTAAGGTATTGGGCTTCTCTGACTTCCAGATTGGCCGCTTCGTATTGAAGACTCAGAACACAAATATGGAGAAGGAGGTTCTCGCTGTTCGTGCCCAGCGCAAGAAGCTGAACATTCTGCCTGCCGTAAAACGCATCCCTACTGTGGCAAGCGAGCATCCTGACCTTACCAACTATCTCTACATGACTTACGCTGTAGAGGGTTACGACATCAACTACTACAAGAACGAGAAGTCTGTCATCGTTCTCGGTTCGGGTGCTTACCGCATCGGTTCTTCTGTAGAGTTCGACTGGTGTTCAGTAAACGCCATCAATACAGCCCGCAAGTTGGGTTACAAGTCAATCATGATCAACTACAACCCAGAGACTGTATCTACCGACTACGATATGTGCGACCGTCTCTACTTCGATGAGCTTTCATTCGAGCGTGTACTCGATGTCATCGACCTGGAGTCACCACGTGGTGTGATTGTTTCTGTAGGTGGTCAGATTCCAAACAACCTGGCTATGAAGCTCCATCGCCAGTCTGTGCCAATCCTGGGTACATCTCCTGTCAACATCGACCGTGCCGAGAACCGTGGTAAGTTCTCTGCCATGCTCGATAAGCTGGGCATCGACCAGCCTAAGTGGAGCGCCCTCACATCAATGGAGGATGTTCAGAAGTTCATCGACGAGGTAGGTTATCCTGTTCTCGTTCGTCCATCCTACGTTCTTTCCGGTGCAGCCATGAACGTTTGCCACAATGACGACGAGTTGCGTCGCTTCCTGGAGGCAGCTTCTGAGGTTTCTAAGGAGTATCCAGTGGTTATCTCTCAGTTCATGACAGAGACCAACGAGATTGAGTTCGACGGTGTTGCCCAGAACGGTGAGATTGTAGAGTATGGTATTTCAGAGCACGTAGAGTATGCAGGTGTTCACTCAGGTGACGCTACCATGACCTTCCCAGCTCAGCAGATTTCCTTCGCTACAGCCCGTCAGATCAAGAAGATTTCACGTGCCATTGCCAAGGAGCTCAACATCTCTGGTCCTTTCAATATCCAGTACTTGGCTAAGGGTCGCGATGTGAAGGTGATCGAGTGTAACCTCCGTGCATCCCGTTCATTCCCATTCGTGAGCAAGGTATTGAAGCGCAACTTCATCGAGACTGCTACCCGCATCATGCTCGATGCTCCATATCAGAAGCCAGACAAGTCTGCTTTCGATATCGACCGTATGGGTGTGAAGGCTTCACAGTTCTCATTCGCCCGCTTGCAGAACGCCGACCCAGTTTTGGGTGTGGATATGAGTTCTACCGGTGAGGTAGGTTGTATGGGTGATACTTTCGAGGAGGCATTGCTCAACTCATTGATTGCCACCGGCTACAAGATTCCTTCAAAGGACAAGGGCATTATGCTTTCAAGCGGTGGTGCTAAAGAGAAGGCTTCTCTGCTCGACGCTGCCCAGGCTTTGGTGAAGAATGGTTACACCATCTACGCTACTGCCGGTACAGCGAAGTTCCTGAACGAGAACAACGTGAAGGCTACAGCCGTAGGATGGCCTGATGAGGACCACAAGGATATTCCTAACGTGATGCAGATGATTGCCGACCACAAGTTCGACCTCATCGTCAACATCCCTAAGAATCACACCAAGCGTGAGCTCACCAATGGTTACAGAATCCGTCGTGGCGCCATCGACCACAACATTCCTCTGATCACCAATGCCCGTCTGGCTTCCGCCTTCATCGAGGCATTCTGCACAATGAGCCAGGACCAGCTTCAGATTAAGAGCTGGCAGGAGTACGAGTAATCGCACGCGGATTTATATGAAATACGCCCTGTAAGGCCCAAGCCTTACAGGGCTTTTTTATTCCCGGCAATGAGAAAAAGGAGGCGAAATGATGGCTATCTCATTATTTTATTGTACCTTTGCAAACAGAAATAATAATAAAGAATGATAGTTTGTATAGCAGAGAAACCGAGTGTGGCTAAGGATATCGCCCGAATCATCGGGGCTACCACGGCACGCGACGGTTATATGGAAGGTAATGGTTACCAAGTAACATGGACTTTCGGCCACCTTTGTGAGCTGAAGGAACCGGATGATTATACTCCGATGTGGAAACATTGGAGCCTTGCGGCGTTGCCGATGATTCCACAGCGTTTCGGCATCAAGCTCATCAACGATGAAGGCATCAAGAAGCAGTTTGCTACCATCGAGAAACTGATGCAGGCTGCCGACAGCATCATCAACTGCGGTGACGCCGGACAGGAAGGAGAGCTTATCCAGAGATGGGTGATGCAGAAGGCACAGGCAAAATGCCCGGTCAAGAGATTGTGGATTTCATCCATGACCGACGAAGCCATTAAGCAGGGCTTCCAGGAACTGAAAGACCAGGGGGAATATCAGTCACTCTATCTTGCCGGACTTTCCCGTGCCATCGGCGACTGGATTCTTGGTATGAACGCCACCCGACTTTACACATTGAAATACGGTCAGAACCGACAGGTGCTCAGCATCGGCCGGGTGCAGACCCCTACCCTTGCCCTTATCGTAAACCGCCAGAAGGAAATCGACAACTTCGTTTCCGAACCTTACTGGGTACTCGCCACCATCTACCGCGACACCCAGTTTACCGCCACCAGCGGCAAGTTTACCAGCAAGGAGGAAGGCGAGAAAGCATTCAGTACCATCGCTGGAAAACCCTTCACGGTTACAGATGTAAGCAAGAAGAAGGGAAACGAGGCACCGCCTCATCTCTACGACCTCACCTCGCTGCAGGTGGATTGCAACAAGAAGTTTGCTTACTCTGCCGATATTACGCTGAAACTCATCCAGAGTCTCTACGAGAAGAAGTACACCACTTATCCTCGTGTAGACACCCAGTTTCTGACCGACGATATCTATCCGAAATGTCCGCAGATTCTGAACGGAGTGAGTCAGGCAAAGATCATGAGTCAGCAGAAATACCTTCCGCTCATTCAGCAGCTCGCAACAATCAGCAAGAAGTTGCCGAAGAGCAAGAAGGTTTTCGATAATAGCAAGGTAACCGACCACCACGCCATTATCCCAACCGGTGTTCCGCCAACCGGACTCACCGATATGGAGGCAAACGTGTATGATCTCATCGCCAAGCGCTTTATCAGCGTGTTCTATCCGGATTGTAAATTCTCTACCACCACCGTTTTGGGCGAAGTCATCAATGAAGACGGACCGAAACCGGAAAAGATAGAGTTCAAGGTAAGCGGTAAGGAGATTCTCGAACCGGGCTGGCGAGTAGTCTATGCCAAGGATGTAAAGAATGCAGATGACGATGATGCTTCAGATAACACCAACGGAAATGCAGACTCAGGTAATGGTGCCAAGAAGGAAGTAGTAGAAGAAAGAACCCTCCCATCCTTCACAAAAGGCGAATCGGGAGAACATCAGCCTACCCTGACGGAGAAATGGACCACGCCACCTAAGTATTATACCGAGGCAACCCTGCTGCGTGCGATGGAGACAGCCGGCAAATTCGTAGAAGACGAAGAACTTCGTGCTGCATTGAAGGAGAACGGAATCGGCCGACCATCCTCCCGTGCCGGCATCATCGAGACCCTCTTCAAGCGCCACTACATCCGTCGCCAGCGCAAGAATCTGATGGCAACCCCGACAGGCATCGAACTCATTGACACCATCCATGAGGAACTGCTGAAGAGTTGCGAACTGACCGGTATCTGGGAGAAAAAACTCCGCGACATCGAGCACAAGACCTACGATCCTGCCGACTTCATCAACGGACTGAAAGAACAGATCAACAAGATAGTCATCGATGTGTTGTCAGACAACAGCAACCGGAGAGTGACCATCATGACAGAGGAAGACCTCAAGAAGAAACCGGCTGCCAAGAAAGCTCCAGCCAAGAAAGCTCCAGCCAAGAAAGCCGATAAGGCTGCAGCACAGAATACAGATTCTCAGAATGCCCCTGCTCAGCCGGCTCCAGCTGCCGACCCAATGGTTGGCAAACCATGTCCGCTCTGCGGCAAGGGCGTCATCATCAAGGGCAAGACCGCTTATGGCTGCAGCAACTGGAAGGCAGGCTGCCAATATCGCCAGCCATTCTCGCAGATGTAAATCAATATGAAACAAATAAGATTTTATCAAATCATAATAGCAATCAGCTGCCTCTTTCTGATAAGTTGCGGCATTGAACAGAACCTGAAGAAAGCAGACAAGCATCTTTCTTTAGGCGAATACTACGATGCGGCAACCCAATATAAAAAGGTGTACACCAAGACACCTACCAAAGAGCGGGCTGCCCGGGGCAAGGTGGCTCTGAAGATGGCACGCTGCTATGACAAAATCAACAGTACGCCGAAGGCACTGGCTGCCTACAGCAATGCCATCCGATACAAGCAGGCAGACCTCAACGACCGCCTGGCTTACGCCCGGCTTCTCCTGAAGAACGGAAGTTACAGACAGGCAGCCAAGGAATTCGAATTCCTGCTCGATTCCATGCCCGACAACGTGCTGGTAAAGAACGGACTCGAATCGGCACGAAAAGCCCCAGTCTGGAAGAAGGAAGGAAGCCGGTACAAGGTAAAGCGAATGGATGTTTTCAATTCCCGAAGAGACGACTATTCGCCTATGTTCCTCAGCGATGACAACAGTCAGCTCTATTTCACCTCAACCCGTAACGAAGCCCAGGGCAGCGACCTGAACGGAGTGACGGGAACGAAATCTGCCGACATCTTCTTCTCTGAAAAGAACGACAAAGGCAAATGGAGCAAGCCGGAAGCCATCGGAACCGGTCTCAACACCGACTACGAAGAGGGCGCATGCTGCTTTACCCCAGACGGCAAGCAGATGTACCTCACCCAGTGTACCACCGATCCCACTTCGCCCCGCTTAGCCCAGATAGTAACCTCCAACCGCTCAGATGCAGCCTGGAGCAAGCCTACAAATCTGGAAATCAGCAAAGATACACTCAGTTGTTTTGCCCATCCAGCCATCTCTCCTGATGGCGAATGGCTCTATTTCGTATCAGACATGCCAGGCGGAAAGGGCGGTCTCGACATCTGGCGAGTGCGCATCACTCCTGCCGGACTGGGCGGTGTAGAGAACCTGGGAGAACCTATCAACACCCCAAGCGATGAGATGTTCCCTACCTTCCGTCCTAACGGCGACTTCTACTTCAGCAGCAACGGTCATGTGGGAATGGGCGGACTCGACATCTATATCGCCAAAGTAAATTCCATCACCCGGAAATATGAACTCACCCACCCCGGCTATCCGCTGAATACAGAAGCCGATGACTTCGGAATGACTTTCGAGGGTCTCCACAATCAGGGTTTCTTCTGCTCTAACAGAAAAGACGGAAGAGGCTACGATCATATCTACTCCTTCGAGAATCCGGAGATTGTTACCACAATGAAGGGATGGGTTTACGAGAAAGACGGTTATGAACTGCCTGCCGCAGAGGTGAGAATTGTAGGCAACGACGGAACGAACAGGAAACTATCCGTCAAGGGCGACGGTTCGTTTGTCCTCCCTATCAATCCGCATGTCGACTACTTGGTGATGGCCTCCTGCAAAGGCTACCTCAACCACAAGGAAGAACTTCGGGTTGATTCGGCTAAAGAGAGTAAGGAATACGTGCTCCAGTTCCCGCTGGCTTCCATCACAGCCCCTGTACTCATCGACAACATCTTCTACGATTTCGACAAGGCAACCCTTACCGAAGCCAGTACAACAGCCCTCGACCAGCTGGTAACGCTGCTGAAAGAGAACCCGCACGTTACCATCGAACTCAGCGCCCATTGCGACTACAAGGGAAACAGCGAATATAACAAGCATCTGTCTCAGCGCCGCGCCCAATCGGTAGTAGACTATCTGATAAAACACGGCATAGAGAAAGAGCGCCTCACCCCTGTGGGCTACGGCAAGGAGAAGCCGAAGAATGTGCGCAAGAAACTTACCGAGAAGTATCCTTGGCTCAAGGAAGGCGATGTGCTCAGCGAAGAATTTATCCTGAAGCAGAGCAAGGAGCATCAGGAAATCTGCAACCAGCTGAACCGCCGAACCGAGTTCAAAGTGCTACGCACTACCTATAAATTGTTTTAGAAACCGATATCATAAGCATAGGTGCTCTACTGAAAAAGTAGCAGCACCTATTTGTTTTTCTATATTCAGCAATATTAAATCTTCGTTCATCGACGCTGAATGTCCGTTCAGCGACGTTGAATGTACGTTCAGCGACGTTGAATGTCCGTTCAGCGTCGATGAACGGAGATTTAAAGAGCATAAAGATGATATTTATAGTAATAAAAAACTCTTTCTATTAGCACTAAAAACTATTCTGCTAATAGAAAGAGTTGATCATTCATACAATTGATATCAGGGAAGAAGCCTACTGACGCGCATCAGCCAGTTCATTATATCCCCAAACCATGATGAGGACAACGATGCCAGCCAGCACCATCAGGAGATTCTGAGAGTGAGCGATGGAATCTGCCACATGCGTAAGGGCACGCGAGCCGGAGAGGAGGAAATCTATCTTCATAGAGAAAAGCCACCCCTGAATCTGTTCCCATCCCTGGCAGACTACTGCTATGATGATGCCTGCTGCCACACAGGCTGCCGTCCATAAATGTTCCAGGCGCTGGCGCTTAACCAGCGACATCGCAGTATCAGTTTCGGGTAAAGCCGGCAAGGCCTGCATCACCCTGTCGGAGAATCCGTCATCAGGAATCTCTGACATCTGGCAATCGGAAAAGAACATCTGCAAGAGTTCTTCATCCTGAGGGTTCAACGGTTCCCCTTTCATGCTCTCCAACTTCTTATCATTTATCTTATCGGTCATAACCATTCTGTTTTAAGTAACTTGCAAGTTTCTGTTTTCCACGAGAGAGATGCGACTTGATGGTGCCTTGCGCCATTCCCGTCACCTCTGCAATCTTATCTATAGAGAGTCCATCCATCAGCTGCAGCGTGATACATGTACGTTCATTTTCATTCAATATCTGTAATGCCTTGAGCAAATCCATCTTCAATCCGGCATGGGCGCCCTGTGCATTCTTACTGGAAACGGCAGGCGTATCGATGTCCTGCGTCTCCTTATGGCTGCGGGTATAATCATACCATACATTATAGGCGATGCGGTAGAGCCAGGTGGAGAAAGAGGCTGTACCCCTGAAACCGGACAGATGAGTATATGCCTTGACAAAGGTATCCTGAGCCAAGTCGTCACTCAGCTGCGCATCCCCCAGCGTCTGCCGCAGGAAGAACCCACGAATGGGTGACTGATACTTCCTGACCAACAGGTCGAACGACTTGCGGTCATGAAGCATCACCACCTTCGTGACGAGAGAGATATCGGATAACTTTTCCACCTTATATATATTAACTAATAATTGTTGTTCTTTTCCTTGTGACTTCCCCTCCTATTGAGAATCCATGATATATTGAATGTCGGCTGCTAGACCGGAGTACCATTATATCCCGTGCCCTGATCGCCATGACGGTTCTTCCACCAGTCCTTGATGGCAGGAAGCGAGCCGATAACGGTCTGACCGATGCCATAGAAGAAGACCAGGGCTCCGATGCCAGCCAGGAAATCAACATCCCACCAGGCAAACATGGCGCACAAGCCGGCTCCCAGAAAGGCATTTCTCAATCCCCGTTTCACGAGATATTCATCGCTCTGCTTGTCTATCGGACGGTCGCTTTCCGGAACATTGATGCCCTTCTCCATCGCCATCTCCGCCAGTTTCATCCGGTCGTTGTGGCGGCGAATCAGATATCTGATAACCAGAAATACGATGATCAGCGGAGCAAAGACAAACAGCAGACCGAAGATGATACAGAAAATGATCATAACAGCCAGCGCTCCGCCACCAAATACCGAACCGATGAAATCGAACGGATCATCATAGTTGTCTAAACTGTATCTAGAATGAACAGACCTATTATCATTCTCATCATAATCATCATAGTTAGCCGAATCTGTACTGGTTGTATCAGAATAAGCCTCCAACGCCTCGTCGTCTTTATCCTTCGAAGCAGATGACTGTGCGGCAGATGCAGGGGCAGCCTTTGAATCTACCTGTTGGGTAGTTGGATGATAACGATGTTTTGGAGCAGAAGACGCCAAAGACACTTGGGTGGCTCCGATGCTCATAACGAGCGCTAATGCCAATATTGCTTTCTTCATATCATTATTTTTTATTGTTTTACCTTGTTATTTGAAAAATTTCTGCTTCTTAGACGCATCTCTTCGCGATTTAGTTGCAAAGAAACGAAAAATTTCTTATTTTTGCAAACAAATTAAAGAAAAAGAGACAGAATGAAGACATTACCTGAAGATTTCAGAACATATACGCAGGCGCTGATGGGCGAAAAGCTGTATCAGCGTCTGGAGCATGCTATCCTTGAAGAGGAGGCACCAACCAGTATCCGCATCAATCCTTTTAAATGCAAGGATGCTGATGGCGAACCGGTTCCCTGGTGTCCGGAAACCGGCCGTTATCTCTCTACCCGTCCCGGATTCACCTTCGATCCGCTGCTGCATGCCGGCTTATATTATGTACAGGAAGCCTCATCTATGTTTATAGATATGGCTATCCGACAGTACGTAAAAGAACCGGTGATAATGCTGGATCTCTGTGCTGCCCCTGGCGGAAAGTCGACTTCCGTAAGGGCTGCCTTGCCGGAAGGAAGTCTGCTCTTCAGCAACGAACCGATGCGCACCCGCTCGCAGATTCTAGCCGAAAACGTACAGAAGTTCGGTCATCCGGATATGATTGTTACCAACAACTATCCCCGCGATTACAAGAAATCTAAATTGCAGTTTGATGTGATTCTTACCGATGTTCCCTGCTCCGGCGAAGGAATGTTCCGCAAAGATGAAGGGGCTATCGGCGAATGGAGTACCCAGAATGTGAACAACTGCTGGCAGCTGCAGCGCGAAATTGTATCGGATATCTGGAACTGTCTGAAGCCAGGCGGTATCCTGATTTACTCTACCTGCACCTTCAATGCGCACGAAGATGAGGAGAACGTGGAGTGGATATGCGAAGAACTTGGCGCTGAAGTGATGGCACTGGAGGGTGTAGAAGATGCATGGAACATCACCCGCAACCTCACGGGCACCGACTTCCCTGTTTACCGGTTCATTCCTGGCGTTTCGCGAGGCGAAGGTCTGTTTATGGCGATTCTGAAGAAAGAGGGCGAATGGGAAGCCGGCTCACCAGCCAAGGAGAACAGGAAGGATAAGAAAAAGAAAGACAAGAAGGTGGCGAAAGGAAAGGGACCGGAGATTCCGGACGGCTGGCTGAAGACTGATACGGAATGGATGCCTGCAGAGAGCAACGAGACGGTTTACGCCATTCCGGGCAGATGGAAAGACATCTACGACCAGGCAGAAAAGAACCTGAAGGTGCTGCATGCCGGTGTGAAACTGGGAACAGACAAGGGAAAGGGTCTCATTCCCGACCAGGCTCTCGCTCTCTCTACGATGCTCAACAAAGATCACTTTCCACAGGTGGAGTTATCCTACGAAGATGCCATCCGCTACCTTCGCAAGGAGGCTGTTAATCTACCCGCCGATACGCCTAAGGGTTATGTTCTGGTAACATACAGACAGGTTCCGATAGGATGGGAAAAGAACATCGGCAACCGTGCCAACAACCTCTATCCGCAGGAGTGGAAGATCAAGAGTAGCCATGTTCCGGAAGAACAGTTTACAGTTAACAGTTTATAGTTAACAGTTTACAGCAAGAATGAATAATTCAACATTCAACATTCAACATTCAACATTAAAATAAAAAATGCTTAGCATCATCGCCTGTATATCAAAAGTGCATAGAGCTATCGGGTACAAGAACCGGTTGCTCTACGCCATCCCATCGGACATGACCCGATTTCGTATGCTCACTACCGGACATACGATCATCATGGGCAGGAAGACATTTGAGTCGCTGCCGAACGGAGCCTTGCCCAACCGCCGTAATATTGTTATCTCGAAGACAAAAGAGCAGATAACAGGGTGCGAAGTATACACCTCTCTGGAAGAAGCGCTGGCAGCAAGGAAAGAATCTGTTGGAAGCAAAGAAGCGGCAGCAAGCAAAGAAGCGATTGGAAGCAAAGAAGCATCAGATGAATGTTTCATCATCGGAGGAGCCAGCATATATGAACAGGCTTTGCCTTTTGCAGACAAGCTTTATCTCACAATCGTAGAAAAGGAACCAGAACATGCCGATACCTTCTTTCCGGAAATCAATCCGGCAGAATGGGAAGTGACAGAAAAAGAAATGAGGAATGAAAACGGCTTACCGTTCACATTCCTCACCCTTTATAGAAAGCAGTAATCCCGCGGGGAGCTACTGCTTTTTTTTCTTTTTTATATCTTATTTCTCTGCTGCAGCCTCCTCATCAGTTTCCTCTTCATCATCGTTGAAGCTCTTGAGGTCCTGCATAGAAAGCTGACGGTTGATAGATGCATTAAAAGAGATGATGGTCTCGCTGCGAGACAATCCCAGTGGCTGCAACTTATCATGGATGATTTCCAGGAGATGATGGTTGTTGAGCGCGTAAATCTTGATAAACATATCAAAGCTGCCTGTAGTATAGTGGCACTCTACAACCTCAGGAATCTTCTTCAACTCCTCTACAACCTGGTCAAACTTCTCAGGCTCCCTCAAATAGAGTCCCATATAGGCACAAGTTTCGTAACCTATCTTTTCTGGGTCAATGATGAATTGTGAACCCTTGATGATACCAAGATTTGTAAGTTTAGCTACACGCTGATGAATGGCAGCACCGCTAACATTGCAAGCGCGTGCCACTTCCAAAAATGGAATACGGGCATCCTGAGAAATCAGCTTCAGAATCTGCCTATCTAATGAATCTAAAATTTGTTTTGACATAATACTAATAATTTGCTTGCAAAGATAATACAAAAAATTAATAAAAGCAATTTTTTAAGAGAAAAACATGATAAATTAATATTATTTTCCTTTTTCTGTGGCAGAATAACTGATTTTTAGTGCTTTTGCCTGGCGCAAAGCCTGCTTTACATCGGTTATCACACCCATCTTGGTTTCCTGATCTGCTTTGATTGATACGGTCATCAGCTTCTGGTCTTCCGGTGACATACGCTTCTTTTCTGCCGAAATGTAATCCATCACTTCGGGAGCCGAAGCAAACTTATCATTCAACTGAATCTGGGTACCGGTACCATACTTTGCCTGCATCTCTTTGGTTGGTTTACCTATATAGATATGGCTCACCGCCGATTTCTTGGTCAGGCGGGTGAGTTCCTTACCTTGTGGCAAACGGCAGTCTACCTTCAAGGTAACCTGGCGCATGTGGGTAACAATCATAAAGAAGAACAGTACGGAGAAAATGAGGTCTGGCAGAGAAGATGTATTCAACCCTGGCACTTCATGCGATTTCTTATGAAAATTCATCATTGTTTACCTCCTTTCTGCTGTTCTGTAGCTGTTTCTATAGAATTTTCTTCCCCTTGCTTTTCTTCAGCATTGGCATCAACACGCTGGTCGGTTTGAGTCATTGCGTTGGCATACGACTCTGTGATGCGCTGCGGACAGATGTTGCGCACCTGTTCTTTCTGGTCATTGTTCAAGAGGGCATAATTCCTGTGATATTTCTTCTGGGCTGTTTCGTTGCGTAGCTGGCTATATGCTTCCATCAGCTGATTCTGCATCTGGAAATAGAGATTATAGTCGGCATCGCGGTCACTCTCGATAGAGATGAGATGTTTCTTGCCCAGGCGGTGTACAAAGCGGATGGTTTCTTCCTTGAGCAGGCTCACCTTCATCGGCTTGTCATTAACCAAAAGCGTATCGCCAGCTGTCAGGCGCAGCGCCATCAGGTTAGCCTTGTCTACCACCGTCTGCTGCTGCTCCTTCTTCTGCGGTTCAGGTGAAGGGAGTTGGCGCAACAGTCCCTTATCCACATCCATTGATGTGGTGACAAGGAAGAATATCAACAGCATGAACGAGATGTCGGCTGTAGATGTGGTATTCAGTCCCGGGGTTTCGTGTTGCTTCCTTCTAATCAGCATATTTAATCCTTATTTATAGAATAGAGAGCCCAAAGAGCTCTCTTTAGTTTTTCTTCCGAATATAACGTGTGGCACCGAAACAGACGGCACCGATTCCTGCCACCAGCATCAGGAGCGATGTGATGACAAACATATCTGAAAGCTTGAGCCAGAGCCAGTCGGCATAATTCTCGCCATTGATGAGCATCGGAGCAGAACCGCCCAAAAAGAAGGTAAGCAGCAAAACTGCCAAAGTTCCAATCCATGTGATGCGGAAGATGCGGCGCACGGGAATGCCATTCACTACAGCCTCCGACTTGCTGCTGCGATAATCTCTGATCATCGAAAAGACTGCCAGTCCCACACCTCCTATCAGGAAGAGCCACATCAGCAGGATGAGCACATCGGTAAAGAGAGGCGCATTAAAGTCGGGGTTCTCTTCGAAAGGCAAATCGTAGCCTACCAAAAAGAACAGACCGAAAACCAGCACCGCCAATCCTATCATGATATAGAACACCTGCTGCGATATCTTTTCGGCCGACTTCGTCTTCTGCTTTGAAAATTGAAATTTAACCATTTCTCTCTTCGTTTATTTATTCTTGGCAATAATATCCATTAAAGTAACCGCCGACTCCTCCATCTGGCTTGTGAGGTGCTCCACCTTAGAAAGGATGTAGTTATAGAAAACCTGAAGAATGAGGGCTACGATGATACCGAAGATAGTAGTGATGAGCGCCACTTTCATACCCGAAGCAACGATAGTAGGACTGATATCGCCCGCCTGCTGAATCTGGTCGAACGACATAACCATACCGATCACGGTTCCGAGGAATCCGAGCGATGGTGCCATAGCGATAAAGAGTTTGATCCAGGAGCATCCCTTCTCCAGATTAGCCGCCTGAACGGTACCATATCCGCTTACCGAGCGCTCGATGTCATCAAGACTCTCGCTAATATGCATCAAACCCTGATAGCAGATAGAAGCCACCGGTCCGCGTGTATTCCGGCAGAGCGTCTTAGCCCCTTCCACATCTCCAGCCGCCACTTTCTGGTCAATATCCTGCATCAACTTCTTGGCGTTGATTTCAGAAAGACTCAGATAGATGATGCGCTCGATACAGAAAGCCATACCCACGATGAGGGCGATAGCAACGAGAGACATAAATCCCGCATTACCCTCTATAAACTTTGTCTTAAGAGCTTGATGAAATCCCATGTTCTCTTCTTGAGCCATCATAGGCAGAGAACACATCCATGTGAAAACCAATATTGCAAAACGTGCAATAGCTGTATTTTTCTTCATATACCTTATTATATATATAAAAGCGGAAAGAGGGGGATTCGAACCCCCGATTCCCTTTAGGGGAATACACGCTTTCCAGGCGTGCCTCTTCAGCCACTCGAGCACCTTTCCATATTCCGAAGAACTCTTCTTAATCGCCGCAACATGCTGCTGCAACAATTTCGAAGTGCAAAATTATTGCTTTTCCTCCGAAATACCATAACTTTCATTGTTTTTTTATGTTTATTTAAGGAGTTTTGAACGCTTGCGTCCTATACTTGCGATACGGATAGCGGAAAAACCCGCTCTGCATTGAGGTTGGTCTGTCGGGCAAACTCCTCTTCGCTTATGTCATAAGCCTTAGCGAGCGTCTTCATCACTTCTAACACGAAAGCACTTTCGTTACGCTTGCCGCGATAAGGAACAGGCGCCATATACGGACTGTCGGTCTCCAGAACGATGCGATCCAGAGGAACTACAGCAGGCAGGTCTTCTCTGAGATGGCTGCTTTTAAAAGTAGATACGCCACCGACGCCCAATACAAACTTATCGAAGGAGAGGAGTTCTTCTGCCTCCTTCTGATTGCCCGTAAAGCAATGGAAGACGCCACCCGGCAGTTCTTTCTCATACTTTCTGAGCAGATGTACCATCTCGTTCTGCGCCTTGCGGCAATGAATCATCAGCGGGAGCTGGGTTTCTACCGACCATTTTACCTGTTCCTCGAAAGCCTCGAGCTGCTCGTTTTCGAACTCACGGCTCCAGTAATAATCAAGTCCTACCTCTCCGATGGCGATCAAGTCAGAAAACTGAGGAGAATCCGCCTGACTGGCATTACCGGTCATGCGATGCTCCTCCAGTATCTTCCAGAGTTCAGCCAGCTGTTCCTTCCAGTCAGCCTTCACCTCTTCAGGATGCAGACCAATCATCGGATAAGCATAGCCTGGATATTCCTTAGCCAATGCCAGGACCGCGTGTGTGGTCTTCACATCGATGGCAGGCAAGAACACCTTACCTACCCCCGCTTCCTTGGCACGGGCGAAAGCCTCCGCCCTATCCTCATCAAACTCCTCCGCATCAAAATGCGTATGTGTATCTATTACTTTGAACATTGCCCTATCAACTGTCAACTATAAACTATTAACTATCAACTAGTACTGTCGCTTCATCATTTTCTGAGCATACTTTGCCAATTCCTCCTTACGCTCAGCAGGCACATTCACGGCATCCAGATACTTCTTGCTCTGCTCGAAGTAATAGGCTATCTTATCCTGCGCCATTTTGTCGATACCTATCTCGTTGTATAGACGGGTAACGGCAGCCACCTTCTCCTTGCGGTCGAACTCCTCGGCATCCACCCAATTCTGCAGTTCTGCACGCTGAGCGTCGTTGGCATGGTTGAAGGCATTGATGAGCATATACGTCTTCTTGTTGGATGTGATATCGCCACCAATCTCCTTACCGAACACCTTGGTATCGCCGTAAACATCGAGGTAATCATCCTGCAACTGGAACGCCAATCCTATCTGCTCGCCAAACTTATACAGGTTCTCTGCATCCTCATCAGAAGCATCGGCAAGGATAGCACCCATCTTTAGGGCACAAGCCAGGAGAACGCTGGTCTTGAGGCGGATCATCTCGATATATTCCTCCTCCTTCACATCGTTACGGTTTTCAAACTCCATATCAAACTGCTGACCTTCACCAATTTCCAGGGCAGTGGTCGTAAAGAGTTTCAACACCTTGGCAAGATGCTTTTCATCACATTGAGCCATACGCTCATAAGCCAGAACGAGCATGCTGTCGCCCGAAAGGATAGCCGTATTGGCATCCCATTTCTTATGAACCGTTTCATGACCGCGACGCAAATCAGCATTGTCCATCAGGTCATCATGCAGCAAAGTATAGTTATGATAAGTTTCCAGGGCAACGGCATTCATCAGAATCTTCTCAGGATTGTCCTTGAAAAGATTGTAGCCCAGAAGCATGAGCGTAGGACGAATACGCTTGCCACCCATAGAAAGTACGTATCTGATAGGCTCATAAAGAGACTTTGGCTTTCTTTCGTAAGGCAAATTGGCCAGAAACTCATTTACCATGCTTAAAATTTCATCTGCTGTCTTCATAATAATGTATAATTTATAATGTATAATTTACAATGAACAATTTATAATTTATAGCTGGAACACTACCGGGATGGCAATCATCGTGCGACAGACCTTGCCTTTATCGATGCCCGGTTTCCACTTCGGCATCATCTTCATCACCCTCAAAGCCTCGTTGTCGAGCAATGGATCTACCGAAGTGCTTACCTTGATATTGGCAACACTTCCATCCTTGTTTACGATAAAGGATACCACTACAGTTCCCTGAATCCTACTCTTCTGGGCAGCTACAGGGTACTTCAGGTTCTTGGTAAGCCACTGCATGAAGGCAGACCAGCCACCAGGAAACTGCGGTATCTTCTGCACGACGGTCAGTTTGATAGGAGCCTCAGCTCCCGGATTCTCAATGGGAGTTTCAGGAACCGCTTCCTTCACCTCAGCCCCATCCACTACACCCGAGCCGTCGCCGATAACCAGTTCGCTGGTTGTAGAACTGATTTTCTGCGGTGCCTTCTGAGTCTGTTGCTCGGCAGCCTTCACTTCCTGGGTAATTGACTTAGAAGCAGGAGCCGAAACGGCCTCCGCACTCACCATATCTTTCTGGTCGGGACGAGCCGACATTTCAAGATCCTGTGAGAGTTCTTCCATCGATTCTGACAAGTCATCATCTCCCTGCGGACCTCTCTGATATTGGAGTCCTACGAAGATGAAAGTAAAAGCCAGCAGCAACCCCAGCAGGAAAAATGTAACCCGCTTATCTTCCAGTTGTGCGCTATTTGATTTCTTAATTTCCACAATAAAAACCGTTTAAAATCGTTATTTCCTACGAAAACATTGCAAAATTACTTCTTATTATTGAAAAAAGCAGTATCTTTGCCAAAGAATTAGAAAATTTAAATGAAAAAATATGTAATTTCCGCAATATTGACGCTTTTTGCGACAATTATTGATGCTCAAGAGAGCCAAACGGGGTATAATTTCCTTCGCTTGCCGGTGAGTGCTCATGCAGCTGCTCTGGGTGGCGACAACATCACCTTGATAGAAGATGATGAGGCACTCATATTCCATAATCCGGCTCTCCTGTCATCAGTAAACGACAAGACGGTCAATCTCAATTATATGAACTATATGTCGGGGGTGAACACTGCCTCGGCTAGTTTCAACCGTACTGTCAACGACAAGGCTTCGTGGGCTGTTTCGGCTCAGCTTGTTGACTACGGAAAGATGAAAGAGACGGATGAGAACAACATCCAGATGGGTGAGTTCTCGGCAAAGGATATTGCCGTTGCGGGTTACTTCTCTTATATGCTCGGTGAAAAGTTTGCGGGTGGTATTGCTGCCAAATTCATCACTTCGTATATTGGCGATTACAATTCTATCGCTGTGGGAGTGGATCTGGGTATCAACTATTACGACCCAGAAACGGAATGGTCGGTTTCTTGCGTGGCAAAGAACCTGGGTGGACAGCTGAAAGCCTACGATAATGAATACGAGAAGATGCCTATCGACCTGCAGTTGGGTGTGACGAAACGCTTCGCCAACGCACCGTTCAGGGTATCAGCCACACTGGTCAACCTGAACCATTGGGACAGCAGTCTTCGTGATCATGCCGTAGTAGGTGCCGACATTCTGCTTTCAGAAAGCCTGTGGATAGGTGCCGGCTACAACTTCCGGAGAGCCAACGAGATGAAAATCAGCACCTCAGAAGATGAAGGAAGCAGTCATGGAGCCGGTTTCTCTGTGGGTGGCGGTATCAACCTGGAGCGCTTCCATCTGAACGTTGCCTACGGCAAATATCACGTCAGTAGCAGCAGTCTCATGCTGAACGTAAGTTACAGATTATAAATTATACATTAAAGTTAGTTCGAAATTATGAAGAAAATAACAATAGCAATAGACGGATACTCTTCTTGCGGTAAGAGTACGATGGCAAAGGATCTTGCCAAGGAAATAGGTTATGTTTATGTAGATACGGGCGCCATGTACCGCTCGGTAACCCTCTATGCGCTGCGTCATCAGCTCTTCGAAGCAGATGGAGCCGTAAAGACTGAAGAACTGCAGAAGGAGATGAAGAACATCAGCATCTCATTCAAGTTTAATGAAACAACCGGTCGCCCAGACTGCTATCTGAACGGCGAACTGGTAGAAAAGGAAATCCGTTCGTTAGAGGTTTCCAACCACGTTAGTCCGATTGCCGCCGTTCCTTTCGTCAGAGAGGCGCTGGTAGAACAGCAGCAGAAGATGGGCGAAGACAAGGGCATCGTGATGGATGGTCGCGATATAGGTACCACCGTGTTCCCTAATGCCGAACTGAAGATTTTCGTTACAGCCAGCTCACAGGTGAGAGCACAGCGCCGTTTCGATGAACTGAAGGAGAAAGGAATGCCAGCCGACTTCGATGCGATTCTGAAGAATGTAGAGGAGCGCGACTATATCGATACTCACCGCGAGACTTCCCCACTCAGAAAGGCTGATGATGCCATTACGCTCGACAACAGCAACATGACCATTCCTGAACAGAAGGCATGGCTGATGGAACAATATCAAAAGGCAATAGCAGAATAAGCTACAGAAAAGAGACTGCCGGGTTATTTATGCAAAAATACGTTAAAGATACTACTTTTACCGATAAATTTATTTTATTCGATGAAAAAGATTTGGGTAAAAAACTTCAATGTAGTATCTTTGCAACCATATTAACAAGGTAGTAATGATATAGATTATAAATTTTGAGTTAATTACTGTTTTTTGAAGGTGATAGGTCTTCGGGAGAAGATTTATCACCTGTTTTATTTTCAGACAGTTTATAAAAGATAAACCCATTTGACGCTGTAAAACACAGCATCAAATGGGTTAACTAATTAACAACCAGCATATTAAGTTTTTCAATCAACGATAAAACTACCCTCTACCCTTGATACGGTGAAACACCGTATCAAGTATATCAAGTAACTGATAATCAAAGCCTTAACTCTTACTACAAAAGAGCAGAACTATCCTTGATAATCTTCTCCCTGCACTCTTCCATCAGCCACTTCGGCGTACTGGTAGCACCACAGATACCTACCGTTTCCACATCCTTGAACCAGTTCATATCTATTTCGTCAGCACTTTCTATCTGGTAGCTGTTGGCATTCACACTCTTGCATTCCTTGAAAAGCACCTTACCGTTCGAGCTCTTTCTGCCACTCACAAAGAGGATGACATCATGCTTGCTGGCAAAGGCAGCGATGTTAGGCATGCGGTTAGCCACCTGACGGCAGATGGTATCGAAACTCTTGAAGACAGCACCCTCAACAATATGCTCCTGGCAGTATTCGATGATGCGGTGAAACTCATCGAGGCTCTTGGTAGTCTGGGAGTAAAGATATATATCTTTAGAGAAATCCAACTGACCGGTTTCCTTCAGCTGCTTCACATCCTCAAACTTCTCTACCACGATGGCATGACTCTCCGTCTGCCCCACCAGTCCGAGCACCTCAGCATGCCCGTTCTTGCCGAAAATCACGATTTGAGCCTCCGGATTGTTGACATACTGCTTCTTGATGCGGCGCTGCAACTGGAGCACCACAGGACAGGTAGCATCGATGATTTCGATGTTGTTTCGCTCGGCAAGGGCATAAGTTTCAGGCGGTTCACCATGAGCACGGAGCAAGACCTTTACGCCCTGCAGTTCCTCCATCTGCTCATGGTCTATCGTGATGAGTCCCGCTTCATGCAGGCGCTCCACCTCCATACCGTTATGCACAATATCGCCCAGGCAGTAAAGTTTACCGCCCTTAGCCAACTCCTCTTCAGCTTTCTTGATGGCAGTGGTTACGCCAAAGCAGAACCCACTGCCGTTATCTATTTCTATCTGCACGATATTCGTTTTTAATTCATTGTACATTAATCTTCACCACCACCTTAGCATGGTCAGGATCATTCGTAATCATGAGGATACGAGGGTGTCTGACACGCGATTTCTTCAAGTCGGCAGCCACAGCCGTCACCTTCATCTTAACGGTCTCTCCTGGCTGAATCTTACTCTTCTTCAGGTTCACCTGCAAGCCCATCGTAAACATCTGCATGCTGCGGATATCCAGTTCCGACTTACCCTTATTGGTAATCAGAATCTCACCCTTCAGCTTCTTTTTTCCATTGAAACTACCCAGATTGAGATCGGTGGCAGACATCTCTAACTTCGGAGCCAGTACCTTCTTGGCTGGAGTCATGTTCTCGAAACCAGGAAGAAGAACGGCTGATACCACGATTTCCTTCTCAGGCGCAATCTTATCGCCAGGACGCTCACCGAGATAAACCGATGTCTGGTTCAGGCCCAGGTCGCGCAGTTTCTTGGAATCCAGCACGAAACTGATTTCGGCAGAATGACGCGGAGCTACCTTGGAAGGCGATACGAAAGCATGAAGATAGGATGGCAGATGCATCACTACCGGCTCCAGTAATTCGTCGGTAGGATTGAAGATATGGATGCGCTGAACCGGACGGTCGCCACGGTTCACGTCATCAAACTCCACCTCCTGGGCATCACTCTTGATGACACCCAGCATCTCATCGTAAGAACCAGCGAAATCTACTACGCTGCCCACTACCTTTCCCCTCATAGAGAGGATGAACGGCTCTTCATCCGCATTGGTATAGAGGCAAACCTGCTTGGTGAAAGTACCCATTTGCTTGGCATCGTATACCGCCTTGATGACGAAACTTTCGCCGGCAGCAATGCTCGTCTTCGGATAATCTACCTCCGTACAACCGCAGCTTTTCAACACATTGTTGATAACCAAAGGCTTGTGCCCGTCATTCTTCAGCACGAATTCGGCAGTTACAGGCTTGCGGAACACCACCTGTCCACAGTCTACCACCTCGTGCTGGGTTGTAATCTTCTGTGCTGATGCAGGCAGCGCCAACAGCGCTGAGAGCATCCATATATTCATCCGTTTCATACTATTCTATTTTAAATTATCAATCTATAAACTATAAACTATTAATTGTTAACTCTCAACTCATACGTCTCTGTGCGGCCACCAAATTCCGGACTGTAGGTACACTCAGCGGTGCAAGTTCCGCTCTGATAGTCGCCCTTTCTATCCACGTAATACTCCATTTCTACGATGTGCTTACCTTTAGATAAACGATCGAAATAGAAATTTGTTGCATGATCTCTTGGAGAAACATAGCAGCCTATGCCCCACTGATAACCGCTCTTCTGGTTAACCGGTTCCAGACATGCCGCACGCTTATCCGTAATCTGCACAAAGTCGTAGTCGCGGTCGGCGGTGATGATGAGCGTTACCTTCACCTTCTCGCCTACCTTCGCCTGCGCCTTGCCCTTGCTCTCAGATTCGGCAGGAACGATGACACGGCGCACCTTGATGCCCGACTCCATGGAACCGATTTCGCTGATAGGCTGCTTAAACTCTGCATAGACGGCACCCCAGCTGGTATAATCGCTCTTTTTGTCGATGCTCAGCTTAGATGCCTTGCCCGTCTTTTCGGTCTTCACATAGCCCAAAGTAGTGGAATCCTGCGGCATCGGCAGCAGCTTGCCGTCCAGTTTCAGCACGGCATTCTCAGCCTTCCTGCTCCAGTTGCTCTCATTGCCTTTCATAAAGGCGTAGACGGCATCCACTGTGTTCACTGGCGTATCCCAAACCTGGGTACGTTTCGACATCAGGAGCCAGCGCTGCAGTTCCTCAATGGTCTGCTTGTCGTTCGGCTTCAGCATCTGCAGCGCCTCTATCACGGATACCTGGGTAGGAATCTTATAGTTTCTCCAGCTGTAGAGTGCCTTGCGGGTATCGTAGTAGCGGCCCATCTCTTCGCGGTAAACGGCATATTCGTTCACGCTCTGCAGATATTCGCCAGCCTTCTCGCGGTAAGCGGCATTCTGCTGGCTGTTCTTGGCGAGTACCACGGCAGCACGCGCCTTGCCATAGATGGAGAAATCACCGGTCATCTTCGACATCTTGTCCAGAAGATAAGTCTTGTCAGCTTCCAGATTCTGCTTCATCTTTCTGCCATCCATCGAGAGGATGTAGAGATAATGCAGCGCCTGTTCGCTAGGATTCACCTTCTGCTTTTTCTCCTCCTGCTTCTTCATTACTCTTACTTCCTGCGCTGTCTGCCAGGAGAGATAATCAATGGCGGAAGTCAGCATCTTGGCGGTTGATTTCTGCACACCTGCGATGGCATTCAATCGAACCATCATTTCGGCTACCGACGTTGTCATATACCGGCTGCCCTTCATGCCCTTCCACCAGGAGAAGGAACCGTTAGGGTTCTGCAACTTCTTCAGCTTCTCCACCTGATTCTGCAGACGGTTGCTCTCCTGAGAGAGATTCTTCTGAGAATGATTATCCAAAGAGAGAGTCTTCTGGATATGGGTGGTGATGGTATTGGCATAGATGGCAGACATCAGCGAGATGGCGTTCTCCTCATCCGGATTGCTGATGGCAGGCAGCGCCTTCACCATCAGCCAACTTGGGTTATTGGTGTACTCGATGGTTACCTTTGCCTCTTCAGCGCCCTTCGCCTGCTTGCCCTCCTTGTTCAGGAAGAGTTTGCTCAGATCGAAGTTCTGCTCACCCTTCTGATGCAGGGTGATAGGCAGGGTGTTCACCACGAGTTCACGGTTGCTCAAAACCGGCAGATAGTGCTGTTCACCATCGCTGTAGCCATTACCGGCAGCCACCACCTTATTAATATATACGCCTTCTTTCAGTCCCTGAACATCAAAGGAGATGGTAGCAGAGCCCTCGGCATCGATGCTGTAGTTCTGCGTCTTCTGCCAAACCACCTTGTTGGTCTCCGGGTCGAGAATCTGCATACGGGCGTTGCCGCTCACCTTCTTGTCGGAAGTATTGAAGAGTTTCACCACGATGGTGCTCTTATCGCCCTCACGCAGGAAGCGAGGCATGTTAGGCTGCACCATCACGGTCTTCTGAGCCACAGCCTCATCCACCAGCAAACCGTTGCGCATCTCCTTGTCATGAGCCAATCCCATGAACTTCCAGGTAGTCACGCTCTCAGGCAGGGTAAACCTGATGGCTACGTTGCCATTGTTGTCGCTCTCCAAGGCAGGATAGAAGAAGGCGGTCTCGTTCATATTCTCACGCACCTGCACCTTGTCGAGGAATTGTCCTGCATCTGAGCCAGAACCGCCGGCAAACTGCGGCATCTCCTCTACTACATCAAAAACCTTGTTGGCAGATGGAGCAGCCGCTCCGACACGGGTCATTTTAGAGCCGCGAATCCTGATGACTTTCGGTTCTTCCTGAACCAGCTCGTCTTTTTGTATACGAACAGACTCAACGGTTCCGCCAGAAGAACGCTCCAACATGCACAGTTCCACCGCTTGCATATAAGCATAATAGCTAAAGAATTTTCCATCAAACTTATCTACATCCAGTTGCTTCTCGTCATAATACTTGGTAGGATAAACGCCATTCAAGTAAAATGAACGGAAAGTGAGGTTGTGCTTCCAGTAGCAGTTTGGCAAACTCTGATAGAAGCCCAGGGAGAAATTCCAGGAATGCGGGGCTATCTGGTCGAGCGACTTATCATAGAGCACACTCATCAGCTGCGCCTTGGCTGGCTTTCCGTCAGGGGTGGTAATCTTCAGCGTCCACTCCTCCTTCTGTCCAGGGGTCAGACGGTTGCGGAAGGTCTTCCAGGCGATATTCAGTTTCTTCTCAGGCAAAGGACGGGCGATGCTCATCATTCGGGTATAGCACTTGCCTTGCTTCACGAAACTATAGTTCAGTACGATGCCCGACGCATATTCCTCCTTGTAGGTGAAAGGCAGGGTCACGATGCTGTCGCCCATCTCCCAGGCGCCCTTCTCCAGCAGTTTGTTGCCGGCGATGATGGAATATACGATGTGAGCTCCGTTCTCCGAAGAGCCCACCTGGATATAGACAGGCTTGCCATCACGAGGGAAGGTCTTCGCCGTCTGATAATACCATTCGGTGGTTGGCTCCACCGGATGGGTATCCTTCATGCTGAAAAGGGTGAACTTCTGCTGCAGGGTATCCTGTCCGCAGATTGCCTCCAACTGATGAACGCCAGATTTCCAAACGAGGGAAGAAGAGGCAGAAGAAGCATATTCCTTGATAGAAACCGGTGCATTCGCCTCGGCATCCTTCCATTCGCCCTTATCAATTCGATATTTCAACCTACAAGAAATCGGCATTCCACTGGCATTGCGGTAAGCGAAGGTCACCGTCTTCAGACTGTCTGTTTCGATACGCTTAGGAAGATTCACCGTGAGGATGGTTGGCTTGGTGCCCAGAGGCAGACTCATCACGCCCTCGTGGCTCTCACCGCTGATGTCGGTAACGATGGCTGAGACCTCGAAGTTGAAGAAACGGGCTTGGCGCATGAAATCGCTCATATCAGCCTCGTCTTTTCCTGACAAGGAAGCCTCCAGCGGAATCTCTACGTCGAAGGTTCCGTCCTCACGAGTCACGCAACTGTCTGTCTTCACCAACTGTCCGGCAGAGCCTGCGCCCCACCACCAGAGTTGGTTTCTGCGGGTCACCTGATACTCCACCTTGGCACCCTGCACAGGCACACCGGCATAGGTCTTGGCTGAAGCTTTCACCACCACGGTGTCGCCCCAGGTATATTTCTCGTTCACCTTCGGGAAGGTAATCTCGAAGGTTGGACGCTTGTATTCCTCAACTCTGAAATATTCGCTTGCTGTACCATTCACGGAGATGGAATACTGTCCTGTCTTTCCCTCCTTCGGGAGTTCGAAATCTACCGAAGCCGTACCATAATCATCGGTCGTAACCTTCTGTTCTGCCACCTGCTTCCAGTTGGCATCACTCAGGACAAACTTCAGTTCCATACTCTTTCCTGGCACGCTGGCATCCAAGCCCTTCTTCACGATGTAGGAAATGGCTGTGACATGCACCTTCTGTCCCGGACGGTAGATAGCACGGTCGGTATAAACCTGATATTTGTCTTCATTATCCTTCTTCTCATAATAGCGGTCACGGCTGAGAAAGATGTATCTGGCAGGCGTAAACTTGTCGCTATTGGTGGAAATCAAGACATTTCCATCCACGTTCTTGAAATAAGCCTCTCCGTTCTCATCGGTCGTCAATCGAGCATGAACCAGTCGCTTGCGCTTGCCCGTCTTCACATCATAATCCTTTTCATAGAGTTCTATCTTCGCCCCAGCAATAGGCTGTCCGTCTGTAGCATTCACCACCACATAGCGATGTTTATCATCCGGCAACTGCTGGATCATCACCGCCAGATTGCTGACATAGAAGAGTTCTCGCTGCGGAGCGATGCCGGTATTATCCGAAGTCACCTCCATCAGATAGGCACCCAGCGGCAGATTGCCACCGATTTCGATGGAATCCTTCACCTCTTCGTAATTCGGACGACCATAGTAGTTCCTGCAGAAATCCTTCTGATGCAGCTTCGTAGTCTTTTTCAGAAGCATCTTATAGGTAGCCTCATTCTGAACATCATACTCATTATCTGCCGTGATGTTGAGGCGGGAAATGCTGACCTTCAGGTTCTGGAGATTGCGCACGTTCAGATGCACCCACTTCCTTTCTGAAGGACGAAGCACCAATGGCATATCCTTCACCCGGAACATCGGTTCGGTGAGTCGCTTCTGCGCATTTCTCAGTTCGTTCATTCTCGACCATCCACCCCAGCGGCTCAGCGCATAGTTGATATAGTTGAGCTTATCCAGCGGTTTGGCATCGGTAGCACCTTCCATGAAGCGGAAATGCTCTACGGCAAGTTCACCCGCCTCCGGAATATCCTGATATACGTGGATGAGCGAGTCGATGGTATGGAGATACTTCGATTTCTTCACCTCTCTCACGTCGTCCTGACGGTATTTCTCGATGAGCTTATAGGCACAGAGACAAGCCGCACCCCTATTTCCCACCTTATTATAATAGGTGTACAGCTGCAGATACGCCTCCTTGCTGTCTGCCTCGAATCCGATGAGATGCAGCAGATCGTTGTTAAAGGAACTGCCATCCACGCCCTTCAGCGTCAATGGAACATACTCTGCAGATGTATGTCGAGCAAGAAGTTCAGGCTGTTCCAAGGCCTTCTTGAAGAACTCCTGGCTTTTCTTTAAGTTCACATCCCGCTGGCTCAGAGAAGAAGAAGCACTTTGATCCAAAGAAACATCATCACTTGGGTCCAAGGCAACCTCATCCACCTCCCCGTAAGGACTATCACGATACACCTTGCCCAACACAGCATATCTCACGGCCTTCAACACGGGATCCTTCACCTTCTGCAGCTCGGCTTCCATCCGCTTCACGTTCGGTGTCAGCGAGTCAGTCGAAATTTCATTCCAGAGTGTCATCTGTCTTGTCTCAGCCGCCAGCAGCTGCCCGTAATCTTTGGCAGCCGAAGCCTTGGCGATGATTTTCTTCATCACCGCGATTTCGCTCTTAGGCTGGTCCTTCTGAGCATTGATTTCAGCTTGCTTCCACAAGTTGTCGTAGGTCTGAGCCGCTACCTGCATCGTAGCAAAGAGGGCTATCAGAAGTGATAAAATGTTTCTTTTCATAAGCCAACTGTATAAAATGTTAATAGAATGATGATAATCATCAAACTTTTCATTGCAAAAATACAAAAAAAAACTGTTTTCTAACCCCGAAACTGAAACTTTTTACTATCTTTGCACGAAAATAATATATTTTACCTAGAAATAAACATTAAAAAAACAATGGCAGAAAAAAAGTATGGTCATTTTGATGACGCCAATCGCGAATACGTGATTACTGACCCAAAGACCCCATGGCCTTGGATCAATTATTTGGGTAACGAGGATTTCTTCTCGCTCATATCCAACACAGCAGGTGGTTATTCCTTCTACAAGGATGCCAAGTTCCGTCGCATCACCCGTTACCGCTACAACGGTGTGCCGATGGATAACGGCGGTCGCTATTTCTATATCAAAGATGGCGATACCGTATGGAACCCGGGATGGAAACCTTGCAAGACACCGCTCGACAGCTACGAGTGCCGCCACGGCATGAACTATACCCACATCACGGGCAGCAAGAACGGCGTAGAGGCAAGTGTGCTCTTCTTCGTACCCCTCCATACATGGGCTGAGGTGCAGAAGATGACGCTGAAGAACCAGACTAAGGAGGTGAAGACCCTCAAGGTGTTCTCCTTTGCCGAATGGTGCCTCTGGAATGCTGCTACCGACATGGAGAACTTCCAGCGCAACTTCTCTACGGGCGAGGTGGAGGTAGAGGGTTCTACCATCTATCACAAGACCGAATATCGTGAGCGCCGCAACCACTATGCTTTCTACACAGTGAATACCGAGATTCAGGGCTACGATACCGACCGCGAGAGCTTCATCGGACTCTACAACGAGTTTGCCGAGCCTGAGGCAGTCATCGAAGGCAAGCCACGCAACAGCTTTGCCCACGGCTGGAGCCCTATCGCATCTCATTATATCGAGGTTACCCTGCAGCCAGGCGAGAGCCGCGACCTCATCTTCCTGCTGGGCTATGTGGAGAACGAGCTGGACAAGAAGTTCAGCGCCAAGAAGGTAATCAACAAGGAGAAAGCTCATCAGCTTATCGCCAAGTTTGATACCACCGAAAAGGTGGATGCAGCCTTCGCAGAACTCAACCAATACTGGGATAACCTGCTGAACATCTTCACCGTGAAGAGCGGCAACGATAAGTTAGACCGCATGGTGAACATCTGGAACCAGTATCAGTGCATGATTACCTTCTGTATGTCGCGCTCGGCAAGTTTCTTCGAGAGCGGCATCGGTCGAGGCATGGGCTTCCGCGATTCCAACCAGGACCTCGTAGGCTTCGTTCATCAGATACCTACCCGTGCCCGCCAGCGCATCATCGATATTGCCAGCACCCAGTTCCCTGATGGTGGCTGCTACCACCAGTATCAGCCGCTCACCAAGCGCGGCAACAACGATATCGGTGGCGGTTTCAACGACGACCCATGCTGGCTCATCTTCGGTACCGTAGCCTATATCAAGGAGACGGGCGACTTCTCTATCCTCGCTGAGCAGGTGCCTTTCGACAACCAGCCAGGCACAGAAGTAAGCCTCTTCGAGCACCTCAAGATTTCGATGAACCATGTTATCAACAACCTGGGTCCGCACAAGTTGCCACTCATCGGAAGAGCCGACTGGAACGACTGTCTGAACCTGAACTGCTTCTCCTGGGACCCTAACGAGAGTTTCCAGACCACCGAAAACAAGGGCGAAGGAAGCAAGGCAGAGAGTCTGATGATAGCCGGTCTGTTCGTGGTTACCGGCAAGGATTATGTGGCTCTGTGCAAGCAGCTTGCCAAGGAAGCTATGGAAAGCAAGGAGGGCGAAATAGCCGGTCTTGCAGAGGAAGATTATTTGACAGAAGCCGAGCGCATGCAGCAGGCTGTAGATGAGATGAACGAGGCTGTGAAGCAGCATGGATGGGACGGTGAATGGTTCCTCCGCGCTTACGATTTCTTCGGCAACAAGATTGGTAGTGATGAGAACGAGGAAGGCAAAATCTTCATCGAGAGCCAGGGCTGGTGTACGATGGCTGGTATCGGCCTAAAAGAAGGACTCTGCGATAAAGCACTGGATAGCAGCAAGAAACGACTGGAATGCGAGCACGGACTGGTACTGAACAACCCAGCCTACACTACCTATCATGTAGAAATGGGTGAGATTTCTTCTTATCCTGAAGGCTACAAAGAGAATGCCGGTATCTTCTGCCACAACAATCCTTGGGTCATCATCGGAGAAACGGTAGCCGGCCGAGGCAACGATGCCTGGAGCCATTATACCAAGATTCTGCCTAGCTATGTAGAGGAAAAATATCAGACACTTCACAAGGTAGAACCTTACGTAAACTGCCAGATGGTAGCCGGTAAGGATGCAGCCAAACCGGGCGAAGGAAAGAACTCCTGGCTCACCGGTACAGCGGCATGGATGTGGTATACAGTATCAGAATTCATCCTCGGCATCAAGCCAGATTATGAAGGTTTGCTCATCGATCCTTGTCTCCCAAGCACCGCTAAGGAGTATGAAGTAACCCGCAAGTTCCGTGGTGGCGAATACCATATCACAGTAAAGAATCCTAGCGGAAACCAGAAGGGCGTGAAGCAGATTACAGTGGATGGCACTCCTATCTCAGGCACCATCATTCCTTGCGCTGAAGGCAAGCATGAAGTAGTAGTTGAGATGTAAAATCAGCCAAATCTCATCAAGTTACGATTTGAAAGTTCAATGTAACGAAACTCCTTTTCATACCCATACGTCGTGTTTCACAACGTATGGGTATCACAATCAACACTTGACCCCTTATTTCAGGGGGTCAAGTGTTTTATTTATCTAATAATCTGATACTTAACTTTTAACATAAGCACATATTCAACAGTATCAAGAGTAAGATTCTAAGTCTCTATCATTGACTCAGTTCCTCAATAACTCAGTTCCTCAGTTTTTTTCTAGGGGGTATATAGCCCTTATAGTTCAAAGTTGTTTTAAATTGTTATATATTATATATTATTATATATATATTTATATATATATAATAAACTTCTAAATAAAGACAAAAGTGAAGGGTCAGAGAAAAACTGAGGAACTGAGTTATTGAGGAACTGAGTCATTGTAGTAAAAACATCATAACCCTCGTAAACACCTGATTTACTGCTTAACTCTATACTTTAAGAGAGCAAAGCTATGAGTTGCGGCCCATAAAACTATGAGTTGTCACCCGCAAAACTATGAGTAAGGAAGTTTAACTACTTTCAATCTGAAAGCATATTTCAAACATTTCCTTATCACACCCCCAAATTTGGCGGTATCAGAGAAAAGTTGTATCTTTGCACGGAATTCCATCCATTCCATCCATTTCATCCATATCTACCATACCTTCTAACACCTTCCATACCGCTCCTTCCATGCCATCCCCATAACTTCTTCCATACTATCCCCACAACTCCTTCCGCCCAGTTTCCGCACGCGTCACTCCATCCGAAGTATTAAAAGGAAAAAGATAAAAAAGGTATGGCTTTTCGAGTTATTTTTTGTACTTTTGCAGCCGATAACGCATTTTGCGAACAAAACAGGATTCTTTAAAAGAAAAGAAAGGAAATAACAATGAAGAAAATATTATACTTTGTGGCAGTCCTGGCTGCTGCATCCTTTATCACTACGACGGGTACCAGCTGCAAGTTTGCACCCGACCAGCATGACGGCGACACGGTAGCTGCCAGCGAGTTTTACCCGATAGATACCTCTGCGGCTCATGCCAAGAAGATGGCGAAGATTGCTGCCATCAAGAACGGAAAAGACAGTGTAGGCATCTATTATGTGGGCAGCAATTCTACCAAAGACCTCATCGAGCTCGTATCCTATCCTTCACGCCGCGACACGATGATGTACAGCAAGACCCGACACATAAAGGTGAAGGGCAATGCCGATATCAACCACGTGGTTCGTGTAGACTTCTATCTCCTCAATGGCAAGGATTCACTGGTGAAATATGTGGAGGAAGTGGAGCTCAAAACAAATCATTGAGCACCACTTCATTCTGGGCTATGCCCGAATACATATTCCGCTGAAGACCATAACTGCTGATAAACGTCAGCTGTATCGACTTTCGGGTCTTTGTTTCCTCCCTAAAGCGGACGATTTTGTTTCTCAGAATCTTCTCGTAATCCTTATTGATGGCAAACTCACTTTCCGAAAACTTCATTTCACAAAGATTAATGGTATTGTCACCACGCTCTATCACCATGTCTATCTGGGCTGCCCGCTCTGCCACCCCGGCATCACTCTTGCTTCGCCAGGAATACAACTGGGTAGACACACCAGAAATTCCCAACCGCTGCTTCACCTGGTCGATATGATTCATCGCCAATATCTCGAAAGAGACTCCAGCCCAGGCATAAAAACGGGGCGTGCGCTGCAACTTGCTCCAATACAGAAGATTACGGAATGAACTATCGCGCAGGAAACGGAAATAGAACAAGGTGAAGAAATCTACCAACTGATAGAGAGACTTTCGGGTAGAACAGCCATAGTTGACATACTTTCTGATGAAACCGCAAGATTCCAGATTGTCGAGAATCGTGGTCAACGATTTGCCCGACTTCATCCCTGTGGCATCGGCTATTTCCGAGCGCATCATACCATAACCACGCTCGTTCAGGCATTCTACCACCTTGACGTATGCCTCTGAATCCTTGAACAGAGAGCGATAGAGAATCGTAAACTCATTGTACAACTGCCCATTGGGATTGAACAGCAGACGGTCTATATTCTGAGCCAAACTTAACCGCTCGTCCAAAAGATTCAGGTAATATGGGATTCCTCCCAATATCATATAAAGTTCAGCCAGTTCATATCTGGACAACATCATCCCCTTAGTATTCAGAAATGCTTCCGACTCCCCAAGAGAAAAAGGCTGCAGGAAAAGACGATGAGTAAGACGACCATAAAGTCCGCCATGGTTATTGATAAGTTTATCCATCATCCAGGAAGTGGCAGAGCCGCAGACAATGAGAACGATGTCGCGACGTGCAGAGGCCCATCCATTCCAGAAATGCTCCAGGGCAGAGATAAAATTAGAGCCTGCAGTATCCATCCAAGGCAGTTCATCAAGAAAAATCACCTTACGTTCTATCCCGTTCAAAGAGTCGAGATAAGAGATAAGCATCTCGAAAGCATCGAGCCAGTCGTGGGGAACAGAGGTTACATTCCTATCATAACGTCGAAGCGTATAAAAGAAGTTTTTCAACTGCTCCTGTGTGTTTCCGCCCGCCAATCCTGATGTCTGAAACACCATTTCCTGCTCAAAATATTCGCGCACAAGAAACGTTTTCCCCACTCTGCGGCGTCCGCATACTGCCACAAATTCCGACTGCCTTGACTCGTATATACGTGCCAAGGTATCCTGTTCACTCTTTCTGCCAATAATATTATTCTTCATTTCTTATTCTCCTGCTTTAATTTCTAACCATTTGCAAAAATAGCAAGAAAAAAGTAATTATTGGCTATTTCTTATATAATTTTCAGCCAATAACACCTATTTTTAAGCATTATTGGCTAAAACAAGCGATATATTTAGCCAGTAACCACAAAATCAGCATAAAAAAAGCTAGCGCTTATCAGAAACGCTAGCCTTTTTCGTATTTTATCTAACCTGAATTTCAAATCACTTAATAGCCTAAGCCTATAACTATAAATTATAAACTATAAGCTATCAACTAATCATAGAATCCCGGCTGCTTATACTCAATGCCCAGTTCATCATCTACTGTTGCGATGACACCCTGAATCTGACCCATGGCAAACATACGGCCGAGGAGAGTGTAACCGGCATTGTGACCATGATTGCTCTCATCGAATACGCCACCTGGCTCATCAGTGAAGGTCATACCGTGGTCTACTCGCATTGGCAATCGACGGCCGGAATTGCACTTGCCTTCCTGCTCAGCCTTCTCGAAGATGCGGCAAAGTTCAATGAGATGGCCACGACCACCCAAGTGAGAAGCCTCTGTAAAGTTGCCGTTAGGGAAGATGTAGCAAGAGCGCAGATGAACAAAGTGAGTGCGGTCAGCAAACTGCTTAGCCATTGCCACACAGTCGTTGTGCTCGCCGGCAGAGAATGAACCTGCACAGAAAGTCAAACCATTGTGCTTGTTTGGCACAGCATCGAGCATCCACTGGATATCCTCGGCACGACCGATGATTCTTGGCAAGCCGAATACAGGATAAGGAGGATCATCCGGGTGAACACACATATTGATATCGTACTCATCGCAGATAGGCATGATAGCCTCCAGCCAGTACTTCATGTTCTCCTGCAACTTCTTCTTGTCGATGCCATCATAAAGCTTCAACAGGTCGCGGAACTTCTGGACAGGAGCTGAATCGCCCTCGCTGAAGTTACCCGATACGAAGCCCTGGGTCTTGATGATGATATTCTCTACCAGGGCATGATCCTGCTCAGGTGTAGAAGCCTTCTTGATTTCATCAGCCTCAGCCACCAGGTCTCTGCCCCACTTGTGCTCCTTGGAGAACTCTGCCCAATCCTCACGAGCGCCTTCACGCTGCAGGATATAGATATCGAAGTAGGCAAACTCGCCCCAGTTCATATAGAGGTTGTTGGCTCCGTTAGGATTCTCGTGTGACAAATCGGTACGAGCCCAGTCCAAAACAGGCATAAAGTTGTAGCAGATGCACTTGATGCCTTCCTCGCCCAGGTTGCGGAGACTTTCCTTGTAAACCTCAATCTGATGATCACGGTCAGGACCGCCATATTTCAGGGTTTCAACCACAGGCAAAGACTCTACCACGCTCCATTTCATACCATAAGACTCGATGTACTCCTTGAGTTCATGAATCTTCTCGCGTGTCCAAACCTCGCCCAGAGGAACATCGTGCAATGCGGTAACAATGCCCTCAACACCTATCTGTTTCAACTGTGCAAGAGTGATCTTATCTTTCTTGCCAAACCAGCGCCATGTTCTTTCCATATATATTATATAATGTATAAGTTTAAAAATGAATTATCTTGCAGAAACATATTTATGCAATGTCTGTCTTACGGCACCCTTGCCGGCAAAGAGTTCCTTCACCATGCCCTCAATCTGCTCGCCGAAGCCAGCCTCGTAGAGATCGAGCCCGAACACATCCTTGCGGGAATAGAGGTTCTTGAGACAAGAATAGTCCTGATCAGCCTTGCCTACCTCCAGAGGAGCTACGATGGCCTGTAGCTCTGCCAACAATGGGTCAGAAGATGGCTCGAATGGCTTCAGGTTATCATCCAATGCCTTGAGATAACGGGCATAACCTGCCAATACCAAAGGAATCAACACGAGATTGCTCTTGTCGAGACCGCGGTCGATATACTTCTTGATAGTCTCACCGAAACGGATAGAGAGTTTCTGGCTGGTATCGGTAGCGATACGCTGAGGAGCATCTGGCATGAATGGGTTAGGCAGACGCTTGTTGATAACAGTGCCGATAAACTCGTATGGGTTCAATACACCTGGATCTGTTACTACTGGCATTGCCTCGATATAACCGATCTTCTGGATGAAGGCACGAAGGTCCTCATCAGCCATCTCGGCAGAAATCAAGGTATAGTCGAGCATGCAACCATAGATTGACATCGCTGTATGGAGAGGGTTCAGACAGGTGGTTACCTTCATGGTCTCAACCTCATCCACGGTCTTGCGGGTGGTATAGAGCGCACCGCCCAACTCCAATGGCGGACGACCGTTGGTATAAGTATCCTCGCAAACGAGATACTGCACTTCCTCGGCATTTACGAAAGGAGCGGTGAAAGTATGCTTCTCGGTGATAATCGTATTGTTATCCTCGAAACCATCCTCAGCGAGCATCGCCTGTACCTTCTCGTGTGGACGAGGAGTAATCTTATCAATCATAGACCAAGGATAGGTAATCTTGCTGCTGTCATTGATATAATCTACGAAACCAGCCTCTACGATACCGTCCTGTGCCCAACGCTCTGCATAAGCCTTTACACCAGCCTTCACATGGTCGCCATTGTGAGAACAGTTGTCGGTAGACTGAAGAGTAAGTGGCAACTTGCCTGCCTTATAACGCTCATAGAGAAGAGCAGTAAGCTTACCCATAGCAAATACTGCATCAAGACCACGTGCCAAATCGGCATCATTGAAAGAATATCCCTTCTCTGTGATGGTGAAAGTTACCATCTGCAAAGTTGGAGCCTGGAAAATCTGAACCAGACGCGCCCAGTCGTCAGCAAACTGCTTATCTGCCTTGAGGCTTTCTGTGATAGATGCGATAACCTTCTTTTCGATAGTACCATTAGACTGGAGGCTTACGAGAAGCGATAGATTATTGTAAGGACGATAAGCCTTATCGATAATTTCGTAGTCGAAGCTTTCTGCCACGATTACACCACGATCATACTTGCCTGTGTTAAGCGCATCGTTGAGGATGGCTGCCGGGAAAGCACGGAAGATGTTACCTGCGCCGAAGTGAACCCAAGTAGGCTCGTCGTGAGTCTTCTTAGCTACGGCTGCGATGTCATACTTAGGAAGCTCATAACCCTTAGCTTCCCATTCTGCAGCATTAAAGCTGTCTGAAAGAATTTCGTTCAGTTTCATGATTATACGGTATTTTTTGATTGTTCCATGTACTCGCCTATCTTTCCGAATAGGCGTGGCAAAAATACAAAGAAAAATCGAAACCCGCTCATTTTAAAGGCTATAATTTCATAAAATGAACGATTTGCAAATACATTTGAACGAAAAGGCAAAACGTCACGGATCAGAAGAACCCGTTTTTAACGATTATGTTACATCAAATAAAAAAAGGGTTACATCAGAAAAACAGAAAAGAGGACGTAAGTTCTCGCCCCCACACCCTCTTCTTTTTATCTTTAGCTTTCATTTTCCTATTCTTCCAGCGATTTAATTTGCTTTTCTATTCTTCCAGCGATTTGATTTGCTTCTTCGGCGTAACGCCAAGTCCCTTCAGGCTCTCTACCCTTCTCATCACATTGCCGGTGCCGTCATAGAGCTGCTTCTTTGCCTTGTCGAAGGTTCCGGACAGACGGGTTATCAAATCGCCGATGCCCAGGAAAGTATCTTCGAAGCCAGCTACCTTATCATACAGGTCAGCAGCCGTCTTCACGATTTTCTCCACATTCTTGTTCTGCCGGTCATACTGCCAGAGATTATAGGCAAGCTGGAGTGCCATGAGCAGATTGCTTGGTGAGATGATGATAATCTTCTTCTGATAAGCATAGCGGCTGAGATCCGGCTGCTGCTTCATCGCTGCGATATAGCTGGTCTCGTTAGGGATGAACATCAGTACGAAGCCGATGGCATCATCCACCAGTTTGGAATAGTCTTTGGCTGCCAGTTCATCGATGTGCTTTCGTACGCTCAGCGCATGTGCCTTCATCAGGCGTTCCTGTTCAGCCTCATCTTCAGCTGCCAGAGCATCGGAATAAGCGGTAAGCGAAACCTTGGAATCGATGACCACACTTCTGCCTTCCGGGAATCTGACGATGACATCCGGACGGTAGTTCTTTCCCTCTTCATCTTTCGTATTCTCCTGAATGAAGAATTCCTCATCTTTACGAAGTCCGCTGTTCTCCAGGATGGTTTCCAGCACCATCTCGCCCCAGTCACCCTGCATCTTGCTGTCGCCCTTCAATGCCTTGGTCAGGTTGGCAGCATCGGAGCCAATCTTCTCGGTCTGCTCCTTCAGGTTCAGTACAGCCTGCTGCTGTTCCTGCTGGAAGAGTTTCATCGTTGCCTCGAAGGTATTCTGCAGTTCCTTCTTGTTCACCTCGTTCTGGGTTTTGCTCTCCTCTACCGATTTCTTGAAATCAGCAAACTGTTCCTTGATAGGTTTCAGGAGTTCATCCATCTGCAGACGGTTGTTTTCCTGCAGAGCCGACTGCTTGGCAGCCAACTGCTCAGCCGCCACCTTCTGCTGTTCTATCGTCATTCGCTGCATTTCCTGCTTCAGACTCTCGAGTTTCTGTGCCCACTGCTGGTCGCTTTCCGCCCTGAGCTTCGCCGCATACAGCCGCTCGTTCTCCATTTGAGATTTCATTGATTGAACCTCAGCAGCATGAGATTGTTTCATTGATTGAACCTCAGAAGCATGATGCAGTTTTATCTGTTCGATGTTAGCCGCCAGCACCTGAGCCTTCGCTACGAGCTGGGTTTTCTCCTCTCCCGCCTTTTTTCCTTCCATCAGTTTCCCTACGAAGAATCCGATGGCAAGCCCTATGATGATTCCAATTACTATTTCCATTTATCCTTGTTTTGAATGATTCTGTAAATCTGCAAAAATTATGATTTGCAAAAGTAATCATTTCAAGACACAATACCAAACATCATGGGGGATTCTTGTAGATATTTAACTCTTCTGCATTTTACTATGCAAACAAAAAGAGCGCACCACTCTTGGCACGCTCTTTTCTTTAACTCTTCTTTTAAATATACATTATCGGTTGGCAGTAGACCACTGATAAGTATCAGTGCAATGGATATCAGCACTCTGGTCGGCAATCATCAACTTGAAGTCGCCTTCCTCCAATCTCCATTTGCCATTCCAACCTACGAAGGCCAAATCGTCTGCCTTTAATTCAAATGTCATGGTCTTGGTCTCACCAGGCTGAAGTTCCACCTTGTCGAAGGCACGGAGACGACGGCCATCAGGCACCATACTAGCGATGAGATCGCTACTGAACAGGAGGACACTCTCCTTGCCTGCCACCTTGCCCGTATTCTTCACATCCACGCTCACCTTGATGATGTCGCCGTGGCGGAAATCAGACTGAGAAACCTTCAGGTTGCTATATTTGTAAGTGGTATAACTCAAACCATATCCGAACCCCCACTGCTGGGTAATCTTCGCATTATAGTCGTAAGCACCTTCCATCGTACCCACCTCCTCACTCTTCTTAAAGTCATAGTTGGCGAGCGAATTGATTTCCTTAGGATAGGTGTAAGGCATCTTGCCACTGAAGTTTGACTTGCCCGATACCAGGTTTGCCAAAGCATCGCCGCCCATGTTGCCAGGGATAAGGATGTTGATGATGCCCTGTGCCAATGGTTCGATGTCGGCGATGAGACGAGGACGACCTTCATTCAATACCAGAACGACAGGCTTACCGGTCTTGGCGAGTTCCTTCACGAGATTGCGTTGGTTCTCTGAAAGCCAAAGGTCGGTCAGATTGCCCGGAGTCTCTGTGTAAGAGTTCTCACCGATGCAGGCAACGATAACATCAACATTCTTTGCTGCATCAACTGCGCCCTGAATCTGAGGTTCGTTCTCCTCCCAGTATTTTCCCTTTTCATTATAGGTAACACCCTGGTTCAAGATGACATTCTCCTTGCCATACTCATTACAGAATGCCTCATAGATGGTATTGTACTTGCCGGCAAACTCATCGGCACGATGTCCCTGCCAGGTATAGCTCCATCCACCGTCCAGACAGCGCATCTGATTGGCATTAGGACCCGTGAGGAGAATCTTCTTGCCATGCTGCAAAGGAAGGATATTGCCCTCGTTCTTCAGGAGCACCATACTCTCGGTAGCTCCCTCCAAGGCGAGCTTGGCAAACTCCTCGCCACCAAACTTAGGATAATTCTTCAGTTTCTGGGTTGGGTTCTTGAAGAGGTCGAGACGGTACTTCATGCGAAGCACACGGCGACAGGCATCGTCGATGCGACTCATCGGAATCTTACCTTCCTTCACCAATTCTATAAGGTAGCCACAAGCATCGCAAGAATAAGGTTCCATAATCATGTCGATACCGGCATTGATGGCAATGCGGAGCGCATCCTTCTTGTCCTTTGCCACCATCTCACGAGTATAGAGATTGTTGATGTCTGCCCAGTCGGTGATGAGCACACCATCCCATCCAGTCTCTTCCTTCAGCCATCCTGTCAGGATGTCCTTGTTGGCATGCATCGGCATACCATTGACGGAAGCGGAATTCACCATCACGGTCAAGGCTCCAGCCTGCAGACCCGCCAGGAAAGGAGCGAAGTGCTTCTCTCGCAAGTCGGCAGGAGAGATATAGGCTGGCGTACGGTCTTTACCGGTCCAAGGCACACCATAGCCCATGAAGTGCTTCATTGAAGTGGCAATGTGATACTGGTCGATGTTGTTTGGGTCCTCACCCTGGAAACCATAGACCATCGCCTTGCCCATCTCTGAACTGAGGTAGCAATCCTCGCCAAAGTTCTCCCAGATGCGAGGCCAACGGGCATCACGACCGAGGTCAACGGTAGGACTGTAAGTCCAAGGCACGCTCACCGCACGAGTCTCATAAGCGGTAGCCTCAGCCGAACGGCGAGCTATCTCACGATTGAAGGAGGCAGCCACATTGATGTTCTGCGGAAAGAGGGTTCCGCCCTGTGTATAAGTAGAACCATGGTTCTGGTCGAGACCGAAGACACAAGGGATGCCGATGCGCTTCATCGAAATCTTCTGGATTTGCGCGATGTACTTCTCCCACTGCTTGGCTGTAGGAGCGCAGGTATTTGGAGCGTTGAGGATAGAGCCAATCTTATAGTGAGAAAGGATAGAATCGGTCTTATGCTCGTCGATATAGAACACACCGTTCTTGTCGTTGGCACCAAAAAGGTCAGTCACCAATTCCATCATCTGACCTATCTTTTCCTCCAAGGTGAGTTTCTTCAGGGTTTGTTCTACCTGAGCCTCAATCTTAGGGTCGCTCTTGATAACCGGAACATTGGCACTGGCTGTATAAGCCAATGCCAATAATGAAATAGATAATAAAATTTTCTTCATAAATTCAAAGGTTTGACGTTTTATGATAAAAACGGAAATCTTTCTAATATTTTATTCAATAGTTACTTTCTTTACGGTGTAACCGTTACCCACGATGAATAGACCATTCTGCTCTGTCAAGAGTTGGATAGACTGGTCGGTCAGTTCAAACTCCCATGTAGCAGGACCATCCACCAGGATGTCGCCACGCTCTGGGTCGCCCTTACCAGTAAGGATGTTTTTCCACCAAGAGGTAGCAGCAGTACCCTGACCATTTCCATCTACATAGACACGGAGGATGGTGCCAGCCTTCACCTTTGAGAGGAAGGTATCCTTCAATTCACAGAATGGTGTATCCCATGTCACGGCAAACTCACCTTCCCAGATGGTATTCTCCATAGATGGACGTGGCTCTGTAGTTACCTTGATGGTACCGCTAGGGAACTGGTTGCCCTCACCATCTACCAAAGTGATATCATAGTCACCATTCTCCAAACCTGTAGGAGCTGTGAGCTTCAAGGCTGTGTCCTCTTCGAGAATCTCGAAGGCTACTTCCTTGCCACCTACCATTACTTTAGTAACTGTACCGAGATTCTTGCACTTATGGATGGTTGTCTCAGCACCTGGAGCTACCCAAAGCTCCACAGCGTTGGAACCCAAGGCTGGGTCATCAGCAGCTGGAGTTACGGTAACGTTCAAGGTGCGGGATGTGCTCTTGCCCTTGGTGGTGGTTGCCACAATCTTCAAAGTATGATTGCCCACTGGCAAAGTTTGGTCGATAGTATTACCTTCGGCAATCTGAGTGCCGTCGAGCAACCATGTCACAGTGGTGTAGTGAACTGGAGTCACCTTGATTTCCAACTTATAATTAGTCTTGCGGTCTATCTTGGAATCAGCCAAGTCGGTGTTCAAGATACGTGGATTGTCATCTTCGCTGACAGTGAAGTATGGTTCATCGTCAGAAGAGCAAGAAGACAAGGTAGATGTACCAGCCAGTGCGAAACCCACGGCTAAGAGCATCATCATAGCCTTCAAGACTTTTCCCTTATATTGTTTCATTGTCTTATTCATCATTAATTATTCTATTTATTGTCCTATAAAACTCAACATTTAACATTAAGCATTAAACACTACTCACTGTATCCCTTTCCGAATGGAGGATTGAAGTCTGGCTGAAGGTTTACATCAGCCTTGTCCCACCAGAGGCGCTTGTGCCAGTTGTCGGTACCCCCCATGCGGTCGATGGCAGCCTTGTAGTTGGCATTGTTGTACTGAGCTTCCAACTCAGGATACTGCAAGCGGACAGGCATTGACCAATCGGAATCCGTATAAGTGAAACCATCCTTGGTCAAGCGGTCACGATTCAAGATGGCAGGATAGTCAGAGCGGCGCATGTTAGCCCAACCCTCAGAAGGGTTCATCATGTGGAGAATCCAAGCCTGGGTGTTGATGGTCTCCTTAGGATTGTCACCCAACTTGTTGTTGGCAATGAACTCATTGATCTCATCCTCAGAAATCTTGTTGGACGTGAGATAGTAGTTGTTGAGCAACTCCATGCTGGCACGAACACCAGCCTCGTAGTGACTCTCAGCATCACCACCACCTACATTCCAACCCTTGGTGGCAGCCTCAGCCTTGAGGAACTCTACCTCAGCATAGCTCATCAAGTCGCCAGGACAAGAAGGCATCTCGAAGTCGATGTTCAGGCAAGGACGACTAGCTCGGGCTATATAATCAGAGTTGGCATAAGTGTTCTCGTCTATCTCTGCATACTTCTTCAAAGTAGGAAGGTCATCCAACGTAGGTGGATTCATCCAGTCTGTGTACCAGGCTGCACCAGGGTTGCAAGGCTCCTCACCGAGGTTCTTGCTCTGGAAGTAAGCCAGGAAATCATCGGTCAAGTCGATGTTCTGCTCCTTGTCTGGCTTCACCTGACTACGCTTGATGTTGTAATAGTGGCGACAGATGCGATAGAGACGAGGGTCGTTGGTATTCTGCAACTGATAGAACAAGGTAGAGCATACCATGGTAGACGATGTGGCATCCTGACCATAGAGAATCTCTCCCAAGGCATTGGCACGGAAATCGTAATCGTTGGCTCCATCATAATAGGTAAATGGAGCATCAGCATACTTGATATAAGCATCATCTGCTGCACTGGCGATAGCACCGGCAGCCACAGCCTTCTCAAACTCCTCCTTTGCCTTCTGTGGATTAACATCGGAAATGCGCATGGCATAGCGCATACGGAGTGCATTGGCATACTTCTTCCACTGAGCTACATCACCTCCCATGCTGGTGACATCACCAGAAATGTGGTCGGTACCTGTGCCAAGCTGCTTCTCGCAAGCGTCAAGTTCATCGAAGAACCAGCTGTAGAGTTCCTCTACGGTATCATACTTAGGGGTGGAGATACCTGAGATATAACCCAGACCTGCCTCCGAACAAGGCACGTCACCGTAGGTATCTGCCAAAACTGCCGTGAGATAGACACGGTGGATACGAAGTGCCGCATTCAAGTTTGCCTTGTCAGCAGAATTGTTGATGGCATCCACAAGGTTCTTGATACTGATTTCATAATAGCGGTCCCAAACTCGACGGGACATATCATCTTCTCTGAAATTAGAACCAGCGTAATTGGTTACATTCCAACCACCAGCGAAATACTGTGGAAAACCAGATATATAGTTACGGTAGGTATCCATCAGACTGAAGTCACCGTAAGTCTGCAACAAAGCTGTTGTCAACTGTGCGTTAGGGTCGAGCTCGTTCACCTTGGTCTTGTCGGTATTGATGTTGCTCAAGGTATCATCAGAGCAAGAAGTCATCGCAGTGCCGGTTGCCATCAGGGCGAAAGCCATCATCAGGCTGCTCTTACCTATATATTTCTTGATTATATTGTTCATTTTCTTACCTTATTATATATTAGAACTCTTCTAAAGAAATTGATTCATTTTTTCGAGACTAGAACTTCACGTTCACATTCAAACCATAACTCTTGCGAGATGGCAGGGAACCATATTCCAGACCGAGACCTGAGGTGTTGTAGCTGGAGTCTGGGTCGATGTTAGGAATGTTCTTCCAAACAATGAATGGGTTACGAGCCACGAAGGATACGGTCAAGCCTTTGACATACTTGCCCAGGATGCTCTCTGGGAAGGTATAGCCGAAAGTAATCTCACGACACTTCACGTAAGAATTGTCGTAAACGAAGGCACTCTGCACGCCATTTGCCACATGCTTCCAGTAATCTTCAGGGTTCACGGCGATGTCGTTCTTGCGATAAGTACCGTCGCCATTGTCGATAACACCCTCTACGACAAGTCCTTTGCAGTTACCAGTCTCACGCCATGCGGCAAGATCCATCCCCGAAGCCTTGCGAGCCTCCTCGGAAGTGTACCACTCCTCACGGCCTGCCAATGTTCCCTTTGCCTTACCTGTCTGGTATGCAGAACGCATGGACATAGAGTAGATGTCGGCACCTACCTTCACATCGAAGGATGCAGAGAGGCGGAAGTTCTTGTAGCTGAAGGTTGAGTAGAAACCACCTGTCCAGTCCCAAGTAGAATTGCCGATGGTCTTGACCTTCTGGTCAATCTTTGGAAGACCAGTAGCTGCATCGACAACCACCTGTCCCTTGTCGTTGTAGAGGAAGTCGTGTCCACGGATAGCTCCATAGTTCTCGCCAACCTGAGCACCTACTGATACACCGCACCATGTGGCCTTGGCAAGCTCAAAATAGTCCATGCCATCTACGAGCGACTTCACCTTGTTGGTATTCTTCGAGAAGTTGACACCCAGGTCCCAAGCGAAGTCCTTGATCTGCAAGGCACGGGCATTGAGGGCAATCTCGACACCCTGGTTCTGAATCTCACCGGCATTGATGAGGCGGTAAGCATAGCCAGAGGTGGTGGTTGAAGCCAAACTCAAAATCTGGTTCTTGGAGTTCTGGTTGTAATAGGTGGCATCCAAGCCCAAGCGTCCGTTAAGGAACTTCATCTCCAAACCTACCTCGTAAGAACCTGTCATTGTAGGCTTCAAATCCTTGTTCGGCTGTGTTGAGTTGGCTATCATACCGATGGTATAACCCGAGTAGCTGTACTTGCCCGTGGTATAGTTGAGTGCCAACAGGTATGGATCGGTATCGCTACCTACCTTTGCCCAAGATGCGCGAATCTTACCATAATTGATGAACTTCTTGTTCTTGATAAACTCAGAGAAAACCAAACTACCCGATACAGATGGATATACGTATGTATTATTATTTGTAGGGAGCGTAGACGACTTATCGCCACGGAGGGTTCCCTCCAAATAGTAAGTATGCTTGTAGCCAAGGCTTGCGCTGGCATAGAGAGAGCTGATCTGTTTCTTGTACATGCTCTCACGAGTGTTCTGTTCCTGATAGTTCATGATATTCTGGATGCCATTCATCTGCTGGTTAAGACCGACGTTGGTAGTGGTCTTGTTGTTCACCTTGAAGATGTTACCACCAGCGGTAGCGTTGACATCGAAGTCGCCCCATGAGTTGTTGTAGAGGGCGAGTATCTCGGCGTTGAGTGTGCGGTTGTTGAAGATTTGGTCGGTAAGCTTTCCGGCAGGAGTTCCTGGAGTTGTCTTGGCAATGAAGTCCTCGAAGTTCATGCTGTTGATATCGGTACCGATAGTACCCTGCAACTTGAGGTGCTTGTTGATGTTCCAGATTGCCTTACCCGTAAAACGGAACACGTCCTTGTCGGATGTATTGCTGTTCTTATAGAGATCCCAGTATGGGTTCTTGTTATACTGATCGTTACCATTCCAGTTGGAGTAGTTGCCGTCGGCATCCTCATAGTGCTTCAACCAAGCCTGGTCGTAGGTACCAGCCAGGGTCATGAGGTTCTTACCCACGTTGCTCTGAGAGTCACCAAGGGCAGGACGGTTCTTTACCTTCTCACGAGTATAGTTGGCGGTGAAGTCGAAGTCAACAGGACCAGCTGAGGTATTCACACGGAGGTTGAAGTTGTCACGACTCATATTGGTATTTGGCAAGATATCCTTGTTGCGCATATCGGTAACAGAGAAACGCATACCCGTCTTACCGGAATTAACTGAGAGGATGGCAGAATTCTGAGTGGTGAAACCTGTACGGAAGAAACCAGAAGCATTGTTAGGATGCATCATGAATGGACGCTCCTCGCCATCGAAATACTTGAACATGAAGTCATCGGCCTTAGGTCCCCAACTGGCATTGGTACCAGAAGTGCTCGCATTAGGAAGCTCGCCATTGTAGCCAGCACCGTATATCTCCTGGATGTCGTCCCATTTAGCCAACTGAGTATCGATAGTATAAGAACCATTGTACTCCACGGAAATCTTATCCTTCTCCGCCTTCTTGGTCGTAATCAAGATAACACCATGGGAAGCACGGCTACCATAGAGGGCAGAGGCAGCAGGACCTTTCAATACGGTCATCGTCTCAATGTCATCAGGATTGATGGCAGAGATACCATCACCGAGGTCATAGCCACCAGCTTCACCAGCACTGCCAAAGTTGGTATTATCCAAAGGCACACCATCCACCACGTAAAGAGGCTGGTTATTGCCTGCCATTTCTGTATTACCACGAAGAAGCACGCGGGTAGAACCAGAAGCACCGCCAGCGGTGTTCTGCACAACGAGACCAGCCACCTTACCTGAAAGAGAGTTGATGACGTTGGTTTCCTTCGCCTTGGTGAGTTCCTCACCTTTAACCTCCTCCAAGCCATAGCCCAAAGCCTTGCGGTCACGCTTGATACCAAGGGCGGTAACAACGACCTCATTCAAGGCCTTACCATCCTCTTGCATCGTGATTTTCATGCCATTAGCAGCTTTCACGGTCATCGTCTTGTAACCGATGTAGCTCACTTCGAGCGTTGCTCCAGGCTTGCAGTTCAACGTAAAGTTACCATCTATATCGGTAACGGCACCGTTGGTTGTACCAGCCACCTTCACGCTAGCGCCAATCAAGGTTTCGCCAGTGGCATCCACCACTGTACCCTTGATGCCTTGGTTCTGCTGAACGCTCATCGCAGCATTGTTCATCTGGGCAGCGAGAATGGCAGAAGCAGGCATCCACATCAAACCTGCACCGAGCAGGCCGAGAAACATAGTTTTCTTTCTCATAATTGATATTTTTGTTTTTAGTTTAACATTATTCTTTCCCAAAGATTCCTTCGAGAATCCAAGGAGCATTCACCTTCATACTCTTGAAACGGTCGAAGATGCCATACTTCTCAGAGCCGTTGCCGAAGTAGTTGTTGTCCCAAACGAAAGTAGAGAAGCCTCGTTTGCGAGCCTCCGTAGTCAAGAACTTACAGTAGTAGGTCATGTTTTCATGCACTTTCTCTGAGTTTGACTTATAGTGATCGGTTACTCCCCACTCTCCTATTACGATACCCAGTCCTTTGTTGCTCCAGGTATTCACCGCCTTGTCGAAGAAATCCGTCATCGTCTTCTCGTTTTCTGCAGGTATCTTGCCAGCATCCTTGTAGGCATCACCCCAGTAATCGTAGGTGCAATCGCCGGCGTAGCTCCATGGCTGATAGTAGTGAAATTCCACACTCATATAGTTGTTGCCATTGCCTTCGGCATCCTTCGGAATGATGAAATCTCCATTCTCTATGCCAAACCATGGGTTACAAACGTAAGTCTGTAAGATGAGGTGGCGCTTGGCATTGTTGCCGCCTGTGGCACGAACCATATCCACGAATATCTGATTGTAAGCATTCTGCACTTCGAGGTTCTCGGCAGTAGGCTTGCCCCAGTTGTCCCTGATGTGAACCTCATTGGTACCGGCGAAAGCCAAGCGACTGTCATAATTGGCAAACTCAGAGGCGATATTCATCCAAAGGAGCGCAAGCTTCTGGCAGTTTTCTTCCTTATATTGATAGGTAGGACGACCTTCGAGCCATTTTTCATGATGCACATTGATGATAACCTTCAAACCATTGTCAAGGCACCAGCCCACCACCTCCTTGATACGGGCAATCCAAGCCTTGTCGATGCTCATCGCCTGAGCGTTGGTAATGTGGCACTGCCAACGGATTGGAATACGGATGGCATTGAAACCTGCCTTCTTCACAGCTTGTATCATCTTCTTGGTAACAACGGGATTGCCCCAGGCTGTCTCTGCATGGATAGAACCATCAGGGTTGCCAATCTGCATCGACTCACCATCCTGTCCAGGAGCTGAGCACTCGAATTCATTGCCAAGATTCCATCCCACAACGTCTTTATTCCATTGCTGGGCAGTAGGTATGGATTCGCCTACGCCATCAGAACCGTTGGATGAGTGCAACGTACTTGCTTCGCATGAGAGACATGTGAAGACGCCTATTAAAAAGAGGCTAAATTTCAAAAAGTTCCTTTTCATTTTTATGTTTATATTGTTATTGTTTCGTTTTTTAAATAACTGTTTGACTTACGTAACAGAATCTGGTTGCAAAGATAAAGAAAAGGAACTTTCAGAGGGTTAGATAACAAACAAAAAAGGTTTCAATTCAGACATATCGTCTAAACAGAGACCTTTTCTTTGAATTTAAAACTCTAATTTACAGATACTTACTTGGAGAAACTCCAAAGTGCTTTTTAAATACAGTACTAAAGTACTTCACATTTACAAAACCGGCTTTCACAGATACATCCAGCACACTATCCCCCTGTTTCAGGAAGATTGCAGCCTGCTCCAGACGTATCAAACGCATAAAATCCTGCGGACTTTGGCCCGTAAGAGTCTTCAGTCTACCATAGAAAAGCGTTCTGCTCATCGCCATCTCTCTACAGAGTCGGTCGATATTAAAGTCTGTGTCGCTCAGATGAGTCAACACCAAACGGGTAGCTTTATCTACAAAAGCCTGGTCTTGTGGATCCAGAACAGCTTCTGCCACATTTTCGAATGTCTGGCCTTGCTTATTCAAGACAGTATCATCCTTTTTCTCTTCAGAATCTCCAGTAGGTTCCAAGTGTTCATCGGAAGAATCAGAACCCACAATCTGCTCGGAAGAAGCAGACTCAGAAGCAACCTCTCCTCTAACAAGAGCAAGGCTTCTGTCCATATAATACAGACTCAACCGGCGACGATTCTTCAAAATACTGGCAACCTTACTCGCAAGAATAGCAGTATCGAATGGCTTGGCTATATAGTCATCAGCACCCAGTCCGAGTCCCTCTATCATAAAGTCACGACCAGCCTTAGCAGTCAGCAGGATAACAGGCAGCCATGATGTTTCCTTATTTTCCTTGATGCTGCGACAGAACTCATCTCCGTGCATTCCCGGCATCATGACATCAGAAACAACGATATCACATTCCCCGCCCTCTTTCAAATATTTCAAGGCAGCCTCTGCACTCTCCACATCAACTACCTGATAAGAATCACCAAAAGTCATTCTGATATATTTGCGAAGATCTTCATTGTCATCGACAAAAAGAAGTGTATCTGTTGAAACATCAGCATTCTGCAGAACCGCAGAAGACACAGTCTGGCAAGTTTCATCATGCTTATCTTCAGCTAAAGAAGATTCAGTTGCAACATTTTTCTTTTCTCCTACAAGCCGGACAGAAGAATCTGTTATATTACCTAATGGCACCTTCACACAGAAAGTAGTACCCTTTCCTTCCTCACTTACGAAACTAAGCTTTCCTCCCAATTTCTCTACAAGCTTCCGTGTAAGCATCAGTCCTAATCCACTTCCCATTTCCTGAGAATTTATCGCATTAGAAGCCCTGAAGAAGGTCTTGAAGATACTCTTAATTTCGGCCTTTGGAATACCTATACCTGTATCACATACATGAATCATAGCCATCTTACCTTCAACAGAAGCCGACAACGTAACCTTTCCACCTTGAGGTGTATATTTGATAGCATTCGAGAGAAGATTTTCCAATATCAGATCCATCATTTTGACATCAGAATGAATCTGTTGCTGCGGACACGTTTCAATACACAGTTGAATATGCTTCTCCTGAGCTGCCAATACAAACTTTTCCAACTGCACACGTAAAAGCATCGGCAATTCTATATCTTGCAGGCGAACCTGTTCGGCAGACTGCTCTACCTTTTGGAAGTCAAGCAATTCTGTAACCATCTTCAATAGTTTGTTGCCGTTGCGATGCGCCATATCCAAGAATCCACGGCTTTTCTCACTCAAGCTGGAATCATTAGCCAGATTATCAAGAGGAGCCAACACGAGACTCAAAGGAGTACGTATGTTATGGGCAGTATTAACGAAGAAATTGATTTTCTCATCATAATACTTTCGCTGTAAGCGCTCTTTGTAATACTGCCAGACAAAATATAAGATGGCAGCAAAAATACAGAGATAGATAATCCATGCCCACCAGGTATTCCACCAAGGTTGGGCTATATGAATTTCCAAAGTTGTTTCTCCCAATTCTCTACCATTACTTCTGCAGATAGCCTTTACATGAAGCACATAACTGCCCGAAGGCAAATTTACAAATCGTGCCAACTGATTAGAAGATGGTTTACTCCAATTACGGTCGTATCCTTCCAAATAATATTGATATTGAATATCATACTGGTATTGATAATTGATACTCTCGAAAGAAACAACCAGCGTATTCTCATTATGGCTAAGTTTCAATTTGCCTTCCTTCAACATTTCAAAGAGACATTCATTCCAGTAATCGGAACGTTCGACACCTTCAACCTCAACACTATGAATACGAAGTGGAGCGGCATAATTCAAACCTTTGGCAAACATAGGAGTCAAAGCGACAACTCCATCGTTGCTGCCAAAAAGCACCCTGCCATCTGAAGTACACGCAACAGACATTCGGTTATACTCACGTTCCATTCCCTTAAAGATGTTGAGGTTTACTATCTTCCTCTGTTTCATGAACGCCAATCCTTTATCCGTACTGATCCACAAATTGCCATTAATACCTTTTATAAGTCCATAAACAGTATTAGAAGGCAAAGCGTCCTGATTAGTATAACGCTTAAACTTCTTTGTCAGGAAATCATAATCATAGAGTCCTCCTCCATCCGTTCCAATCCAGATATGACGGGAATCCTGAAAAGCCATACTGTTGACAAACAAATTAATGTCTTTTTCGGGATACTGTTCAGGATAAAAGAAACGACGAGGATGCAAAGGTTCATGCTTATCAATCAAATAGCCTCCATGCGAAGTTCCTACAGCAATAAAACGCTTATCCAGTGATTCCGTGATGCATTGCACTTCGTTGACAGGCAGATAGAATACCGACTTTCCCGTTCCATTCAAATTATATTTATCTGAAGGGAAACAAGCCATATCTCCATCCAAACATCCCACCCAAATATTACCATCGCTATCAGTAAAAAGACTGAATACGTAATCACTCTTCAACATTCCTGTTTCCACAGAATAAGCAGGCATACTAGTGCCATCAGCATGAACCTGATATACGCCATTACCATAGGTACCAACCAGAATTCTGCCGTCTACAGTCTGACAAATCGTAAGCGCCACCTTATTATATAATCCATGATGCCAAAGACGAGTCTGCGCATCATAAACACTTACTCCTTTATCTGTGGCATACCATATTTTCCCATCACGGCTTTGGAAAACATCGTTCACACAATTGTCTATCAGTGATTGATTGTTGAGATATTCATGTGTGATATATTCCAATGTATGTTTCATCGGTATTGCCAAATCTACTCCTCCCGAGTAAGAGCCTGTCCATAAATCGCCAAAACGATCGCAGCACAAGGTATATAATCCATTACCATTCAACACGTTACCAGGACGTCCATCTGTATCAAGCAAGAGCTTGGTTTGTTTATTCGAACTGTCATAAGCATATATTCCTGCTCCATCTACAGCCATCAGAAGAGTCTGCTTATCATATAAAATGATTGAACGTACTGGAATTTTAGGAATGTTTTGCAAAGATTGGAAATCAGCAGATTTTATCAGCTTCCAAGTACGATCATCCATCACTTTAACTCCTTCGTGAAAAGTACCCAACCAGATACGATGTCCCACAATATCATGATAAGAGGATACTACAGAACTGCCACTAATCTTCTTTTCTAACTTCCGGGCAGACATCGAATAGCAATAAACATCTTTAAATGTTCCTATCAAGAGTTTCTGACCTATAAATTGGATATGATTAATATAGGTATTTTTCAATACAAACCTACCCTTAGCTGTCTCCCGAACTATCTCCTTTCCATCAGTAGCTGCTGATAAGCAATAAATGCCTCTATCCATAGCTAACCAGAAATTGCCCTTTCCGTCTACCAACAGTTCGTTCAACACGATACTTCCACCTAAAATATGCTGAAGATTACATTTCAAGACAAATGTATCTTTCCTCTTATCATATATATACACCTTTCCCTTGTTGTCGTAGGCGTAAATCAGATGTTGCGCATCCTTAGTCAGTTTAATACTTCTACCACTAGCATCACTATACGGCATCTCTGTGTATAAAGTATAATTGGTTACCTGTTGCCCATTATATCGGTCAACTCCACGCTTAGTACTTATCCACATGGCACCATCCTCTGCCTCGACAATAGAATAAACTCGAGGGCAGGAAAGACCATTGTCAGTATTGAGATTGGAAAGCATGAACATATTTCTGGAAATATGCGCATATGCCTGAAGAGCCGATGCCAACAGCAGCAATATAATCAGAGTGCAGGATTTATATCGTTTCATAATTCATTCATTGATCTTATTTGGAGACAAAGATAATACAAAAAAATGAAAAACAAATAGAATAATGAGATAAAATGAAAAAAATCTATTATCTTTGCAAGATATTAATATAAAGATATAGACTATGATCAAAAGATTATTATCCTTTCTAGACGCATCGCCAGTGAATTTCCTGGCAGTAAAGAATATCTCCGAGGAATTGGAGAAGAACGGGTTCCGACGTATGAACCCACAGGAGCCTTTGGGCAAGATTGAAGCGGGTGAAAAGTTCTTCGTTACCAAGAACGACTCTTCCATCTACGCCTTCCAAATCGGAAAGAAGCCTTTGGCAGATGCCGGTTTCCACATGATCTGCGCCCACTGCGATTCGCCTACCTTCCGCATCAAGCCAAATGCTGAGATGCTTTGCGAGGGCGGTATCGTAAAACTGAATACTGAGGTTTATGGTGGTCCTATCATGTCAACCTGGTTCGACCGTCCGCTGACCCTGGCGGGTAGAGTCATCGTGAAGGGCGAGAATGCGATGAATCCGCAGACGCTCCTTCTTCATGTGAAGCGCCCATTGCTGCAGATCAGCAATCTCGCTATCCACTTCAACCGTCAGGTGAATGATGGTGTGAAGTTGAGCAAGCAGAAGGATGTACTCCCTATCCTCGGTATCATCAATGATGAACTGGAGAAGGGTAACCTGCTGATGAACGTGATAACCGGAGAACTGAATATCCAGAAGGAGGATGTTCTTGATTTCGATCTCTATCTGGCTGATGCCACTCCAGCCTGCACCTTCGGTGTACACGATGAGTTTATCTCTTCAGGCAGACTCGACGACCTGTCTATGTGCTGGGCTGGTGTAGAGGCGATGATTGCATCTGATGCCAATGATACCACCCAGGTTCTCGCCATCTTCGATAATGAAGAAACGGGGTCTCAGACCAAACAGGGAGCCGGAAGTCCATTCCTTTCATATATGCTCCAGCGCATCGCCCTAACACAGAGTCATACAGAAGAGGCTTATTATCAGGCAGTAGAGCGTGCCTTCATGATTTCAGCCGATAATGCGCATGCCTGGCATCCTAACTATAGCGAAAAATTCGACCCTACGAATCATCCTAAGTTGGGCGGTGGTCCGGTCATCAAGTTCAATGCAGCCCAGAAGTATGCGAGCGATGCTGTATCAGCAGCCATCTTCGCCAACATCTGCGATGCAGCCGGTGTACCATGCCAGCGTTTCGTAAACCACAGCGATGTAGCAGGTGGCAGCACCTTGGGCAACATCCTCGCCTCTTCCATCCCATTGAAGGGTGTGGATATGGGCAATGCCATCCTCGCTATGCACAGTTGCCGCGAAACCGGTAGCGTTATCGACCACGAATATTGCGTGAAGGCTTTCACCAAGTTCTATCAGTTGTAATCAATCCCGATTTATCTCTTCACTCTTCACCTTCTCGCCCGTAACCCCTCTGTTTATCGGGGTTTCGGGAGGTGAAGAGTTTTCTTTATCTCTTCACCCACTCTTCACCCCTCTTCACCCATTTATCTTTTTTCTCATTAAAAATTATTTAAAAATCAGTTTCTCCGTTCTATCAGCCAGGAAAAGAGGGATGTTGATAAAGGAATCATCCCTCTTGAGATTAAGCATCGAATATCTGATGCGCAAACCAGGTGAGTACCTTTTGTTATACTCTATCAAACTACGCCCCGTGACACTGGTACCCGACTTCACTTCCACCGGAATAACTTCCAAACCACGCTGAACAATAAATTCCACTTCTGCTTTATTACCCGAAGCCCAATAATGGGAACAATTAACGCCATTAGCCACTAGACTCTGAAGAATATAATTCTCTGCCAAAGCGCCCTTATATTCTTTAAATATAGGATTATCAACCAGATAAGCCTCAGGACTCAAATCAGCAAGCACTCTCAATAATCCCACATCAAGACTATAAATCTTGAAGATGCTCAAATCTTCATACGATTTCAAAGGAACTTGCGGAGTAGAGCACAAGCTTACCTTATATATCAATCCCGCATTTTTAAGCCATGTAAGAGCATCCTCATATTCCCTCGCTCTTGCACCAGGACGAACCAGCTGATAAACAAACTTTCTATTTTCCTTAGCCAACTGTGACGGCAAAGACTTCCAAACATGCGAAATCCTATTAGCCAGTAAAGGCGTAGCATGCTTCACAAAGTCCAAGGAATAATCTTGCAAGATATTACGTAGAGTTGTTTCCACGCCACTCAGATCCTTTTCTATCATCTTCATTGCCGCAGCTGGCATTCCACCAGATATACGATAGGCAGTAAATGCCTGAGAAAGTCTATCAAAAAATACGTCAGGAAGAGGTTCCAAGCTATCTATTGACATATAATATTGGTAAAGCCTTTCATCTCGCTGCTCCAAAAACTCAGAAAAAGTGACAGGATACATATTTATATGGTCAACCTTACCCACAGGAAACGAAAAGCCTTGATGCCCAAAAGCCAACCCCAAAAGAGAACCAGCACAAGCCACAACATATTCCGGCGTCTTTTCGCAGAAATATTTCATTGCGCTAATGGCTTCCGGACAGTCTTGTATCTCATCAAGAATAAGCAAAGTCTTCTGAGGCAAAATAGGTTCTGAAGTAAGATATGACAATTGCTCGATGATTTGCAGCGGGTTCTTGGTCTTGCGAAAGATATCGCAGACTCCCTCTTCTTCATTGAGACTAAAATATGCGCAATGCTCAAAATATTCTTCTCCGAACTTCTGAAGTACAGAAGTCTTTCCTACTTGTCGAGCGCCCAGCATAATCAATGGCTTACGGTCTTTTTTAGCTCTCCATTGTTTTAATTCTTGAATAATTATTGTACTTCCCTGAAAAAGGTTGTCACTTAGGAACAAACAGAAGTGACAATGAAAC
>CAUFXJ010000014.1:0-97229 GCA_959596915.1 Segatella copri
TGAAAATAGGAGGCAAATGCCTTTTATGACTAGCATTTACCTCCTACCCGATTGTCGTCATATTTCTTTCATTCAACACTCAACATTTACCTCTCAACATTCACCATTCTCTAACTTTTTCCGAAACTTTTCCTAGGATGAAGCGTCTATCATGGATATGACGGGGCTGACGGCAGAGGAGATAAAGCTGCTGAAAGCGGAGATATAGATTACGAATATCACCATATAATCAAGGGTCTATACGCCACCTGTTCATCGTGGCATATAGACCCTTGTCGTTTCCCATGAGGTGCGGGGGGATATGTTTGCTGGGCAACTAATACTCCTGCCCAGCTTAGGAGTTAAACAATCTACTTTATTATTCAACTCTATATCTTCTACACGTTATGGACTTAAATTCACGTCCAAGGAAATTTTTGTTTAAATGTTTATTACTAAAAGCATAATCTATATCGTTATTAGCTGTATATAAATCATCGTCAGTTTTAATCATCTCTTTTTGATAGTCTGACAAAATTAAATCTATATTTGGGGTAATGTCTGCAAATATTGGCCAATATCTTGCATCTGCATAGTTTATAGGGCCAAAAGTCAGCTTTGAAAGCAGATAACATTCATTAAATGCACCAGAATTAAGTTTGTTAAGACTCGGCGCTTCTACTACTGTGAGATATTGGCATTCACTAAAAGCATATTTCTTAATTTCTTTTACGTCAGGCATTTTGACAGACTTAAGTTGCGACATCCTTTTGAATGCCTCTTCTGGAATAGTTTCCACACCAATAATGGTCAACTCAATTGTACCCTCGTCGTTAGGGGCGGCATTTCTGATGGCATTTCTTATTTTAGAAAAGTCATTAAAATCTTTAGCCAAATTGAGCGTTATGTCAGTTTTTCCTGCAGCCAAAGCTTGTTTTATAATTAATTCTGGTGTGAGTATGGAGGCATCGCCTCCAGTAATTGCATCGCCAGTACCCCAATCCGCAACACTTACACTTCCGATTATAGCATTGTCCTTACCTATTCTTACATCATAGGTATAGCTCTCGGCTTTTTCAAGAGCAGGAATTCCTGTTACATACAGTTCTTTTGTCTGAGTAGGGTTGCCCACACCATCATTGTATGTCACAGTGAGTTTGAGGAATTTCTCTGTAGAATTGGCAGTTCCTGGAGATACCAAAGCATAGAATACATTGTCTTTTTTACAAGCTTGGATGCCTACGTAGCTGTCACTTTCTCCTGCTGGAACTTTCAGCTTAGAATAAACTTCTACGGCAGAAAGTGTAGGTATCCGTGTTTCGAACTCATTTCCAAAAGCACTTACTTTGACTATGATGCGAGCCGTCTGACGTTCAAAGTTCAATGTCAACTGTCTGGTATCAGGTATCTTTGTCACATTTTCAGTGCATGTCATATAATCAGACTGAGCAATTTTCGTGATGTCAGATTGATCAGCTTCGATATGACCCTCAGAGATAGAATTGGTGGAATTCCCTGGATAAAAAGCCTCGAAAGTCTGGGCATTACCCGTCCAGAGCTGATAGTCATTCGCATTCGCCCATTGTCCGGTCTTATTTTTGGTATAAACCACGGTTTTACCCTCAGTAGTTACGCTGATAGCATCGTTCTCATTAAAACTCTGTTGTTCCGCTTCTGTACCCACAGGATTACTACGGGTAAAAATGCTGTTTCCACCAACGGTGGCAGCAATCTTCACCTCATTGGCGGCAGTGTTAGCTCCCAGTTCGTCATCAGTAGAGCAAGCGGCAAGCATTGCTATAACTGCAAATGCTCCCATATATCTTGTAATCTTCATATCTTGTCTATTTTAAATGTCTAACAATTCTTTAATCAGTCTCTTTTTCGGTAATGGTTTCTTTTCCCCAAGGTTTCGCACTTATGGCGCCCCCTTGCACTACATCCTTACCTGCCAACAGATGCAACTCATGTTTTTTACCGGATTCAAATGTCACAGCGTCGGTGGCAGTCCAGATATATTCTGTATTATTCACCTTGAACGAAATACTGAAATTACCAGCAGCAACGGCCTGTGGAATCACAATGGCAGAATAGTTGAAGACTGCATGGTGGTTGGTTGTGTTCTCTGCCGGCGTGAATTCTGTAGTTTCAGGAGTAATGGCTGTTGCCTGGGTACCGTCAACTTGAACACTTATAGGGGCAGATGCGAAATTCACTTTGCTGCTGATAATGGTGCCATTCACCTTGACATCAGTTACAAATCCTTTCGTAACCGTATTATTATTCGTATTAAACTGGTCTCTCAACTCGATAATGAGATTCAGCTGACTGAGGAGATGGGTGAATGCGACCTCAACCGCTTTGCTGGTATTCAATTCCGAAACAGGCGTGAATCCCGTTTGCTTAAATACAATAAGGTCGGATGAATAGTCTTCAGCATTGCTTTGGTCTTCTTTTACAGAAAAGGCATAATCAGTCTTTCCGAAGACTTTAACTTTGCCATTTGCATCTTCGGTAGTCTCCTGATATGGCGCATAAGCCAGAATATCAACAGCTGTAGTTGAATTCTGCCACAACATTTGGGTAGCCGGAATCCAATTGTAGCCTTTCTGTGATACCTTGATATTATCATAGGTATATTTTTCTCTATTAGCATTTTTGATGCAGAAGCCAAACGATTTAAGCTTGTCCGTACTGTTTCCGTAAGAGGCACGGGTATTCATGCCATCTACACTTGTCATGATTCTAACCACATTATCCATTGGATAATTGCTCTGTGCCAAATCCTCATCGTTGGAGCAGCTGGCAAAAACTGCCGTTGCCAAAGCTGCCATTGTTAATATTTTAATTGCTTTCATATTGTTGAATTTTTTGTTTTAATTTTAAGAAAGTTACTCGTGAGCCTCGCCCTTGATAGGGTCGCCTGTAGAACCCCAGCCAGAGATGTTAACATCGCCAAGTTTTATGATATCACGTCCAACCTCCAGGTTGATGGTGGTAATCTTGCCACTCTCAAACTTGAAAGGAGTTCCATTGTCGTAGATGAAGTCCTTTCCGCCAATGGTGATGGTTATTTTCTGAACGCCATCCTGCGGGATGATGATGGAAGCATATTGCTTGTTGGCGGTTAATGCTGGCATATCGAAGTCAGCTTTATCTTCTGCTACAGCAGATGGGGTGACAGCCTTGGTCAGATAATTGACGGTTGCTTTTTTTGCGGCATTGCCTACAGCTACCTTTTCTACGGTAGGTCCCTCTGTTCCCCATTGATTCTTATAGGTAAGGTTCACCACAAGTTTTGCCATTACATGGGTAAAGGTGAGAGGAACAGTTTGCTGTTCATCGACATTATAGGATAAGCCATCTTTGTTGACTGCCACCAAGAGGTCACTTTCAGTTTGCTTGTTCACATCGAATGTATATTCTCCAGCGGTAAGGTCGGATATTGCTGCAGTTGGATAGACACCGATGAAATAATGCTTGTCACGGTTGTTCTTCCAAAGCATCTGTGGAGTGGATACCCATGAGCCGTTTGTCAGCTTATTAATGGCGTTATTCACCACACGCTCGCGTGTCTCTGGAGCAATAGTTGCATCGCCAGTCCAGGCATATACACTGATTTCATCACCCTCTTCAAAGGTTTGTCCACCCTTCTCATCTGTGGCAACACGTGTCATATTGCCGATACTGGTTGAAACGGTGATGTACTTGGAGGTCTCGCCTCCGATACCGTTCTCGTTGTCAGAACAACTGCCCAATGTCAAAGCCATTGCCATCAGGGCAAAGAGATAAGTTTTCTTTTTCATTGTCTTTTACTATTATATGTTTATATTCTTGTTTTGATTCTTGCGTAAATGAGAGGGGCGCTTAATCTTCAGGATTCAGGATTTCACCACGGTATATCCATTCCTCAGTCCAATCATCTATCTTCGTGCTCGTAAGATACATGTAAGGTTTCATCTCCTCAAATTCCAAGTTTATCTTGTACTTGCCTCCAGACTTCATGACAGGAGCTTCGATGTCGTAGTTGCTAACTACTCCCCCAGGAGAAATCAGTTGGATAAACAACTTGGTGTTATGAAAACCGTTGGCTGTCGGCATCAAGCGTAATGTTTCCGTTTTTAAAGTTTCGCCAGGCACTGCGATTCTCAAAGGTATATCACACTCTTCCTTGGTATAGCTTGCCGTCCCAAATGTTCCATCCTCATTCTTTTGCAGGGGAAGGAGTCCGGTTGCCACATTCAGAACCTTGCCTATCATTGCAAAATTGTCAGGAACTCCTTCAATGAAGATGGTCAATTCTGCAAGTATATGGCGCATTTCATTTTTGGTTATGTAGTTGACATTTGATTTGTCTATACCGATGTCCGTGACACCATAATAGGCATGGTCGGGAGAGGCACTTGGATTGGACAATCCAAACATGAGTTGGTTCATATTGAGGGTTGCCCTTGTAGCCTCACCGATAAAAAACGGTTCTATAAGGTTGGTGGCAGCCAGAATCTGATAATGCCCTACAGGAAGAGCAAAGCGTTGGCTTGCTACCTCCTGCGCACTGCCACCATGTTTTTCCTCTACAAGCGAACCGTCATCGGCATTGAATATCCAGAGCTTCACGTCTTTCACTTCCGTACCTTGGTCGGCTTCATCCGCCCAAGTGAGCGATACTGACAAACCACCCTCATCCTCACCATCATGAACATCATGGTCGCAACTTGCCAACAGGCATGGGACACATAACAGCACCCATAACCAAATATTAAATCTTCTTTTTGGAAGAATAAAAGCAAGTGCTGCGACCAGTAACCGTTCTTTTCCAGTTAAGTAATTTCTCATATTAATCTATTATGTTTTGATTATAATTTACGACATTTTAAATCTTTACTTGATACAGATTATAAAAAATCCAGGTGCAAAGTTAAGGGTTTTATATGAAAGTGGGGGGGGTAATATTTGTTTTTTCAGGTATGATTTTTTGGTTTTGGGTGTCGCATTCGTGAGCAATGCGACACCTTGTTAGTATTCTTTAACGTTTTCAGACTCTATTCAAGAAGTAATTATCAACAAAGACTAATTATACGTCACCTGTTCATCGAGGCATATAGACCATTCAACACTCCACATTCAACATTCAACAATCTCTAACTTTTTCCGAAACTTTTCCCTAAAATCTCTTGCGGGTTTGAAAATAAAGTCGTAACTTTGCGGCATGGATTTTTAATACAGATGATTATGAAACAGGTAGAAGAAAGATATATCAGCTTGCTGACCGACTTCGGTTTCAAGCGAATTTTTGGAACAGCAATAAACAAGGATTTGCTCATTTGCTTCCTTAACAGCTTGTTTAATGGCAGACAGGTTGTGAAGGACGTGAAGTATCTGAATCCAGAGCACGTCGGAGATGTCTATACCGACCGCAGAGCCATCTTTGATGTATATTGCGAAGGCGAAAACGGCGAGAAGTTCATCGTTGAAATGCAGAATGCCTACCAGACATATTTCAAGGATCGTGCCCTTTTCTACTCAACCTTCCCTATCCGTGAACAGGCACCAAAGGGGAATGACTGGGATTTCAAGCTCAATCATGTCTATACCGTAGCCCTGCTCAACTTCAGCATGAACGAGGACGCCTTCGACAAGGAGAAAATCCGCCATCATGTGCAGTTGTGCGACACAGCTACCCACAAAGTATTTTACGACAAGCTCGAATATATCTATGTAGAGATTTCCAAGTTCAACAAACCCCTGGAAGAACTGGATACGCTCTACGAGAAGTGGCTCTATGCTCTGAAGAACCTCTATAAGCTTACCCAGCGTCCGAAGGAGCTGTGCGACAAAGTCTTCGACCGCCTCTTCGAGGAAGCCGAGATAGCCAAGTTTACTCCTCAGGAAATGAGGGAGTACGAGACCAGCAAGATGGCATATCGCGACATCAAGAATTCCGTAGACACCGCTAAGCGTGAAGGTATAGCTGAGGGTAAGGAAATTGGTATGAAGGAAGGTATGGAGAAAGGTAGAGTTGAAGGCAAGTATGAGGCCAACACAGAAACTGCACAACGTTTGCTGGCAATGGGACTTTCTGCCGAACAGGTTGCCAAAGCTACCCAGCTACCTTTGGAAATCATTAAGAATCTGAGCAATTCATAAAAAATATAATAGCGGAGATGTAGATTACGAATATCTCCATATAATCAAGGGTCTATACGCCACCTGTTCATCGTGGTATATAGACCCTTGTCGTTTTTTATTCATTTTATCCATCGTATTGAATAAAATCAGTACTTTTTTATTCAATACGAATGATTTTCAGCCATTTTCTCCCGCCATTCGGTGGGAGTACAACCAAAAGCGTTCTTTGTATATATGCAACAAGGCGCAACCTTCTCACGAAGACTGCGCCTCTAATAGTTTTCTTTTTTGTTTAATTTTTAAGAGAGTATTAACATATATATATTTGTAAGTGTAAGTTTCTTACTTGATATATAAGGATTACTGCTCCTTGTGCAACTTAGCTCTTAGATGGGCTTAGAGTTCCATCTCGAGCATAGCGTAGTAAGCCTGTTGATAACCACCGTAAAAGTATGACTTGAGAGCATTTGCCTTAGTCTGACCATCTACGAGCACTCTGCCTGGTGTGATATATACACCGAGCTCCTTCTTGTTGTTGGTCTTCTTTGTGCCGATGTAAGCCAAGCTATAGTTGCTCAAGCCGCTATAGAACTGAATCTGCACCTTCTTGCCATCAGCATTGGTGTAAGTGATGTCTTGAGTAGCAGTGATAAACATCTGCTGAGCTGCATTGTAAGGCACCAACTTAATCTTTAAGTCCTGTGCAGGCAACTTCTCTACCTCAGCTTTCAGTGTGGCATCGCTGAAGTACTTTGCAAACTTGCTCACCTCTACCTGCCTAACAGTGAGCATACTGTCGCTAGGAGTTACATAGCAATAAGTTGTAACTGAATCCTTGTCAAACTTCTCTGCATCTGTAGTGCCTACGCTGCCAGGGAAGAGGATTCCACCATTGTGCATACCCTGAATCTGGCTGAAGAGAGCCTGAGACTCCTGAGGCGTTGGCCACTGGAAGCCATCGCTGTCGTCTGTATTACAAGAAGTGAATGCGAAAGCTGCAACGAAGGCAGCTACAATTGAGAATAATTTGATTTTTTTCATTTTGCTGTTATGTTTTGATTCTTATTTTCTCATATTTCTCAGCCTAAATGTACCCCGATATGGTTGTTCGAGGCTCTTCAGTCCTTGTATAAAACAAGAAAAGGTGGGAAACTTGCATCACTTTTAGTTAATCTCTGTTAATGCTCTTCACTTGTCCATTTCATAGAGCACTTTTGCCAATGTATTGTAACCTCTGACTTTCAGTTCTTAGTTGTTTGAGCTTTTTACTGTGTTATGTCTAGGTTTATCCTACATAGCGATGCAAAGTTAGTGTTTTATTTTGAAATGCGCAAGAAATTTATGATTTTCTTTCTCTTTTTCGCATAAAAATACTACTTTTGTGGAGATTTTAGGGATTATTCACCTAAAAGCGGAATGAATAGTGTAGACTCTGAGTCTCATGGAAAATGAATTAATGATGAATCTGATATGAAAAAGAAAGTAGGTACATTTAAGATTTGGCTGTTGGCGATAGCCGCAGTTGTGGCGTTTTCTGTCTTGCCGAAGGTTTCTTCGCTGGCAACAGAAGATCAGGCACTTGTTGTAAAGGAGAATAAGCAGGAGGCTGCTGATGCTGCGGGCGATGAACCGTCTGCAGAGAATAAGCAGGAAACTGCTGGAGAGGGTGCGAATCTGGAGGCGCAGGGGCTGGAGATTCCGGTATCTAAGGTTAAGGTATCTGAAACCATCAAGCATCGGTTGGCTTATACGGTATCTTATAATCATGATACGCGACAGCCGAATTGGGTAGCCTGGGCGCTGACGGGGGAGCATGCATCTGGTAAGTTGCCGCGCGGTAAGTTTGCTGATGATGAGGAGATGCCGGCACCCGTGGGTACTTTGGCGGATTATTATAACAGTGGTTTGGACAGGGGACACATGTGTCCGGCTGGTGACAATAAATGGAGCCAGCAGGCGATGGATGAATGTTTCCTGATGACCAATATGTGTCCGCAGAACCACAGTCTGAATGCGGGGGTATGGAACACGATAGAGCAGCAGTGCCGCAACTGGGCGAAGCAGTATGGCAAGGTTTATATTGTCTGCGGACCGATATTTCTGAACAAGCAGCATCGCAAGTTGGGCAAGAACAAGGTGGTAGTGCCTGATGCCTTCTTCAAGGTGGTTCTTCATACGGGCAAGAATCCGCAGGCCGTCGGCTTTATCTGCCGTAACCAGTCGCAGAAAGGCAGAAAGAAGACGGAATTCGTAAATTCTGTAGATGAAGTGGAGCGTATCACCGGCTATGATTTCTTCCCTCAGCTTCCGGATGATGTTGAGAAGAGGGTAGAGGCTAAGGCTGAAATGTTTTAAAAAGGAATTTCTGCAGTATCCAGTAATAGGATATAACAAAAAAAGGCTTTCCGTAATGGAAAGCCTTTTTCTTGAAGATCTGTGACTCGCATGGGGCTCGAACCCATGACCCCAACATTAAAAGTGTTGTGCTCTACCAGCTGAGCTAGCGAGTCAATCTTCTGCTTTATGTTTCAAAAGCGAGTGCAAAGGTACGGCAAAAATCTGAAATAACCAAATATTTTGCCATATTTTTAATGATTTTCTTCATTTTTATCCGAAATCGGGACATTTTTGCCCGTTTCTTCATGATATTGCGGCTTCTCTTTCGTTACATACCGCTGCCAGTAGGCTATGATGAGCGTTGTGAGCGGAAGGGCTACAATCAATCCCAGGAAGCCCAGAAGTGCACCCCAAACCGAGAGACTCAAGAGGAGAATGGCTGGGTTCAATCCCATCGCCTTACCCATGATCTTCGGGGTAACTACCATGTCGGTGATGACCTGCACCACACAGAACACCAGAACAGCCAGACCGAATACCAGCCAGAAGTTCTGACCTGTGTCGGCAGCCTTCAGCATGGCAAGGAATGCCGTAGGGATGAGGGCGAAGGTATGGAGATACGGAACCAGGTCCATGATGCCGATGAGAATGCCTAGACCTATCGCCATCGGGAAACCGATGATGGTAAAACCGATGCAGAACATGATGCCCATACAGAGCGCTACCAGTCCCTGACCACGGATATAGTTGTTGAGCTCGCGCTCCACATCCTTCATCAGCGCACTCCAGAACGGACGGTTCTTCTTAGGGAAGATTCTCACCCAGTTGGCTGTCAGCGTCTCATAATCGAGCAGGATGAAGAACATATATAATAAGGTAATCATCGATGCCACGATACTCATCAGTACCGTAGCCGTCTGGCTGACTACCGAGAAGACCTTAGGCATGGTGGTCTTGATGGCATCGCTGAAATCCTTGCTTTTCAGGAAATGCTCAATCTGTTCCTGGTTGGCCTGCAGCCAGTCTTTGATCAGCGCCGTCAGGTTGTTGGTATGAGTTGTCTGATGCAGCCATCGTGTCAACACCTCAGCGAGTTTGTCAAACTGGTCTATCATCGGAGGGATGATGAGCCACAGCACGCCTCCTATAACAGCGATAGCCGTTCCCATGGCGATGAGGATAGACAGCGCACGTATTTTGACGTGGAGTTTGTTTTCGATAAACTTCACGACCGGATAGAGCAGGTAAGCGAAAAACCATGCAATGAAGAATGGCAGCAGTACGCTGCTCAGATAGTTGGTCATATAGAGCACGGCCAGTACGATGAGGGTAACACCCGCCCATCTTATAAATTTATCAAATGTAATCTCCTTTCCCATAACTGTTCCTTTTGTTATAATTTTTCGTTAAGAATCGCCTTCTGGTAGCATTCTCTGCAGAGTGGCTCGTATTCATCTTTCTCGCCCAGGAGCACCCGTTTGTCGTTATTGACCAACCGGTGGCTCACATAGGCAACCGATCCGCACTTTACGCAGATGGCATGAACCTTGGTCACCTCGTCGGCGATGGCACAGAGAGCAGGAATCGGACCGAAGGGAACTCCCTTGAAGTCCATATCCAGTCCTGCCACGATGACTCTCACGCCACGGTTGGCGAGTTCGTTGCATACCTCCACGAGCCCATTGTCCAGGAACTGGGCTTCATCGATACCCACCACGTCGATATCAGAAGCCAATAGCAGTATCGATCCAGAGGACTCAATAGGAGTAGACCGGATAGAGTTCTGATCATGGCTCACTACATCTTCCTCGGAGTAACGAGTGTCAAGCGCCGGCTTAAAGATTTCCACCTTCTGCTTGGCGAACTTCGCACGCTTCATTCTTCGGATCAATTCCTCTGTTTTTCCGGAGAACATCGATCCGCACACCACTTCAATTCTTCCGGGACGGTGCGCCTCCCCAATTAGATTTTCTGTCATTTCGGGGGCAAAATTAATAATAAGGTTTTAAAAAATGCAAAGAAACGCAGTTTTTTTTTGCTATGAAAGATTAATTAACTACATTTGCGGTCAGTATGGGCACATTATACATCGTTCCGACTCCAGTTGGTAACATGGAGGACATGACAATGCGAGCCATTCGCATACTGAAAGAAGCGGATTTGGTACTCGCTGAGGACACTCGAACATCGAGTGTTCTGCTGAAGCATTTCGATATAAAAAATCGATTAGTGGCTCACCATAAGTTTAACGAACATGGCACATCTTCTGCCATCGTAGAGCGACTGAAGGGTGGCGAAACCATCGCCTTGATCAGCGATGCCGGAACACCGGGTATCAGCGATCCTGGTTTTTACCTCGCCCGCGAGGCAGCCAAGGCAGGCATCACGGTGCAGACTTTGCCTGGACCTACGGCATGCATACCGGCCATCGTTTCATCGGGGTTGCCATGCGACCGTTTCTGCTTCGAAGGATTCATTCCGCAGAAAAAGGGCAGACAGACCTATCTTGAATCATTGAAGGATGAGGTGCGCACCATGATTTTCTATGAGTCGCCTTATCGTGTGGTGAAAACCTTGCAGCAGTTTGCCGAGGTTTTCGGGGATGACAGACAGGTGAGCTGTTGTCGTGAAATATCCAAACTCCACGAGGAGAGTGTGAGGGGTACGCTTGCCGAGGTTATCGCTCATTTTGAGGAGACAGAACCAAGGGGCGAATTTGTCATCGTATTGGCAGGAAAAGATCCTAAACAGCTCAAGGAGGAGATGAAGGAAAAGAAGCGTGAAGAGCGCCGGCAGAAGAAAAACGGGGCTCGCAGGGATGAAGAAAGTAATGAATAAAGTATAGGAAGCGACGCGTTTTACGCGAAAAGATAATTTTTTAAATCAAACATTAAAAAGGAAAATGATTATGAAAAAGCTATTATTTGCGGCATGTTTAGCTGCTTTTTGTTTGACCAGTTGCAACAACGGCAAGAACAACACCCAGGATTTGGCAAATCAGCAGAATGATTCGCTAAACAGTATCATCGCTCAGAAGGATAGCGAAATTAACGATATGATGGGTACATTGAATGAAATCCAGGATGGTCTGAACCAGATCAGTGAGGCTGAGCACAGAGTAACTCTCCTGAAGAACGGTGAGGGTGCCAGCAAGAGACAGCAGCTTAAGGAGGATGTTCAGTTCATCGCTACCCGCATGCAGCAGAACCGCGAACTCCTGGCTAAACTGCAGAAGCAGATGGCTAACAGCTCTTTGCAGGCTGACCAGTTGAAGAAGGCCATCGCAAACCTTCAGGAGCAGATTGCACAGAAGGATAAGGAACTCCAGGTGCTTCGCGAGGAGTTGGATAAGAAGGATATTCATATTGCAGCGCTCGACGAGACTATCAACAATCTGAATACCAAGACCTCTCGTCTTACTACTGAAAGCAGCCAGAAGACAGAGACAATCAATGCACAGGACAAGCAACTCAACACTGCCTGGTACGTATTCGGTACCAAGAAGGAGTTGAAGGAGCAGCATATCATGGAAGGTGGTAAGGTAATGACCGGTAATTTCAACAAGAGTTATTTCACCAAGGTTGATATCCGCAACATTTCTGAAATCAAGTTGATGTCAAAGTCTGCTAAGTTGCTCACTACCCACCCATCCAGCTCTTATGCATTGGTACGTGATGCCAACAAGCAGTATACTCTCCGCATCACCAATCCACAGATTTTCTGGAGCACCAGCAAGTATCTTGTAGTGCTCGTTAAGTAATTATCTCTTTCTCTGAAAGAAATCCTGCATGAGTGCGCGGCACTCATCTTCCAATACGCCCGATGTAACTGTCGTCTTAGGATGCAGTGCATCGGGCGCATATTTTGTATACCCCCTTTTCTCGTCGCTGGCACCATATACCACGCGGCTGATCTGTGCCCATCCCAGCGCTCCGGCGCACATCACGCAGGGTTCTACCGTAACGTAGAGGGTACAGTCTTTCAGGTATTTTCCTCCCAGCATGTTGGCTCCTGAAGTGATGGCCTGCATTTCGGCATGAGCCGTAACATCGGTCAGCATCTCCGTAAGATTGTGGGCTCGCGATATGATCCGGTCTTTACAAACGATGATGGCGCCTACCGGAATCTCGTCTTCATCGAATGCCGCCTGAGCCTCCATCAGGGCACGGCGCATGTATGCTTCGTCTTTTTTCTTGATATCTTCCATTGTTTTTCGTGCAAAATTACATAAAAAAGTTTGAAGTGTGGACTTTTTTTGTTATTTTTGCAAGGTAAAAGCATCTTTTGGTGCAAAATAAAGAAAATAGACTATGGCAGAGCATAATGAATTAGGCAAATGGGGAGAAGACGAGGCTACGCTCTATCTCGAGAATGAAGGCTATGTCGTCATCGACAGAGACTGGAAAGCCGGCAAGCGGGATCTGGATATCCTAGCCGTTTCGCCGGATGGTAAGACGCTGGTTGTGGTAGAGGTCAAGACCCGTTCGGGTGAAGAATACCAGCAGCCCGAGGAAGCCGTAGATGTCAGGAAGATGCGTAATCTGGCAATAGCCGCCAATACTTACGTCAAGGAACAGAAGGTGGAAAAAGAACTTCGCTTTGATATTGTTACCGTGGTAGGTGTAGGGCATCAGGTGAAACGCATCGAGCATCTTGTGGATGCCTTCAACCCGTTGCTGATTGGATAACCCGTTGTGATTCGCTATACATTATTATATAGACATGGAAAAGAAGATTATACGATTAAAGGAAGTGGATTCCACGAATACCTTCCTGAAGAATTTGGATACTTACGATAAAGATGCGCTGACCATTGCCATTGCTGACTATCAGACATCGGGCAGGGGACAGGGCGTGCATACCTGGGAGAGTGAGCCGGGCAAGAACCTCCTCTTCAGTATGATGATGTGTCCTAAGTGGGTACCTTTGCGCCAGCAGTTCCTCCTTTCCGAGGCTGGTGCGCTCGCCGTGAAGGACGCTCTTGATTCCTATACGGACGGCATTACGCTGAAATGGCCGAATGATGTGTACTGGTATGACAAGAAGATTAGTGGCACGCTGATAGAGACTGCCATCGACTCCAAGGGCATCAAGCGCTGCATCTTCGGTATCGGCATTGATGTCAATCAGACTGAGTTCCACAGCGATGCGCCCAACCCTGTATCTCTGGCTCAGATTCTGGGTCATGAGGTGGATAGGGAAGAGGTGCTGCAGAAGGTGATTGAGGCTTTCTGCAAATACTACGAACTTCTGCGTCGTGCCGACTATATGGATGTGTCGGGACTCTATCATCTTTCGCTCTACCGTCGCAAGGGTTACCATTGGTATGAGGATAAGGACGGTAAGTTCGAGGGCGCCTTCGTAGAGGTGGAGGACGATGGTCATCTCATCCTTCATGACAAGAAGGGAGTAATACGCTCGTATGCGTTCGGAGAAATTAAGTTTCTAGTTAATAGTTAATAGTTTATAGTTTATAGGAGGCTACGCCCTATAAACTGTTAACTGTAAATTGTAAATTAAAATAAAATGGCAAAGTTTAAAAGAATTCTTTTGAAATTGAGCGGCGAGAGTCTGATGGGCAAGCAGAGCTTCGGCATCGACCCAGAGCGCCTGAGTGATTATGCTAAGCAGATAAAGGAGGTCCATGAGATGGGCGTTCAGATAGGCATTGTGATTGGTGGTGGTAACATCTTCCGCGGTTTGAGCGGAAGCCAGAAGGGTTTCGACCGTGTCAAGGGCGACCAGATGGGTATGTGTGCTACCGTTATCAATTCCCTGGCATTGAGCAGTGCACTCGGAGCCTTGGGCGTTAAGAACAAGGTGCTTACTGCCATCCGCATGGAGCCTATCGGCGAATTCTACACCAAGTGGAAGGCGATTGAGGCAATGGAGGCAGGCTATATCTGCATCTTCTCTGCAGGTACAGGTAGTCCATACTTCACTACCGATACCGGTTCTTCTCTCCGCGGTATCGAAATCGAGGCTGACGTGATGCTCAAGGGTACCCGTGTAGACGGTATCTATACCGCCGACCCTGAGAAGGATCCTACAGCTACCAAGTTCAAGGACATCACCTATGATGAGATTTACACCAAGGGCTTGAAGGTAATGGATTTGACAGCTACCACCATGTGTAAGGAAAACAACCTTCCTATCTACGTGTTCAATATGGATGTTGTAGGTAACCTCAAGAAGGTGATGGATGGTGAGGAGATCGGTACGCTCGTACACAACTAATCCTCTCTCAGCAGGTAGAAAAAGCAAATGCGACTGGATTCACATCTAGCCGCATTTTTTATAAACCTAAATACCCAAATGTCCCCATAAAGGGAATTTCTTCTACTTCTTCTTCAGATAAATAATCGCCGAGATGATGACGTATGCCACGATGACAAGCCACCAGCCGGTGAGAAAACCGGTCAGACCATCGAGTGCTACCGAAGTAGCGAGGATGATGATGGTGAGCGCGGCAAAGCCATATTTCACCTCATTGCCCTTGAAACCCCACTGCTTGAACTTCAAGGCGAAAAGAGGCATCTCGCAAACCAGCAGATAGCTGGTGATGAGAATCAGAGCCAGAATGATGAATACCGACCATGAATATCCTTCGAGCCAGCTTGGATTGAACACAATCAGCGAACCCCAGAACAGGGCGTTGGCTGGTGTTGGAACACCGATGAAAGAGGTAGTCTGGCGCTCATCAAGATTAAACTTAGCCAGTCGCAATGCCGAGAAGGCTGCGATGATGAAGGCTGCGTAAGGCAGCCATGGGCGCAAAGGCTCCAGAAAACCCGGATATTCCATCACAAAGAGTTGTGAGAATACGATGGTGGCAGGAGCCACACCGAAGGTTACGTCATCTGCCAGCGAATCGAGCTCCTTGCCTATTGGCGATGAAACGTGCAGCAGGCGGGCGCTCATGCCGTCAAAGAAGTCGAATACGGCTCCGATGATAATCCATAACAATGCCATCTTTGGGTTCCCGCCGAAGGCAAACGATGTTGCAATGCAGCCCGAAACCAGGTTGCAGCAGGTTATCGTGTTTGGAATATGTTTCTTGATACTCATTTCTTTCCAGTATATTATGATAGAGTGAAAGCCGGAAGTAAGTTCCGGCTTGCCCTCTATCTGTCAATATGTTATTTCAATTTAGCGATGATGGTCTGGTCGCCAGTAGTTGACTGTCCCATCTTTACGCATACTTCTGTACCTACAGGCAGGTAGACATCCACGCGTGAACCCAGCTTGATGAATCCCAGGTGCTCGTCGATGAAGCATTCTTCCCCTTCCTTGGCATAGGTTACGATGCGGCGTGCTACCGCGCCGGCAATCTGTCGGCAGAGTACATCCACTCCCTCAGGTGTGGTAATCATCACGTCGGCATGCTCGTTTTCCTCGCTAGCCTTAGGCAGCCATGCCTTGTGGTAGTTGCCGTCCACATGCTTCACGAATTTTACCTTACCATCCACCGGGAACCAGTTGGCATGAACATTCCAGAGGCTCATGAAGATGGAAATCATCAGGCGGCGGTCACCGAAGTAGGGAGCATTCTCCACCTCTTCTATCACCACAATCTTTCCGTCGGCTGGTGCTACTACCAGTTTCGAAGTATCCTCTACGTTGAGGTATCTGATAGGACAACGGTAGAAGTTGAGCACGATACCATATACCGTACCGAACACAACAACAAAAGCCCAGAACGGAATCTTGTTGTCTAGGGTTGTCCACAATATAGCCGCAATGGCTACCAATGCTATCGCTCCGGTTACCAGCTGATCGGTACCTTCGCGGTGCAATCTTATCTTCTTTAATTTCTTTATTTTCTGTCCCATATACTAGGATTAAGTTTTTATTGGTGCAAAGGTACGTCATTTTTATCACTTTTGCAAATTTTTTTGTGGGTTTCTTTTACCTTTTTCAATATTTTCGCATATTTCTTTTGGCTTTTTCAATATTTCGCCGTAACTTTGTTGTCAAAATTCGAATTTTAAACAGATAATGGAAGATTTTGTTCATTTGCATGTACACACCCAATACTCCATCCTCGACGGCCAGTCGAAGATACCGCATCTGGTAGATAAGGCCATCAAGGACGGCATGAAGGGTATGGCGGTAACCGACCACGGTGTGATGTTCGGCATCAAGGAACTCACCGACTATTGCGGCAAGATTAATAAAGACCGCAAGAAGGAGGGACTCGAACCTTTCAAGCCTATCATAGGCTGCGAGATGTATGTGGCACGCCGAACCAAAGCCGACCGAGAGAAGGATAAGGGCGATATGAGCGGTTATCACCTCATTGTACTTGCCAAGAATTATAATGGATACAAGAACCTCATCAAGCTGGTGAGCAATTCGTGGGTGGATGGTTACTACATGCGCCCACGAACCGACCGTGCCGATCTGGAGAAGTATCACGAAGACCTCATCGTCTGTTCGGCATGTATTGCAGGCGAGGTGCCATCCAAGATTCTGCATGGTGACCTGGAAGGAGCCCGCGAGGCTTGCCAGTGGTACCACAACCTCTTTGGCGATGATTACTATCTCGAGCTCCAGCGCCATAAAGTGCCCGATGACCCGAGTCTGCTTGCCAATCGCGAGGCTTACGAGTTGCAGCAGCGTGCCAACAAGGAACTCATCAAGATGGCAAGGGAGTTTAACATCAAGCTGGTGTGCACCAACGACTGCCACTTCGAGGATAAGGAAACTGCCGAGGCCCACGACCATCTGCTCTGTATCGCTACCGGCAAGGATCTCGACGACCCTAACCGTATGCGCTATTCCAAGCAGGAATGGTTCAAGACCCGCCAGGAGATGAACGATGTGTTCTCGGATATCCCCGAAGCGCTTTCCAATACCCTCGAAGTATTGGATAAGGTAGAAATCTACAGCATCGACCATGGTCCTATCATGCCTTTCTTCCCGATTCCGGAGAGTTTCGGTACCGAGGAGCAGTTGCGCCAGAAGGTATCAGAAGAAGACCTCTACAAGGAGTTTACCTCTGATGAGAACGGCAAGAACCCGCTGCCACCAGAGGAAGGTCAGAAGGTAATCGACCGATTGGGCGGTTACGATAAGATATACCGTATCAAGTTTGAGGCAGAATATCTGCGCCATCTTGCCTACGAGGGAGCCAAAAAGCTTTATGGCGACCCGCTGCCCGAGAATGTAGACGAGCATGTAAACTTCGAGCTCCACGTGATGAAGACCATGGGTTTCCCGGGCTACTTCCTCATCGTGTCAGACTTCATCAGGGCTGCGCGCGAGGAACTCGGCGTGATGGTGGGCCCGGGACGTGGATCTGCGGCAGGTTCGGTGGTGGCTTACTGCTTGGGCATTACCAAGATTGACCCATTGAAGTATGACCTCCTGTTTGAGCGTTTCCTGAACCCAGACCGTGTGAACCTTCCGGATATTGATACCGACTTTGATGATGACGGCCGAGGCAAGGTGCTGAGATGGGTAATGGATAAGTACGGTCATGAGAACTGTGCCCATATCATTACCTACGGTTCCATGGCCACGAAGAACTCCATCAAGGACGTGGCGCGAGTAGAGAAACTGCCGTTGGATAAGGCGAATGCACTCTGCAAGGCTATCCCAGACCGATTGCCTGACGGTGCCAAGATGAACCTGACCAATGCCATCAAATATACCCCAGAGCTGCGCGAGGCAGAGTTCTCCAACGATCCCCGCGAGAGCAATACCATCAAGTATGCCAAGATGCTCGAGGGAACCATCCGAGGCACGGGTATCCATGCCTGCGGATTCATCATCTGCCGCGACCCTATCAGCAACTGGGTGCCTGTATCTACTGCCGATGACCCTGATTTCCCGGGACTGAAGACGGCGGTTACGCAGTACGACGGTCATGTCATCGAGACCACCGGTCTGATCAAGATGGACTTCCTGGGCTTGAAGACCCTCTCCGAGATGAAGGAGGCATGCAAGGTTATCAAGCAGACTACGGGCGATGTCGTTGACCTCGATACCATCCCTATCGATGACGAACTGACCTATCAGCTCTATCAGCGCGGTCAGACCATCGGAACCTTCCAGTTCGAGTCGCCGGGTATGCAGAAGTATCTCCGTGAACTGAAGCCTACGGTATTCGAGGACCTCATCGCCATGAATGCCCTCTACCGTCCGGGACCTATGGATTATATCCCTGACTTTATTGCCCGCAAGAACGGCAAGCAGGCGATTACCTACGATATCCCGTGTATGGAGAAGTATCTGAAGGATACCTACGGCATTACGGTCTATCAGGAGCAGGTGATGCTTCTTTCCCGTCAGTTGGCGAGCTTCACCCGAGGCGAGTCAGATGCCCTGCGTAAGGCGATGGGTAAGAAGAAAAAGGCTATCGTAGATGCGATGAAGCCTAAGTTCATCAAGCAGGGACAGGAGAACGGCCACGACCCGAAGGTGCTGGAGAAGATATGGGGCGACTGGGAGAAGTTTGCTTCCTACGCCTTCAACAAGTCGCATGCTACCTGTTATTCGTGGGTAGCCTATCAGACCGCCTATCTCAAGGCGCACTATCCTGCCGAATACATGGCGGCGCTGATGACCCGACGCTTTGCACAGATTACCGAAATCACCAAGCTGATGGAGGAGTGCCAGTCGATGGGCATCAAGACCTTGGGACCGGATGTGAACGAGAGTTACCGCGTGTTCGGTGTGAACGAGCATGGAGAGATACGTTTCGGTCTTTCAGCCATCAAGGGTATGGGTGCTCCGGCAGCCGATGCCATCGTGGCAGAGCGACTGAAGAACGGACCTTATAAGAGCATCTTCGATTTTGCCGAGCGTGTAGATTACTCCAGCGTGAACCGCAAGGCTTTCGAAACCTTGGCGCTGAGTGGCGGTTTCGACAGTTTCGGCATCCGTCGCGAGCAGTTCTTCGGCAAGAACAACAAGGGCGAAACCTTCCTCGATACGCTGGTGCGCTACGGTCAGCTCTTCCAGCAGGAGCAGCACGAGGCAGCCAACTCACTCTTTGGCGGTACCGAGGCGATAGAGATAGCTACGCCGCCTATTCCTGATGCAGAGAGCTGGAGCACCATCGAACGTCTGAACCGTGAGCGCGAACTTGTGGGCATCTATCTTTCTGCCCATCCGCTCGATGAGTACAGCATCATCCTCAACTCCCTCTGCAATACCCATTGCTCTGAACTGGGTGACAAGCAGGAGCTGGCAAAGAAGGAGGATGTGGTGCTGGGCGGCATCATTACGGGTGTGAAGTCGAAGTTTACCAAGACGGGCAAGCCGTGCGGTTTCGTTACGCTCGAAGACTTTGAGGGTTCAGGCGAGCTGGCTCTCTTTGGCGAAGACTGGGGCAAGTGGCGCGGCATCATGGTTGAAGGCAGCACCATCTACATCACCGCCAAGTGCGTTTCCCGTTACGGCAATGCCAACTATCTCGATTTCCAGATAGGCAATGTGGAGTATCTGCAGACGGTCAAGGAGAACCGCATCGACCGCTTTACCATCAATGTGGAGAGCGATGCGATAGATGAAACGATGGTCAGCGACCTGCAGACCATTCTGGAGAATGACGAGGGCAAGGCGCAGCTCTTTTTCCAGATACATGATGTAGACAGCAATACTTATCTGCTGATGCGTGCCCGTGAGCATACGGTAGGCGTGGGCCATGCCCTCATCCAGTATATCGAGCAGCATCCTAAGATGAGCTATCAGATTAATTAGAAATAATTTTAGTTTTAATATAAAAAGGTATAGAAAAATGGAAGTAACAATTACAACCGAGAATTTCGAGAGCTACAAGAATGGCGAACTGCCATTGGTAGTAGATTTGTGGGCAACATGGTGCGGTCCTTGCCGCCAGATTGCTCCTATCGTATCAGAACTTGCTGAGGAGTTTGACGGCAAGTTGGTAGTAGGCAAGTGTGATGTAGAGGAGAACGACGACATCGCTATGGAGTTTGGTGTTCGTAATATCCCTACCATCCTTTTCTTCAAGGGTGGCCAGCTGGTAGACAAGTTTGTTGGCGCTGCCTCTAAGGCAACCCTCATCGAGAAGTTCCAGGCTCTCCTGTAATCAGCCCGGATAGGAAAATAGAAAAGCATCTGGCTTGAGAAAATATGTTCTCAGCCAGATGCTTTTTTTTGTTCGGGCCTGTCGGTGACTTACCATTCTACGCTTCTTGTTCCGTCTTCTTCGACGGTGATAGTCACTTTGGTGCAGTCTTCCGGCAGCAGTTCTTCTATCAGTTCCGGCCACTCCAGGAAACAGAGGTTACCGCTGTAGAAATAATCTTCGTAGCCCATATCGTACACCTCATCGAGTTTCTTGATGCGGTAGAAGTCGAAGTGGTAGACAGGTGAGCCGTCGCCCGCTGTATATTCGTTTACGAGGGCGAAGGTAGGAGATGTGATGACATCTTCTACGCCCAGTTCTTCGCAAATGGCTTTTACAAATGTTGTCTTTCCGGCTCCCATCTTGCCATAGAAGGCAAAGACCTTGCCGTCGCCCATGTTCTGCAGAAATTCCTTGGCTGCTTCATGGATCGTGTCTAATGAGTCAATTTTTATCTTCATATATGTTTTCTATAAACTGTTAACTATCAACTATTAACTGACATTACCTTTTTCTCGGTGTCAGCGTGATGAGCGGTATGAGCATTTCCTCCATCGAGATGCCGCCGTGCTGGAAGGTATCCTTGTAGTATTGCACATAATAGTTGTAATTATTCGGATAGGCGAAGAAACTGTCGCCCGTGGCAAATACATACGAGGTACTCAGGTTAGGTGCCGGCAACTGGGCGCGGTGAGGCTCCTTGATGGTGAACACTTCCTTGCTCTGGTAAGCCAGATTCTTGCCCAACTTGTAGCGCAGGTTGGTGTTCGTATTGCGGTCGCCTACTATCTTGATAGGTTTCGATGCCCTGATGCTGCCGTGGTCGGTGGTGAGCACTACCTGGTAATCGCTCTGCGAAAGGAGCTTGAAGAGCTCGGAGAGAACCGAATGGCGGAGCCAGCTCTGCGTGATGCTGCGGTAGGCACTCTCGTTGTTGGCAAGCTCGCGCACCATCTTAGATTCGGTACGCGCGTGAGAGAGCATGTCGATGAAGTTAATCACCAGCACGTTCAAATCGTAGTTGCGGCACTCGTTGTAATGCTCCAGGAAGCGGTCGGCACCCTGCGAATCGTTCACCTTGTGATAACTGAAGGTATAGTGCTTTCTGAATCGCTCTATCTGGGTCTGTATCAGCGGCGCCTCGTTGAGGTTCTTGCCTTCCTCTTCGTCCTCATCTACCCAGAGGTCAGGGAACATTTCGGCTATCTTGTTCGGCATCAGACCGCTGAAGATGGCGTTGCGCGCATATTGCGTGGCGGTAGGAAGGATGCTCATGTAGAGCAGCTCATCAATGTCGAACAGGTCGCCGATGTCTTCAGCCAGCATGCGCCACTGGTCATAGCGGAAGTTATCTATCACAATCAGGAACACCTTCTTGCCCTCATCGAGCAGCGGAAATATCTTGCGCTTGAAGATGTCGGGACTCATCAGATGGCGGTCTCTGTTGTCGGGACTCACCCAGTCTAGATAGTTCTTGGCTATGTATTTGGCGAAACCCTGGTTAGCCTCTTCCTTCTGCATGCCCAGCATCTCAGCCATCGGACTTGCCGTATCGCTCAGCTTCAGTTCCCAGCTAACCAGTCGCCTGTAAATCTCCATCCAGTCTTCCGCACTTCTGCATTCCATCATCTGCATGGCTATCTGCTGGTAGTCTTGCTGGTATCCGCTCTGCGTCACCTCCGCCACGATGTCTTTGCGGTGGATGTTCTTCTTGAGCGACAGCAGAATCTGGTTCGGGTTTACGGGTTTGATCAGATAGTCGGCTATCTTGGAACCGATTGCCTGGTCCATGATGTTTTCTTCTTCGCTCTTGGTGCACATCACTACCGGTGTGGCTGGCTGGATGTCCTTGATGCGTAGCAGGGTTTCCAGTCCGCTGAGTCCCGGCATCATCTCATCGAGCAGGATGAGGTCGAAGGTCTGCTGGCGGCAAAGTTCAATGGCATCAGGGCCGTTGCTTACCGTCTGCACCTCGTATCCTTTCTTTTCCAGAAAGATGATGTGTGCCTTGAGAAGTTCTATCTCGTCGTCTATCCAAAGTAATAATCCGTTGCTCATATTTTATATCCTTTTTCTTTTCGGGGTGCTAAAGTACAAAGAAAAATGGAATAGGGAACACGACTTTGTGTTAAAGAGAGTTAATGATAAAGATTCTTTGGTACTTTTTATGAAAACGTTTGTATTACCTTGTGACAAAACCTAAAAACATAGGTTAATTTAAACTTATTTGTATAACTAAACGTAAGCATTATGATCAGACGCAATTACTTGAAAAGTTTGATGATCTTCATCCTGATGTGCCTTCCGCTCTTGGGAGCATCGGCACAGCAGAAAGTAACGGTCAATGTTGTGAATGCCTCTTTGAAGCAGGTGTTCAGTACAATCGAAAACCAGACATCCTACAGGTTTTCTTACAAGAGTGATATCATTGACCATCGCAAGGATATCACCATCAGGAAGAGTGGCGTTCCTGTAACAGCTGTACTCGATGCAGCCTTGAAAGGACGCAACTTGAAATACTCTGTGGTTTCGCAGAAATCTATCGTTGTTTCTGAGAAGCATGCGGCAGCCGCTCCTCAGCAGAACAACAAGCACAAGATGCAGGGTGTTGTGAAGGACGACAACGGGGAACCTGTCATTGGTGCTACTGTTTCTGTAGTTGGTACCGACGAACTCGCAGTAACCGATATGGACGGCCGATTCACCATCAATGCAGCCAAGGGCGCTAAGGTGAAGGTTTCTTACCTCGGTTTCGTAGACCGCGAGGTGAAGGCTTCTGAAAACATGAACATCGCCATGAGCGAGGACACACAGGCTTTGAGCGAAGTGGTTGTAGTAGGTTACGGTACCATGAAGCGCAGCGATATGACCGGTGCTCTTTCTTCTGTCAATACCAAGGAGATGGCTAAGCGCACTACTACCAACCCAGCTGAGGCTTTGCAGGGTAAGGTAGCCGGTGTGAACATCCTGAAAAGTGGTGGTAATGCCGGTGCCGGTGTGAGCATCAAGATTCGTGGTATCAAGACATTCGGCGATAACGAACCTCTTTATATTGTGGATGGTTTCCCTGGCGATATCAACAGCGTGAACCCTCAGGACATCGAGTCTATGGAGATTCTGAAGGATGGTGCTGCCGCTGCCATCTATGGTTCTGTAGCTGCCAACGGTGTGGTTCTGATTACAACCAAGAACGGTAAGAAGGGCGATGTAAAGGTGGATTTCAGTACCTATTTGAGCTTCACTCACGTTGCTAAGGACCTCGATATGCTTGATGCTGATGGCTATAAGGCTGTACATAAGATGATGTATGAGAACTATAAGACCCAGTATGGTGAATATCCTGGTGCCGGCTTACCTGCCTATATTACCCATGAAACTGGTGTGAATACCGATTGGCAGGATGCTATCCAGCGCAACGGATTGGCACAGAACTATATGGTCAGCCTCCGCGGAGGTGGTGATAAGGCACAGTATTCTGTATCTTATAACCATGCCGACGAGAAGGGTATTTTTATCGGTAACGAGCATCGCCATGATATCGCACGTATGAAACTCCATGCAACCAAGGGCATCATAGATCTGGATGCCAATATGGATTTCAAATATACCAACAGCCGTCAGCCTCAGTATTCTCTCAAGGAAACTTATATGATTTCTCCTCTCGTACCTATTTATAATGAGAATGAAAAGTATGGTTTCGGTTTGACTAACTTTGATGGTCTGCCAAACAACCGTAACGTTGTTGCAGATAACTACTATAAGAACGAAGTAGATAAGAAGTATCATACTTCTGCCAATGTAGCATTAACCTTCAAGTTCTTCCCTTGGCTCAACTTCAAGACCAGTTATGGTTATCGTGGTGAGCACGAGATAGATTCTTATCATGCACCTGATTATATAGCAGATACGAAGAGTCCTGATAATTATCCGAATAGCAGCGAGACCCGTGCTTACTGGGAGGAGCAGGTGTTCGAGAATGTTCTCTCTTTCAACAAGGAAATCCAGAAGCACAGCATCAATGCCATGCTCGGTACTTCGCTCACCAGCCGCAAGTATAACTGGAGTTCGGTAGGCGTAGAAGGTAAGACCATCGTATATAAGGTAGAAAACGGACAGTTGCAGCAGAGTGAGAAGGCAGCAGGATTTCTGGATTCCAGTTTTGCTACCATCGGTGCAGGAGCAGGCGGAACCTTCAGCGGTGATGGTTCCTGCTGGAAGTACAACCGTGCTTCTTTCTTCGGCCGTCTTAATTATAATTTCAACGACCGCTATCTCTTCCAGTTCACCTTCCGTGAGGATGGATCTTCTAAGTTCGGTGCCGATAGTCGTTGGGGTTTCTTCCCATCTGTAGCTGTAGGTTGGAGAATCAGCGAAGAGCCATTCTTCCCTAAGAATACAGTAATCAGCAACTTGAAGTTCCGTGCCAGCTGGGGACAGCTCGGTAACGAGAATGCTTTGGGCTACTACGATTTCCTGGCGCTCATTTCTACATACAATGATCTCTATCAGGGCTATGTTCAGGGTTCTGGCTCTTCTGCATGGCCAGGCAGTATTGCACGTGGATTGGAAAACCGCTCTTTGAAATGGGAAACTACTGATACCAAGAACATCGGTTTCGATTTCGGCTTCTTCAATAACCATCTGAGTGGTAATGTAAACTATTATATCAACGAGACACGCGACCTGCTGATTACCCGTAAGCTGGCTCCATCTGCCGGTCTTGCCAACCCAACGCTGAACGTAGGTAAGATGCGCAACCAGGGTTTTGAGCTGGAGTTGAACTGGAACGACAAGGTAAGTGATTTCGAGTATAATGTAGGTTTCAACCTCAGTACGGTATCTAATAAGGTGGTTTCTCTTGCTAATGAAGATCAGACCATTTACGGTATGGGTTTGAAGTATGGCTCAGAGCACTTCCCTACCCAGACCAAGGTAGGCAAGCCAATCGGTGCTTTCTACCTCTATCAGGCAGACGGTATCTTCCAGAATATGGATGAGGTAAATGCTTATAAAAACAAGGATGGCAAACTCCTTCAGCCAAATGCTCAGCCTGGTGATGTACGTTTCAAGGATATGAATGGTGATGGTGTGATTGACGAGGATGATAAGACCTATTCTGGTACAGGTATCGCTAAGGTTGAGGCTAACCTTAACTTGAGCGCCAGTTACAAGGGTTTCGACTTCTCAGCAGTCATCGGTAGTGCATTCGGCAACAAGATTTACAATGGTATCCGCTACTACTATGAGGGAATGAACTCAGCTTCCAACTTCCTCAGCAGCACTTTGGATGCCTGGACTCCTACCCATACCAATACCAGCGTGCCACGTGCCATCTATGGTGACCCTAACGACAATACTCGCGAGTCAACCCGCTTCCTGGAGAATGGAGATTTCGTACGCTTGCGTCAGGTGCAGTTGGGTTATACCTTGCCAACATCGCTGGTTAAGAAGATTTATTGCGACCGCATCCGTTTCTACGTGAGTGCAGAAAATGTGTTTACCATTACAGGTTATTCTGGTGCCAACCCAGAATTCTCTATGGGCGTATTGAATAGTGGTATCGACCGCTTTACCTATCCGTTCTCTCGCTCTTACACAGTAGGTGCACAGGTATCATTCTAGTATTAACATAAAAAGGAAAATCTTATGAAAGCATTAAAATATATAGCAGGCATTTGCCTTGCTCTGTCACTCACATCATGTGATGACTATTTGACGCAGACTTCGCCAGATAAACTGACTTCCGATTCTTACTGGCGTGATAAAGCAGACGTAGAGTCGGCAATGTCATCAGCTTATTCCCAACTGTATTTTGCAGAATATTCCGGAGACCAATGGGACTTCTCTGAGGTGAAATGGCCAGTGGAGGCTTATCGTCAGGATGACGTAGATTTGGGTAAGGATGTACAGAACTATCCAAACTGGGTGCAGCTACGTAACTTCAGCTACAACAACGGAAACTCTCAGTTCTCTATCTACTGGAAGAGTTACTATCGCGGAATCAGTTTCTGTAACCAGATTATTGATAAGGTGGCTACCATGAGTGAAGGTCAGCTTGCTGCAGCAGACAGAAAGCAGCTCCTGGCTGAGGCTCATTTCCTTCGTGGCTTCTATCATATGCAACTCTTGCTCAACTGGGAGAAAATCATTATCCGTGATACATATATCACTTCTACCAGCCAGTTGGATAAGGCTCTTTCTGACCGTCCTGAGACTTGGCAGTTTATCGTAGATGACCTGAAAGCCGGTACGGAGATGAGTAACTCTCGCAGCAATGAAGAAGTGGGACGTGTTACCTCAGGCACAGCTTATGCCTACTTAGGCTATGCTTATCTTACGATGGCTTCTGAGCAGGCTGATAAGAAAGCAGAATATCTGAATGCTGCTGTAGAGGCATTCAATAATGTGAAGGGATATAGTCTGGAAAGCAATTATGCCAGCATGTTTAATGGTACAAACAAAAACTGTAAGGAGAGTCTTTTCGAGGTGCAGTTCTCTCTGAGTAGTGCCAATGGTGCCAACTATGCTACCCAGCTGCATCGCTGGATAGGTACAGAGGAGTTTGAAGGATGGGATGAAATTACCCCTTCAGAGACCCTGATGAACGAATTTAAGAAGGAAGGCAAGTTGAACAATGGCTTGTATGATGCCTGTCTTTATGCTTCAGTCTTCTTCCAGGATCCTTACTTTAACGATGGAACCGGTAAGGTTTACGGTTACGACTGGGATGCTTGGATCAAGAGGAATCCGGAGGTAGAAGAGGCTTACGATCGTCCTTCTTTCCGCAAGTTCATGCCTGCAACATATGAAGCCCTGACACAGTCAACTACCGACGTGAACATTCCTCTGATGCGTTATGCCAACGTTCTTCTGATGAAGGCAGAGGCTCTCAATGATTTGGGACGTACAGGAGAGGCTATTCCGCTGATCAATGAGGTGAGAAGAGTTCACGGCAATATGCCAGCCATGACCGGTACAACGCAGGCTGAGGTTCAGGCTCAGATTGAGCACGAGCGTATGATTGAGTTCCCATTGGAGAACTTGCGCTGGTATGACCTGCGCCGCTGGGGCAAGACTGCTGAGGCGCTGACTGCTGCCGGTCGTACAGGTTTCGACAAGAGCAAGCTGTTCTATCCAACTCCTCTTACAGAGTTGAACTCAAACAGTCTGGCTAAGTAATAGGGGCGAGTAACCATTGAAGATTACTTATAAATATCATCAGGATTCTCGGTCTATTAAGCAATAATACGATCGGGAATCCGTTTTTTATGGTAAGGTAATTCATAAAAACGAACAATAAAATAAAGAAGAAAAACAAGAAACAATGCTCAAGATAGTAATGATTATGCTATGCGGAATAGGTACCGGCTATCTGCTCCGCAACAAGAAAATGAGTTTTATCGGCCGTATCATCACGGCGCTGATATGGGTACTCCTGTTCCTGCTCGGTATCGAGGTAGGTTCTAACCCTCGTATCATCAGCGGTCTTCAGACCCTGGGACTTGAGGCGATAGCCCTGACCTTGGGAGGCAGTCTGGGTAGTGCACTCTTTGCTTGGGCATTGTGGAAGTATGTTACAGCAAAGCAGGCTAAATCGTCGGCTCACGCTGAAACCGGGAAAGGAGGCAAGGCATGAAAGGCAGTTTGATTATCGTAAGCTTCTTTGTTCTGGGCATCATCGTAGGCTTGTGTGATGTGATTCCGGCAGGTCTTCTGGACAGCGATGTGAGCTATTATGCGCTCTGCTGCCTGATGTTCTGCGTAGGTATCAGCATCGGTTGCGATACCTCTGTGCTGAAGAGTTTCAAGAAGGTGAATCCCCGTCTGATGATGCTCCCTGTGATGACCATTCTGGGTACGCTGGCAGGTTGTGCCGCCGTATCTCTCATCTTGAGCCACCGCCAGCTTACCGATTGTCTGGCAATCGGTTCAGGATTCGGATATTACTCACTTTCGAGTATCTTCATCACCGAATACCGGGGCGCCGAACTGGGAACCATCGCCCTTCTTGCCAACATCTGCCGCGAGATTCTCACCCTGCTGTGTGCTCCGCTGCTGGCAAAATACTTCGGCAAACTGGCACCTATCAGTGTAGGTGGAGCCACGTCCATGGATACTACGTTGCCAATCATCACCCGATATTCGGGCGAGAGTTTCATCATCGTTTCCATCTTCCATGGCTTCTGTGTCGACTTTTCTGTACCCTTCCTGGTTACCTTCTTCTGTTCTTTGTAGAAATAATTAAAAGCAGTTTTAAACCAAAACCCGTATGAGACATATTTTCAGTTCATTCATGATATGTCTGAGCCTGTGCTGTGCCCATACCTCAGTAGCCCTTGCGGCTCAGGATGGCAAGCAGCCTGCAGCTTCAGACCCTTGGCAGGACGCCACCGTGACCCATATCAACCGCATGCCGATGACCGCTCATTACTTGCCTTTTACAAGCGAGAACGGAGCCTTGGCACAGTTGAAGATGGACGACGCCCGCCGTTTCCAGTTGAACACCCAGAATGAGCGCCGCCGCTCGCTGGATGGTGTATGGAAATTCAAACTGGTGAAGAATCCGAGTCTTGCCTTGACCGATTTCTTCAAGACATCCTATAATGTAAGCGATTGGCAGAATATCAATGTGCCTGGCAGCTGGGAGTTGCAGGGCTTCGATGCGCCCATCTACACCGATGTAACCTATCCTTTCAAGGCAAATCCTCCTTTCGTACCACAGGATTATAACCCTGTAGGACATTATGTACACGAATTTACCGTGCCTGAAAACTGGAAGGGCATGGATGTAATCATGGATTTCGAAGGTGTAGAATCTGCCTTCTATCTCTGGATCAACGGCAAAATGGTGGGTTATAGTGAAGATAGCCGTCTGCCTGCCCACTTCAATATCTCCAAGTTCCTGAAGAAGGGCAAAAACCGCCTTGCCATGAAGGTGTTCCGCTTCAGCGACGGAAGTTATCTGGAAGACCAGGACTACTGGAAGTATAGCGGCATCGAACGCAATGTGTTCATCCAGGCTCGTCCTAAGAGCAGAATGAACGACTACGTATTGGGAAATAAACTAATCAATCAATATAAGGATGGCAATTTCACACTCGATGTGAATATGCTCAATCCACAGAAGGGTCAGAAGGTTGAGGTGAAAGTGCTTTCGGCAACAGGTAAATCTCTCTTCAAACAAATCCAGAGCATCACCTCACCTGCTGATACCTTGATTCATTTCGAAAAGCTGTTGAAGAACGTGCAGCCTTGGAGTGCCGAGAGCCCTTATCTCTACACACTCGTCATCAATACTACCGACAGGAATGGCAGAGTAGAGGAGAGTGTGGCTCAGCCTTTCGGCTTCCGTACCATCGAAATGAAGAACGGACAGCTTCTGGTAAACGGTGTTGCCATCACCATCAAGGGTGTGAACCGACAGGAGCACAATGCCGTACACGGCAGAACCCTCAGCATCGGTGAGATGGTGAAGGATGTGAAGATGATGAAGCAGTTCAACATCAATGCCGTGCGTACCTCTCACTATCCTAACTATTCAGAGTGGTATCAGCTCTGCGATAAGTATGGTCTCTACATGGTAGGCGAGGCGAACATCGAGTGTCATGGTATTTTGGATACAGAATATAAGCAGCTGGCAGACAGAGAAGACTGGTATCCTGCTTTCCACGACCGCATGTACCGCATGATCAAGCGCGACCGCAACCATACCGCCATCATCATCTGGTCTATGGGTAACGAGAGCGGATATGGCAAGAGTTTCGAGAAACTCTACGATATGAGCAAGGCGATGGATCCAACCCGTCCGGTACAGTATGAGGGCGGCGGTTACTACGCCAAGTCGGATATCTACTGTCCGATGTATGCCCGCATCTGGTCTTTGCGCCGCCATGTCAACCAGCGTGATGAGCGTCCGCTGATTCTCTGTGAATACGCCCATGCCATGGGTAACAGCGAGGGTAATCTCAAGGATTACTGGGATCTGATTTACAAATACGACCAGTTGCAGGGTGGTTTCATCTGGGACTGGGTAGACCAGACCATCGCCAAGACCGATGACAAGGGACACAAATACTGGGCTTATGGTGGCGATATGGGATTCGTAGGCGTAGTAAACGATTCCAACTTCTGTGCCAACGGACTTGTAGCAGCCGACCGCTCGCTGCATCCACATATCTGGGAGGTGAAGAAGGTTTACCAGAACATCGCCTTCGAGCCAGTAGCCTTCATGCAGAACCGCATCAAGGTAACCAACCGATTCGACTATACCACGCTTGACAATTATCAACTCGTATGGGCAGTAGAGGCAAACGGCGAAACCATCAGAAGCGGCAAGATGAACTTCCCAACCCTCCTGCCTCATCAGGCTAAGGAGATGGAGATACCGATGGGCACTCTTCCTGCTGCCGACAACAAGGAATACTTCCTCACCCTGCGCGCCTTCAGCAAGCAGGCTACCGGAGCCGTTCCTGCAGGTCACGAGGTAGCCATCGAGCAGATGCAGTTGCCTGTACGACTGGAAAAGGCTCAGGAACAGGTAAGCGGACAGATAGAGAAAACCGAGACAGAAGATGCCATCACCATCCAGGGAAAGACCCAGGATTTCAGCATCAGCTTCTCTAAGAAGACCGGCGAGATGACCTCTTTGAAATATGACGGCAAGGAAATGCTGCTGGCTGGTTTGCAGCCAAACTTCTGGCGCGGTATCACCGACAACGATGTGGCTAACGGCACTCAGGAACGCTGCGCTACCTGGCGTGAGGCAGGAAAGAAGATGGTACTGAAGAGTATCAAGACCCAGGCAGACAACCAGAAGGCTACCGTCACAGCAGACTTCGATATGCCAGAGCAGGAATCTCAGATGCAGATTACCTATCAGATGCTTGCCAATGGAAATGTAGAGGTGAACATGCACTTCATGCCTGGCAACAAGGCGCTGCCGGAGATGCCTCGTCTCGGTATGCGTATGATTCTGAAGGGCGACTACGACCAGATGACCTGGTTGGGTAGAGGTCCGCAGGAGAACTATGCCGACCGTAAGAGCGGTTACCTCATCGGTAAATATTCTGCCAGCGTATGGGAGCAGTATCATCCATACGTAAGAGCACAGGAAACCGCCAACAAGTGTGATGTACGCTGGTTCACCCTCGCTTCGAAGGCTGGAGCAGGTATCAGGGTGGAAGGTGCTGAGCCATTGAGTGTAAGCGCCTGGAACTTCCCACAGGATGATCTCCTCTATGTTCCTTCTACCATCGAGCACCGTCATGGCGGCTGTGTAGACAAGAAGGACATGGTCTGGGTGAACATCGACCATTTGCAGATGGGTGTTGGTGGTGATAATACCTGGGGCGCTATGGTGCATCCGGAATATACCATCACACCAAAGGAGTGGAGCTATAGCTTTACTATTAAGAACTTAAAATAAACGATATGAAGACTAAGTCTATAGCTATATTGACTATGGGGCTTGCCATGCTGTCTATGGACGGCATGGCACAGACCACCCGTCAGGAGTATAAGGATATTCTTGACATCCAGCTGACACCGGGTGCTCCCCGCCGTCAGAACGGATGCTTCACGGATATGGGTTCATGGATGGGTTTCACCCTCTCAGAGAAGGAGAAACCTACCGCAGGCTTCTGCGGACCATTCAGTATCTATTACCGCAACTGGTATGCCCGTTCGCTGGTATCTCTCATTGATGGTACCGTGCAGGAACAGAACTATTATCCGGGCGAAATCAGGATGAGTCTGAAGAAGGATGGTGCCGATTTCTATGAGAGTCTGCAGTTTGTTGATGCCCGTACGGCACTGCTTACAGTTACCAATCCATCCAAGGTTCCGTTCACGTTTACTGCCGACAGCATCAGTACCCGTGCCAATGTATCACGTTGCAAGAACCGTGTTACCATCGGAGACTTCTACGGTGAACGTGTCATCATCGACTTTCCTCAGGAGGTTAAGGTGACTGATACCGACCATAACTATCTGGCTACCGTGCCAGGAGGTGTAGAGCAGCTCACCATCGCCATTTCGCTGGTAGAGCAGGATACCGAGGCTTCGGTTCAGCATGTGCATACAGCCAGTCTGCTTGCCAACCCGAAGGTGGCACTCGATGAAAACGAGAAGCGCTGGAACGGTTATCTGAAGAAGGTGATACGTGATGATATGCCTGCAGAATACAACCGGGTGGCTGCGAAATCCATCGTCACCCTGCTTTCCAACTGGCGTGCCAAGCGAGGTGCCCTGTATCATGACGGCATTGTGCCTAGTCATGCTGTAGGCTATTTCGTAGGTTGCTGGGCATGGGACTGCTGGCGTTTCTCTGCCGGTATGGCTTCCTTCTTCCCGGAGTTGGCGAAGGATAACATCCGCGTGATGTTCGACTACCAGCAGCCAGACGGCATGATTATCGACTGCATCTATCCGGATGCTTCAGAGAACAACTACCGCGACAGTAAGCCTCCTCTGGCAGCCTGGGCGGTGAACGAGATTTACGAGCATACCCAGGATCTGGCTTTCGTAAAGGAGATGTATCCGAAGCTCCTGAAATATCACAAGTGGTGGTATGAGAAGAGAGATCACGACAAGAATCACATCTGTGAGTTCGGTTCGGTTGATGGAACTCTGGAGGCTGCTGCCTGGGAGAGCGGTATGGATAATGCCATCCGTTTCGACGGTACCAAGATGTTGCAGAACGGCAAGGATGCATGGAGTACTGACCAGGAGAGTGTTGACCTGAATGCTTATCTCTCGCTGGAGTATACCTTGCTCAAGAAATTTGCCGGATTGCTGGGCGAGCCTTTCGACTTGCCTGACTATCGTGGACTGGTTGCCGATTATTTCTTTGACCAGAAAGATGGATTCTTCTACGACCGCCGTTTGGATGCCGACAGAAGTTTTGTACGTGAGGCTGGTTGTGAGGGCTATATTCCTTTCTGGGCGAACATAGCAACGCCTAAGCAGTTTGCCAAGGCAAGAAAGTTGTTAGACAATAAGAAGAAGTTCTCTACCTTCATCCCATTCCCGACGATAGCTGCCGATAATCCGAAGTACAATCCGCAGGGTTACTGGCGCGGTCCTATCTGGCTCGACCAGACCTATTATGGCATCAAGGGCTATCGCAACTATGGTGAGAAGAAGAAGGCAGATGCCTATACCGACCAGGTGTTCCGCAATTTGCAGGGCATTTCGGCAGGTACCCCAATCTATGAGAATTATGACACGCATACCGGAAAGCCAATGCAGGCTTCCCACTTCAGCTGGAGTGCTGCTTGCCTGATCATGATGTACAATGATTATGGAAAATAAACGATAATCTCATGTGTTAAACGTCATGCCAATGGGATTTGGCACATCTTAAGACCTAAATAAAAAAGCCTTTGAGCGTATCGGAAATGATAGCTCAAAGGCTTATTTTTTACCCTAAATGATTGAACTGTAACAAGCAAATTCCATACGCTTGGAAAGCGTGTGGTGTATATTATCTCAAAACATACTTTCCGGCTGGTGTCTTGCTGAACTTTACCTGATAGGCTTCAGAGACAATCTGCAGCGCCTCGGTAAGGTTGTTGTTCGGCAAGGTTCCTGTGAAAGGTTCGATGGTATCCATTTTCACAGCAATCTCAACCCCGTAATTCTTCTCCAGACTTCTGATGACTTTGCCCAGCGATGCATCGCGGAATACCAGCTGCTTCTTCTGCCATGCACAGGCATCCTCGATATGCGATACTTCGCGTACATCCATCCTTCCTGTCAGTTTGTTCACCACCACGATTTCGTTTGGCTTCATCGTATAGGTGCTGCCGTTGGCAAGGGAAGTGAGCATTACGCTACCGTTGAGCAGCGCAACTTCTGCAGTCTGTTCTTTCTTTCGGTTGATGACGTTAAACTCAGTACCCAACACCTTGATTTCCATTCCCTGCATGTGGATGATGAACGGATGCCGGGCGTCTTTGGCTACCTTGTAGTGAGCCTCGCCTTCAAATTCAATCTCGCGATTGTCCTTGCAGAAATCCTGTGGTGCATACTTGATGCTGGAGAGCGAATTGAGCGCTACCACACTCTTGTCGGGTAGGGTGATGCTCACCTGTTCACCTTCCTGGGTAGTGATTTCTGTCAGCGGAATCGCGGCATATTGCCTGTTTTCCTTATACATCATTCCCATAATCACCATGCAGATAGGCAGGGCAATAGCTGCCGCTATCTGGGTCCACTTGAGGACGCGCTTCAGGGTGAATTGTTTACGGGTTCCTATCTGTTCATGAATTTCAGCCTTGATACGTGCCAAATCTTCGTCAGAGATACCGCTATCCGGGATGATGCCGTGCAGCCATTCCTCTTCCATGGCTGCTGCTAATTCTTCATCTGAACAGTTGTTGATCCGTTCCTTCAGATTAGCTAAGTCTGTACTATTCTTGATGTCGTCTAACATAAAACAATCTTTTTTTAGATTATACACGGTTCGGTAGAGAATGTACCGTTAAATTATACTAAAAACAAGAGCCACATCAGGTTGGTGCGGTTGTTGATAAGCTGTCGGAGCTGTTTCAACCCCATGGACAGCTGGTTCTTAACGGTCTGTTCACTATAGTTGAGCTTCTCGGCAATCTCCTGATTGTTGAGCATCTCCAACTTGGAGAGTCGGATGATTTCCTGCTGCGTCTTGGGCAGCTTGGCAAGCATCTGGTTGAGCTGTCTGACGAAATCATCATACTCCAACTGGCTGTCTGCAGTGGTGCTGTTGTGATGGTCAAGATAGTCCATGTAGTCTTCGTATACGGGCGAATTGATGACCTTCCTGTAGGCGTTGATGAGGTAATGCTTGGCTCTGAGGAAGAGCAGCGGCTTTACGCTGTCTGCCTCTTCCAGCGTGCTTCGGTTTTTCCAGAGCCACACGAAGGTATCTTCCATGATCTCTTCGGCATTCTCCTTCGACTTGGTATATTTCAGGCAAAAGGCAAAGAGTCTGCGGGCATATAGCTCGTAGATTTCATCGAATGCCTTCATAGATCCTTTTTTGAGTTGAAGGATAAGTTCTGTTTCTGTCTTTTTAAACATGATAACTATTCACTAAAATCCATCTAAATCATATTCTTCGCTGTCCAAATCCAGACTGTCATCGTTGTCGTAAGTTGTCTTTGGCGCTTTTTCTTCCTTTATATCCGCATCGGTTCCCTGGGTTCCGGTTGTTCCGTTTTCGGATGTTCCGGTAGTTCCGTTACTGAAAGTTCCGGTTGTACCATTATCGAATGTTCCGGTTGTTCCGGTTTCTATTTCACCGGTAGTTCCTGTTTCCCAAGTTCCGGTTTCTTCTTCATTTTCTTCTGTATCATCCGTCTTTTCCTGCTGTATGATTTCCTCCGGTTCTTCAAGCAGTGGGTCCTTGCTGATTTTCAGCGGTGCCAGATGCTGGGTATAGAAGAGGGTATAATCGTCGTAGCTCAGACTGGTGCCTAGCAGCAGGAGGTTTTGTTCGCTGATTACGATGCCGCGGGCTCCCTTTGAGAGGAGCTGGGTGATGGCCTGATGCTGGTAGATGTCGTTGGCATACTGGCGTGCTTCATCGTAATTGCGGAAGCCCTTTACCTGCATGCGGTGCAGACCATTCTGCTCATCGATGACGAGGTCGAAATTACGCACGAGATAGGAGGTGAAATTATATTTCGCCATCTCGAAGAGCAACTGGTTCTCGTTTACAGAATCAGGAACGTAGGCGAGCATGAAGACGAACGGCTCGTTGCGCTCAATGCTGAATACCTTTGCTTTGGATTTGACATCATCATTGAGTACGGCGTTGCGGCGCGACCATACATTGCTCAGGTCGAATGTGCCGCCCTTGAGCTGTCTGCCGGCTTTCACTCCGTTGAGAATCATTCCCGCCATTTCGCTGAGTCGGCTGTTCGGATATTTCTCTACCACCTGCTGCATATCATCGAGACAAGCCTGGATATTACCCTCGTGGAGCTGGGTGAGTCCGCCGATAAAGAGGAACTTGTCGCGGTTGGCTCCTTCAGGATAGCGCTTGTCTGAGATAGTCCTGTTGTGTACCACCTTATTATATAGGTTAGCCTTGAAGGCATCGTAGGTGGCAGCATAGAGTGAATCTTCGAGATGAATGCCCATCTTCGCATCTTCCTCATAATAAGGAGAGGTGAGCAGGGCGGTCCATTGGCTCTCCGGATAATTCGCTTTCAACAGGTCGAGATAGCGGCTGGCGATGGCTGGCTGCTTCCTGATGTTGTAGAGCAGGTAGAGGTGATAGTAGGCATCATCGAGATGTTCGTATGCTGCGTTCTTCTTCACCAGTCGCTGCAACATGCGTTCGCTTTCGTCCAGATCATCAAGCTTATCTTTCAGGATGATGCCGGCATGCAGCAGACCGTCGTCCAGAATCTGATTGCTTTCTGCCATCTTCTCTTCGGTGAGCGGAATCTGAGCGAGATAGTAGGCACGCTGATGCGGATCTTCTTCTGCACTCAGGTTCTTCTCTTTCTCCTTCTCAAGGTCTTTCTTCTGTGCCTCGTTGAGGAGCGAATCGCGCTGCTCGTCGGTCATTTCTTCTACACCTTTGGCATCGGCTACTACGGTCTGGTTGCTCCGCTGCCAATTGTCTATGTTCTTTCTCTTACCCCAGAGGCGTTCAAACTGCTGCTTGCCTTGGGCTACGGCAGATTGGGAGTAGAAATACCAGTTATTGGTGTTGCCGAAACCGCCGTTGCCCATGGCTCCGTTTCCGAAGCCGGATGAGGCATTGCTGTTTCCCTGATTCCTGTTATTTCTGCTGTTATTACCATTGCCGTTGTTTCTGCCGGCACTTGGGTTGTCTTGTTTTTCTGCCAATTCCTGGTCGGCAAGTCTTCTCTTTTCTTCCTTTTCCTGCTTTTTCAGGGCATCTATCACCTTGTCAATGGCGACATTCCGTTCTGTTTCGCTCATGCGGGCAAGCGATTGCAGGGAGTCCTGCAGATGGATGGCGTCGGTATAAGGCACCAGTTCATCGAGAACCTTCGAACGGTCGGAGAGCTGTTTGTAGTCTTTGCGGTCCTGGTCTAGGAGTCCGATGGCAGCATCATAGCATCGCTTGGCATCGCCATATCGGTGGCATTGCCAGTATACATTGCCCAGATGCAGCAACAATACACCTTTCTCAACTCCGTTTCGGCTTGATTTCGCAGCACCCTTTTCGTATGCAGCAATAGCCTGAAGGGTATCGCCCTGGTTGAGATGTATGTTACCGATGGCATAATAAACCTGGTCGAGATATTCCTGATTCTTGTCGCTCGCAGCCATTCGCTTCAATTTAGATACCATCTTCCGGGAGTTGTTGGTTGCCAGTACCTCGGTCATGGAGATGCGGGCATTGAACTCCAGTTCGTAAGGCGGATTGAGGCGGATGACATGCTTGAAGGCACGGTAGGCATTCTGGGCATGTCCCTGTTGTGCTTCTACCTGTCCCATCAGATACCAGAGGCGGGCTTTCTGCTTGCGTCGCATCTCATAGCCGATGGCTTTGCGGAGATACGGAACGGCCTCCTGATAGCGTCCGGTCTTCAGGTAGTAGAGGGCATAGGTCTTGTCCCATTCCTTCTGGGCACGCCAGTGGATAGAATCGCGCTCGATATTACGGATTACATCTTCGGCATCGTATATCCAGCCCGATTCGAGATAACTCTTGGCGAGCCAGGCACGTGCCTTGCCGTAAATGCCAGGTTGGGTAGCGTAGAGGCGGCTCATATAGGCGAAAGTGGCTGCTGCCGACTGGAAATCGCCTTCAAAAAACTGGGAACGGCCCATCAGCATCCATGCCTTCCAGAGGAACGGATTATATTCACGGCGCTGCAGCCATTCCAGGTCTTTGGCAGTCTTGCGGCGTTTCTTGTCCCATACCGGGCGGCGCTTGATGCTATGCTGGTGAATGGCTTTCTCGCATTTCTCGATGGCTCGGTCGTAGTTCGACTTGCCCAGTTCGCGGCTGTTCTTGTTGCCAACCGTATAATAAGGAATCATTTCAGAGTAATTGTCCTTATTTCCGTTTTCCTTTTCGAGCGAGCCTTCGATATAGGATACGGTACCATTATAATAGGTGTTGTATCGGGCGTTGAAGGCATGCCACCATCTGCTCTTCGCCGTATTTTTCTGCGTAGAGCATCCTGCTATGGTCATTGCGAAGGCAAGGACAACCATAGCTGGCAAGAGGTTTCTGAATGGGAAATGCTTCAACATAAGTTTCTTCTTTATTTAAAATTATACTTTCAGAGCGTGTGAAAGCCTTAGTGCTTTCTGGCTGCCAGTATCCTTGCTGCTGCAAACAGGATGATGCTGACGAAGATGATGGTTGCACCTGATGGCACATTGAGCAGATAACTGGCATAGAGGCCCACGATGCAGTCGATGCAGCCTATCACGATACTGGCTTCTATCATGCGCTTGTAGCTGTAGGTGAAGAGGTTGGCTGTCATCTGTGGTATGGTGAGCAGACTGATGGCAAGTACGATGCCCACCATCTTGATGGTAGCCACGATTGTCATGGCGATGAGCGTCATCATCATATATTCTATCGCTGTAACCGGCAGATGTTGCGATTTGGCAAAGGTGCTGTCGAATGCGATGGTCTGGATAGGACGCAGCAGAAAGGTGAACAGCAATGCAACAAACAGGGTAAGACCTGCCAGAAGCCAGAGGTCTGTGCTGTCGATGGCAAGTATACTTCCGAAGAGGAAAGAGGGCAGGTCTGGCATGAATCCCGGAGTAAGGAAGCAGCAGATGATGCCCACGCTCATGCCAAGGGTCCAGAACATGGCGATGGCAGAGTCTTTGCGCACATCTTTCTTCCGTGATACCCATTGCACACCGAAGGCACTCAAAATGGCGAATACCATGGCAGAGAGTATAGGGTTGATGCCTGCAAATACGCCGATACCGATGCCGCCAAAAGAGGCATGCGTAATGCCACCGCTAATGAAAACCAGCCGGCGGGTGACGATGTAGGTGCCTACAAAGCCGCACAGAATGCTTGCCAGTAGGGCGCCAATCAGCGCGTTCTGAAAAAATGTATATTGCAGTATATCCATGTCTTTACTTTGAACTTAAAACTTTGAACTTTGCGCATTGCATGTTACGCATTGCGCATTGCATGTTTAACTTAAAAAACTGATGACTTCGTCCTTTATCTGGTTAGGCAGGTTGATGCCTCTCAGTATCAGACTTCGGTTCCATCCCGCCACTTCGTCCGGCTGCATCGTATAGAGCACTTCCGAGAATTCCTCTACCTCATCATCGGTATAGTCGTCGGCAGCTCTTCCTGCAAACCGGTCGAGTTCCTCGTCATCGTAGTATTCTATTTCCTTGGTGGCGGCTTCCATCATGCATTCCTGTTCGCATTTGGAGTTCTCTCCGTTGCAGGTATTGCATGAAACTCCTTCCTGCAGCGGTTCTTCATCCTCTCCCTTGCGATGAGAAATGATGCCGAAAATGGCGCTTATCAAGCCTAGGATCACCAGGGCCAAAATCAGGTACAACATTTACTTTGAACTTTGAATATTGAACTTTGAACTTTATGATTAGTAAAGCTGTTGAACTGTTAACTGTCAACTATTAACTATCTCAAACCCAACTTTCTCCAGGTCTTCCCAATAATGAGGATAGGATTTGCTCACCACCTCAGGATTGTTGATTTCAATCTGAGGAAACTTGAAGGCAAGAGGAGCGAAGGCAAGTGCCATGCGATGGTCCTCGTAGGTGTCGATAGGCTCGAAACTAGGCTCGCAGGTCTCGCCATCCCAAATCAGCGTGTTATCGTTCTCGTCATAAATCACGTAACCCACCTTCTTCAGCTCCTTCTTCAAAGCCTCGATGCGGTCTGTCTCCTTGATCTTGAGACTGGCAAGACCGGTGAACTTAAACTTTACGCCCAGGGCACAGCAGGCTACAACAATGGTCTGTGCTAGGTCTGGAGAACCGCTGAAATCGTAGTCGAAACGAGGCAAGAGACAACGCTGGACTTTCAACTTGACAGGAGAAAGAACATCACGGTTCTCAAATTCTGATTTCACGCCCAGCAGACTGAAGATGTATTTCACGACAGAATCGCCCTGCTTGGAACTGTCGAACAAGCCTTCAAGTCTTACCTCAGAATCAGGGTTTACGTTCAGCGCCATCATTTCATACCAGTAAGAAGAAGCGCTCCAGTCATTCTCGATGGTGTAGTCGGCTACGCAGCTGTAAGGTTGTGGCTTTACGGTGATGGTATCCACATCGGTCCATTCGGCACTGGCTCCGAAGTTCTGCATCGTCCACAGCGTGAGGTCGATGTAAGGACGTGATGCTATCTCGCCCGTCAGTTTCAGTTCCAGACCGTTTTTCAGGATAGGACCAATCATCAGCAGCGCCGAGATATACTGCGAACTGATGTTTCCCACCACTTCGAGATGTCCGCCTTCCAGTGGCTTACCTACGATGTGGAGTGGAGGATAGCCCTCTTTCTTTTCATACTGTATATCAGCTCCGAGGTAGCGCAGGGCATCTACCAGGATAGCAATAGGGCGGTTCTGCATGCGCTCGGTACCTGTGATGGTATGCTCGCCCGGTGTAGCAGAAAGATAGGCGGTCATAAAGCGCATGGCGGTACCGGCAGCCTTGATGTTGATGACATCAGGCATATCGCGCAGTGCCGCAATGATGACTTCTGTATCATCGCAATCGCTCAGGTTGTGGGGCTGCAACTTGCATCCCGCCATGGCATTGATTACCAATGCACGGTTGCTGATACTCTTGGAAGCTGGCAAGTTGATACTTGCATTGAGTTGGCGTGGAGCCTTGATTGTATATTTCATTTTCTTCTTGTTTCTGTTTCTTTTAATACTCTTTTTTCTGATTTTGCTATTTCTCAGCCTTCAGTATCCGGATATCCTTGATGCTGACAGCCTTCTCTTTGGCATATCGGATTGGGAGGTCATCTTCCGTTTCCGGCATCTCATCCCATGCACGGGTTCTTGGACGAATCTTCTTCGGACCCGGTATCAGGGGCGAATAATACAGAACCTGACGGATGCGGTTTGCCTGTTCTGGGGTGAATCGCATGCTGTAACAGATGCTGTAGTCCATCAGATTGTCAGCCTGCCATTTCTCACCCTTGCTGTTGGTGCGTTTGGCAAGCTCTCGCATGCTGAGCGTGGTATCCTTCTTGATGGCTTGTGCTTTACTGACATATTCTGTCAGCCATTTGCCGTATGCTATTCGGTTGTAGCTCGGTGTGTCATCGCAATAGTCTGAGTCGTCATCATCATCGGCAGCCTCTGATTTGTCTTTCACTGTCTTTTCTGAGAAACTGTGGAAGAGACCCAGATAATGTCCCAATTCGTGGGCCAGCGTAGCATTCGGGTCGGCTGTATTGTAGGTATATCCTTTATGATTCTTGTGTATTGTATACCGGGTTCCTTCATTCTCCCTTCCCACATAGATAGAATTGAGCGAAACGCAATACGGAAATTTGCCCGGTTTGCTCAGCGGATAGTTCTTGCCATTGCTCAAACCATCTATCTGTGGATAGCCGCCTACCTGGTAAGGCAGATGACTGATGCCCAGCGTGGTGCTGTTTTCATCGGTCTTCTTGAAGGCATATACCATCACATTGATGTAGTTGTTCTGGTCCCAGCAGTACTGTACATACTTCTTGTCCTTCATGAAGCTCTCGCAGTCGAACTCCGGTTCTGAAACCTTGATATATTCCACACCCGGTGTACTGAGTCTCTTGCCGCTCTCATCCTTCTCAGCCAGTTCGAACAGGATATGCAGGTTCTCGCTCGGGATGGTATCCATCTGATAGTTGTAGACATCGCCCTGGTAAAGTTCGTTCACGTTGGAGAGAATCTCCTTGAGGCGGGTATATTTGATGTATTGAGTGGTGTTACTGTAGAAGACATGGAAGATGACAGGCAGATGATAAACATAATCATCGCCTGTAATGATATCTGTGTCACGGTCTTGTCCGTGGGATATGATAGGGTCGCCGATAGAGCCTTCGGTATCCTTGCATGATGCAAAGCTGAGGACGGTGAGGGCGATCATGAAATAAAGAATTTTTCTCATGCGCGTACCTTATATTATATATTTTCGTGCAAAAATACAAAAATAAAAGAAGATAGGCGAGAAATATCCTGAAAAAGTTTCTCAAAATGCCAAAAAACTTGTGCTTCCATCTTCTTGATGTATATCAATTTAGTTACATTTTGTAAACTTGACTCCATGAAAATGGCGTTTTGTAAGGTATGTCTTCGTGCAATATGCGAAATTTTAGGCTATGAAATTGCAAATTGTAAGCTTGTGTGCGTTCAAAATCAAAAAGTATTACTTGGTCAAAAAATAAGATAAAATAGCGTTAAGGAATTATGAATTTTTCGGAAATCGTTGTATCTTTGCACCAGAAAAAGAAACAAAGACAATTACAATAACATCCTAAAAATAAACGATATGAAACGAATGATATTATTCTCATTGATGGCTTTGATGACCATAGCAGCTTTCGGTCGTAAGCACGTAGAGAATGCAACAGTTGTAGCTGACACTATTTTCTATGCAGAAAATATGAGCAATGTAACCAGTGCAGATCAGGCTAGTTATTACAGACTGCTGATGACTACTGGTTCAGGACTTAACAAGAAGGACGTTTTCCAGGACTTCTACATGAATGGTAATCTCCGTGCTGAAGGTGGTTATAGTTTTATCGACCTCGGCAACGATCGCAATACTATCTTTAATGGTGAGGTTACTACCTATTATAAGAATGGTAAGGAGAAGTGGCATGGCAACTATGTCAATGGTAAGCGCGAAGGCTACTTCACACTCCAGCTCCGTGAAGGCGGTGTAGCTGTCGTTCAGTTCAAGAATGGCAAGTCTGTTCACGATTACTTCATGGTAACTTACAAGGACGGTTCTTCTGAGAAGAGAAATCTCTCTGAGTTGAAGCAGTTCATGTAATCAGAAATAAGCAACTATAGTTTTGTTACTTCATTGAATTAGAAGAAAATCTCTCTTATATAAATTAAAATTTTATGTTGATATGACCAATATGGGGATGGCTTCCGTGAGGAAGGTGCATCCCCTTTTTTTTTTATGACCTATATTTACCAACAACAAGAAGAGGGTGAATCATAAACTTATGATTCACCCTCTTCTGATTATTCTTATTGATGTTGGCTGAAAGATAGGATTAGAACGTTAAATCTACTTCTACCGGGCAATGGTCGCTGCCCATGATTTCAGTATGGATTTTAGCTTCTGTAATCTGTTCCTTGATACGGTCGGAGACAAGGAAGTAGTCGATACGCCAACCGGCATTCTTCTCGCGCGCCTTGAAACGGTATGACCACCACGAATAGGTTACCTCATCAGGGTGGAGATAACGGAAACTGTCGGTGAAGCCATCATTCAGAAGAACGGTCATCTTTTCGCGCTCCTCATCGGTGAAACCGGCATTTCGACGGTTGGTCTTCGGATTCTTGATATCTATCTCTTCGTGTGCTACATTCAGATCGCCGCAGATGACGACTGGTTTCTTGGCATCAAGAGATTTCAGGAACTTGCGGAAATCGTCTTCCCAAGTCATGCGATAATCCAGGCGCTTGAGTTCTGTCTGAGAATTTGGGGTGTAGCAGGTAACGAGATAGAACTGGTCATATTCCAGCGTGATGATTCTGCCTTCATGATCATGTTCCTCTACGCCCATGCCATAACTTACGTTTAATGGCTTGTGCTTGGTATAAATGGCTGTACCAGAGTATCCTTTTTTCTCAGCATAGTTCCAATAACTCTCGTAGCCCTCAAACTGAAGGTCGAGTTGTCCCTCCTGCATCTTTGTTTCCTGCAGGCAGAAGAAGTCGGCATCGAGTTCCTTAAACTGGTTCTCGAAGTCCTTGCCCACGCAAGCGCGCAGGCCATTTACATTCCAAGATATAAACTTCATTTTTGGTAATGTTGAATGTTGAATGTTGAATGTTGAATGTTGAATTGGGGAGTAGTGTTGAATGGGGAGTAGTGTTGAATGTTGAATGTTGAATGTTGAATGATGAATGATGAGTTGATATGGCGTATGCCTAATTCAACATTCAACATTCAACATTCCTCCCCATTCAAAAATTAGATTCTCTTCGTCTCTCCTCTCAGCAGACTCATAAACTCCTGGCGGGTGTTCAGTGAATTGAAGACTCCGCTGTAGTCGCTGGTGGTGGTTATGGAATTCTGTTTCTCTACACCTCGCATCTGCATGCACATGTGCTTGGCTTCTATCACTACCATCACACCCTGCGGATTCAATGTTTCCTGAATACAGTCTTTAATCTGCTGGGTAAGACGCTCCTGTACCTGGAGACGGTGGCTGTAGATATCTACCACACGTGCTATCTTGCTCAGACCGGTAATCTTGCCGTTCGGGATATAGGCAACATGCACCTTGCCATAGAAAGGAAGCATGTGGTGCTCGCACATCGAGAAGAAATCAATATCTTTCACGATGACCATCTGGTTGTATTTCTCTTCGAAGAGGGCATCGGTCAATACCTTGTGTGCATCCTGTGTATAGCCACGAGTCAGTATCTGCATAGCCTTGGCTACTCGCATCGGTGTTTTTACAAGTCCTTCACGTTCAGGGTCTTCTCCCAAGAGCTTTAATACTTCTGTATAGTGTTCTGCGAGTTCGTCCAATCCCTCGCGAAATTCTGTTTCTGGATTCATCTTATTTACTTTGAACTTTGAATTTTGAACTTTGAACTTTATGAATAGTAAAGCTGTTGAATTGGCTTTCCCTTCGGCCGCCGAACGTTGTTTCTTCACTATTCACTTTTCACTTTAATTTAATACTGCACGGTAATCTGTCCCTTTACAAGGCATGCCTGTCTGTATCCCAGGGAGCGAACCTTGGCAAGCATCTTCTGGGCTTCAGCTAAACTGCGGAAGTTGCCCATTCGGCAAATCCATCTTGGAGAGTAGAAATGAACATAAACCGGCTGCTCAGGGAAATGAACTTTCAGCTGATTGCCAGTCTGTTCTGCTTTCAGACGGTCGTTACGCGAATTGCCGCCAGCAAAAGCCTGTACTCTATATCCTGTAACCTTATAGCTCTTGCGCATCACTTTCTTGCGCATATCCACTACAGGTGTCTCTGTTTCTTCTTTTTTGTTCTCTGCCTTTTGGGCATTGTTCACGTGGGCATTCTCTCGGGTTGCCTCATGATGCTGTGGCTCAGGCTTCTTCAGGGAATCAGGACCCTGCTTGTGCTGAGTTTCAGGCTCTTTTTCTTTTTTCTGTGGGGTAGTCTTAGTCTTGTCGTCTTGTGGAATCACTTGTTTGCCGTTTACCAGTTCATCAATCGCCTTACTTTGGTTCACGGTTACAACACCCTTTCCCGGTTCCTTCTTTTTGAGATGGTCCAGGTAGTTCTGCGCATTAGCTGTGAATGTTGAGCAGAGGATCATAATCAATAATGTGACGAATTGTTTCATGACTATTCCTTTTATGTTTGTCGTCTTGTTTTTTAAACAACACCTTATTCTTGGATCTCTATATATAATAAGGTGTAATGAAGAATGAAGGGATGCGCTTCACGAAGAAGGCATCCCTTCGGGAAATGTAATATCCTTATGAGATTACTTCTTCCAAGCGTCGATGATACCCTTGAAATCAGCAGCCTTCAAAGAAGCACCACCGATCAAACCACCGTCGATGTTTGGCTTAGCGAAGAGCTCAGGAGCGTTGCTAGCCTTGCAGCTACCACCGTAGAGGATTGATGTATCCTCAGCAGCCTCGTTGCCATACTTCTCTGCTACGATAGAGCGGATGTATGCCAACATCTCTTCAGCCTGGTCAGAAGTAGCAGTCTTACCTGTACCGATAGCCCAGATTGGCTCGTAAGCAAGGATGATGTTCTTCCAAGCGTCAGCGCTCAAGTGGAATACTGAACCTTCCAACTCAGCCTTTACTACCTCGTTCTGCTTCTCAGCCTCACGCTCCTCGAGAGTCTCACCGCAGCAGAAGATAACCTTCAAACCGTTAGCCAAAGCCAACTCTACCTTCTCCTTCAGAATCTCAGCTGTCTCGCCATAGTACTGACGACGCTCTGAGTGACCGAGGATAACATACTGAGCACCTGTGCTCTTTACCATCTCAGCTGAAACCTCACCTGTGAAAGCACCCTTAGCCTTGTCTGCGCAGTTCTCTGCACCAAGACCTACTACCTTTGAATCCAAAACCTGAGCTACAGAAGCCAAGTGGATGAATGGAGTACAGATGATTACGTCACAGTTTGGCTTGTCAGCTACCAATGCCTCGTTAATCTCCTTAGCGAGAGCAACACCGTCCTGCAGGTTCATGTTCATTTTCCAGTTACCTGCTACAATTTTCTTTCTCATTTTTCTTTTCTTTTTAAAAGTTGATAATATTCTGTTCGAATTCTCTTTCTTTCTGATCCAGGCGCCCCAAGCCCAGAGCCGGTCGGCAATGGTGAGGAGTACCAGTGGAATGATGAACCAGGAGATGATGCCGGCTATCTTCTTGGCGGCACTTACTTCTGGCATCTTGCCTATCTCGGTCTTCTCCAGTGGCTTGTCGCCGATTTCTGCCATGTCAGGCAAATCGTTGTGGCTCCATTTCTGGATGATGGTTCCGTTCTTCAGCAGAAGAAGACCCGGGTTGCTGCGGATTACCGTCTTCAGCGTAGTCTCGTCTGTGACATAGAAGGGATATTCCGCTCCTGTTATGTCCTGCCAGTGCTTGATGGCTTTCTCCGTACTTGCCGTGAGGCAGAGAAAACGGTAGCCATGGTCGTTGGCATATTCGTAAATCTCATCGATATTGCCGAAGTTGCTGTCATCGGCAAATTCCAGATGTGGCGAAACCAGGAGGAAGGTGTAGCCTTTATCGTGAATCACTTCCTGGGTGATGTCTTCTCCCGTCTTGGCATCAGCTATGCTGAAGTCGTGGATTGGAGGTACGTAACCTTCTTCGGTCTGAACCGTCTTGCTGTCGATGAAGGTCCAGGTGGAGTCTGGATAGTTGTCTAACGTAAACTCCTTCCGCTCTCCGTTCTTCTCCAGGATGAAGGTGGTATCAAACTTGGGTTGCTTGGCTCCCTTCGGTATCTCCATGCCCTTGGCGATGTTGACACCTATATGATAAGGACGGAAGTCGAATTGCGGCAGATACCACAGACTCCAGATACTCATCACGATGGAGAAGAGGAAGGTGTAGTTGATCACCACCCACTGGGTCTGTCTCGAGATGAGTCTCTGCATCTCCAGCGGCTTTCTCCAAAGCAGGACGGCGAATATCAGGAGGATGATGTTCTTGATGAATGTCTCCATATTGGTGAGCACTACGGCATCACCGAAGCATCCGCAATCCTTTACTGGGTCTGCGATAACGATCCACAGGGTAATCAGCGTCATCACGCTCATCACGGCAAGGGTGATCTTGCTCATCAGTCTCCGTCGGATGGCGAAGAGGAGGAAGATACCGATGGCAAACTCTGCAGTGGCTAGTAATACCGACATCACCAGGGTGCTCCAGTCGGGGAACATCCAGTCGATGTGCAGCGCCTCCAGATAGTCAGTTATCTTGTATTGCGTGCCTAATGGGTCAATTCCCTTCACAAATCCTGAGAAAATGAAGGTTATTGCCATCAGCAGTCGCCCGATATTGACCGCTATCTTTGTTAATATGTGAGTTGCCTTATTCTTCATCATTTATATTTTTACTTCTCGCTCATTTTGATGGCACCGAAGACGGCATAGTTGATGATGTCCATATAGTTGGCATCAATACCTTCAGAAACGAGGGTAGCGCCGGCAATGTCTTCAATTTCCTTTACGCGCTGAATCTTGGTCAGGATGAAGTCTGTATAACTGCTGACTCTCATCGAGCGCCATGCTTCATCATAGTCATGGTTCTTCCTGAGCATCAGTTCCAGTGCCTCCTTTGCATGGAGGTCGTATAGTTTCATAGCCTCTTCGGGTGTCATATCCACCTCATCCACGAAAGGCTTTTCGAGCTGGATGAGTCCTATGATACCATAGTTGATAAGGGCGATGAATTCCGGACGGATACCTTCGCCAACCAAAGATTCTTTCTTGATTTCGAGCGAGCGGATGCGCTTCGCCTTGATATAGAGTTGGTCTGTCAGAGAAGAAGGGCGCAAGATTCTCCAAGAGGCTCCATAATCATGAAGCTTCTTCTCAAATAATGTCCTGCATTCACTCATGACATCCTTAAACTGCTGTTCTGTTTTCAATAAATCTGCCATAATAATTTCGAAATTCGGTGCAAATTTACGCATTTATTGTGAAATAGCCAAATATTTATTTTGTATTTTACATATTTTGCAGTAACTTTGCACCCCGAAAGTAAAAAGAGTATGAGAAATTTGACCAATGCCGAACTGGCACAGATACTGGATAAGGATATATTTCATAAGATTTCAGAGGCAGCAGATGGACTGTCTGTGGAGTGTTATGTAGTAGGTGGATATGTGCGTGACCTCTTCCTGGAGCGACCTTCCAATGATATTGATGTCGTTGTGGTTGGTAGCGGTATTGAGGTAGCTTCTGCCTTGAAGAAGATGCTCGGAAGAAAGGCGCATCTCTCTGTGTTCCGTAATTTCGGAACAGCACAAGTGAAGTATCAGGATACAGAAGTGGAGTTTGTCGGCGCCCGTAAGGAGAGCTATCAGCGCGATTCCAGAAAGCCTATTGTGGAAGATGGAACGCTGGAGGATGACCAGAACCGCCGTGACTTTACCATCAATGCGATGGCTATCTGCCTGAACAAAGACCGTTTTGGAGAACTCGTAGATCCTTTTGATGGTGTCTACGATATGGAAGATGGCATTATTGCCACTCCGCTCGACCCGGATATCACTTTTTCTGATGACCCGCTGCGTATGATGCGTTGCGTGCGTTTCGCTACCCAACTCAATTTCCAGATAGAGGAGGAGACCTATGATGCGCTCTCCCGCAATGCCGAGCGCCTGAAGATTATCAGTGCTGAGCGAATCTGCGACGAGATGAACAAGATTATGCTCTCCAAGCACCCAAGCTGCGGTTTCTATTACCTGAAAGATACAGGTCTGCTCGATCTGATTCTGCCAGAACTGGTTGCAATGGACAAGGTGGAAACCCGTAACGGCAGGGCACATAAGAATAATTACGACCATACGATGGAGGTGCTCGAGAATGTGTGCAAGCATTCTGATAACCTCTGGCTCCGCTGGGCTGCTCTCTTCCACGACATCGGTAAACCGAAGAGCAAGCGCTGGGACAACAATATCGGCTGGACATTCCACAGTCATAATATAATAGGTGCAAAGATGATTCCGGGTATCTTCCGCCGTATGAAACTTCCGATGGATGCGAAGATGAAGTATGTACAGAAGCTGGTAGAACTCCACATGCGTCCGATTGTGATTGCTGATGAGGAGGTTACCGACAGTGCCGTACGCCGCCTGCTGAATGATGCCGGCGATGACATCAACGACCTGATGACGCTCTGCGAGGCTGATATTACCAGCAAGAACCAGGTGCGCAAGCAGCGTTTTCTGGATAATTTCAAGATGGTGCGCGAGAAACTGGTTGATCTGCAGGAACGTGATTATAAGCGACTTCTCCAGCCATGCATCGATGGTAATGAGATTATGGAGATGTTCCATCTTACCCCTTGCCGCGAGGTAGGCACCCTGAAGCAGTATCTCAAGGATGCTGTATTGGATAATAAGGTGGCTAATGAGCGTGAACCGTTGATGGAGCTTCTGATGAAGAAGGCTCAGGAGATGGGATTGGTAAATGCAGAAAACTCAAAATAGAGAATAATTTTTGTTAAATAACGGCTCCTAGCGAGCCGTTATTCATTTATTATTAGTACTTTTGCACCGCTTTTAAAACTTAAAGGCGCATAAAAGTTTTCGTTAGAGGACGGAAAGAACTTTTGAATAAGAGAAGATAAAAGATTAAATAATAAATTATAATATAAAATAGGTATGAAAATTAAAAGCGTTTTGTTTGTTGCAGCAGTTTGTGTTCTTGCTGCGTTGACATCATGTGGTGGAAGTAAGAAGGGCGGTCTGCCTGACTTCAGCGATGATGAGTTCGCTGTGGCTACTATCGGTACTTCCAGCGCCGCATTGCAGACTACCTATCCTGCTACCATCAAGGGTATCCAGGATGTAGAGGTACGTCCTAAGGTTTCTGGTTTTATCACTAAGGTTTTTGTACACGAGGGACAGACTGTATCAGCAGGTCAGGCTTTGTTCTCTATTGATAGCGAGACCTATCAGGCTGCTGTCCGTTCTGCAGCTGCTGCTGTAAATACAGCTAAGGCACAGGCTAATACAGCCAAGTTGACCTATCAGAACAATAAGAAATTGTATGATAGCAAGATTATCGGTGAATTTGAACTCTCTACAGCAGCTAACAGCTATGCAACAGCTAAGGCTCAGGTAGCTCAGGCAGAGGCAGCATTGGCTTCAGCCCGCGAGCAGTTGGCTTGGTGTACCGTTACCAGCCCTTCTGCAGGTGTAGTAGGTAGCCTTCCTTTCAAGGTGGGTGCTTTGGTAAGCGCTTCTGGTCAGGCTCTGACAACCGTTTCCAACATCAGCACCATGGAGGTATTCTTCTCACTCTCTGAGTCTCAGATCTTGAGCATGTCTAAGACCAATGGTAGCATTCAGGCAGCCATCGCAGCGTTCCCAGCTGTTAAGTTGCAGTTGGCAGACGGTTCTATCTATAATCACCCAGGTAAGGTAGTCAAGATGAGTGGTGTCATCGATGCTACTTCTGGTTCTATCTCTCTCATCGCTCACTTCGCTAACCCAGAGAAGTTGCTGAAGAGTGGTGGTGCAGGTTCTATCGTTGTTCCTAACGATAATAACAGTGCTATCGTCATCCCTCAGGAGGCTTGCTCTCAGGTTCAGGATAAGATCTTCGTTTATATCGTAACCAAGGATAACAAGGTGAAGTATTCTGAGATCAAGGTAAATCCACAGGATGATGGCAAGAACTATATCGTAACTGCAGGTCTTCATGTAGGCGACCGTATTGTTTTGAAGGGTATTACCAAGTTGACCGATGGTCAGCAGATCAAGCCTATCACTCTGGAGCGCTACAATCAGAAGATTGCTGAGGCTGCCAAGTTGGCTGAGTCTCAGGATAACGCTCATGCCTTCGCTACTGCTATGGGCGGAAAGAAGTAATATATAATAAGGTATAAAGAAAAATAGTAAATTATGTCATTTACAAACTTTATAAAGCGCCCGGTACTTTCGACGGTGGTTTCCATCTTCTTCGTCTTGCTGGGTATTATCGGCTTGGTATCGCTGCCTATCGAGCAGTATCCGAATATCGCGCCGCCTACCATCACGGTAACTGCTACCTATACGGGTGCAGATGCCCAGACGGTGTTGAACTCTGTCGTTGCTCCGCTGGAGGAGAGTATCAACGGTGTGGAGAACATGACTTATATGACCTCTTCTGCGTCTAACTCTGGTTTTGCTCAGATCACCGTTTACTTCAAGCAGGGTTCTGACCCTGATATGGCTGCGGTCAACGTACAGAACCGTGTATCTCAGGCGCAGTCTCTGCTGCCTGCCGAGGTTACCAGGGTGGGTGTCACCGTAACCAAGCGACAGAGTTCTAACGTCATCATGTTCGCTCTGACTACAGACGATGGCCGTTACGACGACCAGTTTGTTACCAACTACGCCCTGATCAACGTGGTTCCACAGTTGAAGCGTATCAATGGTGTGGGTGATGTGCAGAGCCCTTCTACCCGTAACTACTCTATGCGTATCTGGTTGAAGCCAGAGAAGATGAAGGAGTTCGGACTGGTTCCTTCTGATATTTCCCAGGCTTTGGCAGAGCAGAATATCGAGGCTGCCCCTGGTAGCTTTGGTGAAAGCTCTGATATGCAGTATGAATATACTTTGCGTTACAAGGGTCGTTTGAAGACTCCAATGGAGTATGAGAACATCCTCATCAAGAGCAATACTTCCGGTCAGACGCTCCGTCTGGGCGAAGTTGCCAAGATTGAGTTGGGTGGTTTGCAGTATAACGTAAACCTGCTCAATGATGGTCAGCCTGCCGTGATGGGTATGGTTCAGCAGATTGCCGGTTCCAATGCTACCCAGATTGCCAGCGACGTAAAGAAAACGCTTGATGAACTGGAGAAGAGTTATCCTCCAGGGTTGAAGAATGTCATCCTGATGGATGTTACCGAGTTCTTGTTCGCATCTATCGAGGAGGTTATCTTCACCTTGATTATCACCCTGGTACTGGTGTTCATCGTAGTGTATATCTTCTTGCAGGACTTCCGTTCTACGCTGATTCCTATGATTGCCGTACCTGTGGCTCTGGTCGGTACGTTCCTCTTCCTCTGGATCTTCGGATTCTCCATCAACCTGCTTACGCTGTCAGCCCTGCTGCTGGCTATTGCGATTGTGGTCGATGATGCCATTGTGGTGGTCGAGGCGGTTCACGCCAAGCTCGACCAGGGTTACAAGAGTGCCCTTACTGCAGCTATCGATGCGATGAACGAAATTTCCAGCGCCATCATCTCTATTACATTGGTGATGTCTGCCGTGTTCGTTCCTGTATCATTCATCGGTGGTACTTCCGGTTACTTCTACCGTGAGTTCGGTGTAACCATGGCTGTATCTATCGTTATTTCGGCTATCAATGCGTTGACGCTGTCTCCTGCACTCTGTGCCGTGTTGCTGAAGCCACACGAGGAGGGTCACGAGAAGAAGATGTCTTTCATCGACCGATTCCACGCTGGATTCAACTATCAGTTTGATAAGATTACCAATAAATATAAAGGTGGTGTCAAGTGGGTTATCAACCACGGCATCATTGCTGGTAGTCTGGTGGCTGTCAGCATCGTAGGTCTGGTTGCCCTGATGGGTACTACCAAGACGGGTCTGGTGCCTGATGAGGATACCGGTACTATCTTCGCTTGTATCTCTACAGCTCCTGGTACCTCTCAGGAACATACTGCAGAGGTGGTAAAGCAGGTAGATAAGATGCTGGCTAGCAACCCAGCCATCGCAACCCGTAACGCCATCATGGGTTATAGCTTTATCGGCGGTGCCGGTTCTAACCAGGGTACCATCATCGTGAAGCTGAAGCCATTCGAGGAGCGTCCGGGTGGATTCTTCCACCGTATCAAGGAGGCTTGCACCGGTGGCGGTATTGAGGCTTTGTTTGTCAACCCTATGGAGTATACCTCTGTATTGGGTATGATCTACAAGCAGACTGCTACGATCAAGGATGCACAGGTTCTTGCCTTTGCTCCACCTATGATTTCCGGTTTCTCTATGCAGAATGGTATCACCATGACCATGCAGGATAAGACCGGTGGCGACTTGAATAAGTTCTTTGATAATGTGAAGAAGTTCCTGGCTGAGTTGAACAAGCGTCCTGAGATTCAGACAGCCCAGACTCAGTATAACCCTAACTATCCTCAGTATATGGTGGATGTAGATGTTGCCAAGACCAAGCAGGCTGGTATCTCTCCATCAACAGTATTGTCTGTCATGCAGGGTTATCTCGGTGGTCTCTACGCATCTAACTTCAATGCCTACGGTAAGCTCTACCGTGTGATGATTCAGGCTGGACCTGAGAGTCGTATGCGTCCAGACGATCTGAGCAAGATTTATGTACGTTGTGCAGATGGCACCATGTCTCCAGTAAGCGAGTTCGTGAACTTGAAGAAGGTTTATGGCCCGTCTAACATCACCCGATTCAACCTGTTTACCTCTATGGATGTATCTGTAACTCCTAACAGCGGTTACTCTACCGGTGACGGTATGAAGGCGATTGCTGAGGTTGCCAAGGAGACATTGCCAGAGGGCTACGGCTATGAGTACTCTGGTTTGACCCGTTCTGAGGCTGAGTCCAGCAACTCTACAGGTTTGATCTTCGCACTCTGTATCGTATTCGTTTACCTGATCTTGAGTGCCCAGTACGAGAGTTACATCTTGCCATTGTCTGTAGTATTGTCTATCCCATTCGGTTTGGCTGGTGCGTTCATTTTCACCAACATCTTCGGTCACTCTAACGATATCTACATGCAGATTTCGTTGATTATGTTGATCGGTCTGTTGGCTAAGAACGCCATCCTTATCGTACAGTTCGCCCTCGAGCGTCGTCGTACGGGTATGGCTATCAAGTACTCAGCTATCCTGGGTGCCGGTGCCCGTCTCCGTCCTATCCTGATGACCTCTCTGGCGATGGTTATCGGTCTGTTGCCTCTGATGTTCGCATCAGGTGTAGGTAAGAATGGTAACCAGACCCTGGGTGCTGCCGCCGTAGGTGGTATGTTGCTCGGTACTATCTGTCAGATCTTCGTGGTTCCTGCTCTCTTCGCAGTCTTCCAGTGGTTGCAGGAGAAGTTGACCCCAATGAAGTTCGAGGACGAGATGAACGAGGAGGTAGCTGCTGAATTGGAGCAGTATGCCAACGCCGCTCACGAAATGAAGGGTATCGAGAAGAAGTAATAACGCAATGTAACTTCAAAGGAAACAATGAAAAAGAATTTAAATATCATCATATTGGGTCTCGCAGCGCTCTCTCTGAGCAGCTGCAAGACTCTCTACGGAAAGTATGAACGTCCGGATGTGAAGACCAGCGGTATCGTTCGCGATGTAGCTTCTGATACAGATACATTGGCTGTAAAGGATACTACTACCTTCGCCAATATCCCTTGGCGCAGTGTCTTTACCGACCCTCAGCTCCAGTCAATCATTGAGAAGGGATTGAATAACAATGTCAACCTCCTCAATGCGGCTTTGAACGTGAAGATGGCAGAAGAGCAGCTGAAGTGTGCCAAGTTGGCATTCGTGCCTGCCTTGTCTTTCACTCCTCAGGGAACTATCGCTTCCTGGGATGGTAACGCTGCCACCAAGACTTACACGATGCCTGTTACAGCCAGCTGGATGGTAGACCTCTTCGGCAACCTGCTCTCTCAGAAGCGTGGTGCCCAGATGGCGCTGCTCCAGTTGCAGGATTATCAGGTATCTGTCAAGACCAACCTCATCGCCAACATCGCCAACATGTATTATACTCTGTTGATGCTCGACAAGCAGGTGGAGTTGGTTAACAATATGGAAGGATTGACCAAGGATACTTGGGAGACTATGCAGAAGATGCACGATCTCAGATTGGGTTACCGTACACCAGCCATCCAGTCAGCTGAGTCTAACTACTATTCTGTGTTGACCCAGAAGACCGATCTGTTGCGCCAGATTCGTGAGACAGAGAACTCTCTGAGTCTGCTCATCGGCGACCAGGCACATAGCATCGCCCGTGGCAAGTTGGATAACCAGAGTCTTCCATCTAATTTCTCAACCGGTGTAGGCATCCAGTTGCTCAACAACCGTGCTGATGTCCACGCAGCCGAGATGAATCTTGCCCAGTGCTTCTATGGTATAGAGACCGCCCGCAGCAAGTTCTATCCATCTATCACCATTTCCGGTACAGGTGCATTTACCAATTCAGGCGGTGCAGGTATCGTGAACCCAGGTAAGTGGTTGCTCTCAGCTGTAGGTTCTCTTACCCAGCCAATCTTCCAGAACGGTCGTATCATTGCCGGTTTGAAGGTGGCTAAGATGCAGTATGAGCAGGCTTACAACACCTGGCAGAATACCGTGCTGAAGGCTGGTAGCGAGGTGAGCAATGCGCTTGTTCTCTACAACTACTCTGATGAGAAGAGCAAGATAGAGCAGAAGCGAATAGAAGTACTCGAGAAGAATGTAGAATCTACCAAGGAATTGATGGGTATTGCAGGCAGCTCTTACCTTGAAATCATCCAGGCACAGTCTTCACTCCTCAATGTACAGCTTTCTAAGGTAGCTGATGACTTCAACAAGATGCAGGCAGTAGTAAATCTCTACTATGCATTGGGTGGAGGAGCTAAGTAGTTTATAGTTAATAATTAATAGTTTATAGTTATGGCTAGTATAATAAGTCCAAAGGCAGAGGTTTCTCCAAAGGCTAAGATTGGAGACAACTGCAAGATATATCCATTCGCCTATATTGAGGACGATGTGGTCATCGGCGACAACTGTACCATCTATCCATTCGTGAGCATCATGAACGGTACTCGCATGGGTAATAATAATAAGGTGTTCCAGGCAGCCGTTATCGCTGCGCTCCCACAGGACTTCCACTTTACAGGTGAGGAGAGTGAGGTAGTAATCGGCGATAACAATACCATCCGTGAGAACGTGGTTATCAACCGTGGTACCCATAAGGGCGGCAAGACCGTTCTGGGCAACAACAACTTCCTGATGGAAGGTGCCCATATCTCTCACGATACCGTAATCGGCGACGGTTGCGTATTCGGTTATGGTACTAAGATTGCGGGCGACTGCGTGATTGGTAACGGTGTCATCTACTCAACATCTGTAGTAGAGAACGCCAAGACCCGAGTAGGCGACCTGGCGATGATTCAGGCAGGTACTACCTTCTCTAAGGATATTCCTCCTTATATCATTGCCGGTGGAAAGCCTGTGAAGTATGCAGGTCCTAACACCATCATCATGGAAGCAGCCGAGCTTACCGAGAAGGTTCGCAAGCATATTGCTAATGCCTACCGACTGGTATTCCATGGCCAGACATCCCTCTTCGATGCCATTAACCAGATCAAGGATCAGGTGCCAGATGGACCGGAGATTCAGAACATCATCCAGTTCTTGGAGAGTTCAGAGAAGGGTGTCATCACTAAGATGTAATGAATGTACATAAAGGGATTTACCATCCCGAATAGTAAATTTTCATTTAGTAAATTCAAGTCATACCTATTTGAATTTTACTTATTATGTGAAGGGCTGGCCGTGAGGTTGGCCCTTTTCCTTTTTCAATTGAACTTAACTTTCGCCTGTGGTTCGATTAATTAATTGAATAAATGTAAATAAATGCAATTTTATTTTGTTATCTCTTCGTTTATGCGTATCTTTGCAGACAATTTGGGTCATTGTGCCCTTTTTGTTTTAAGTTAGTAAAGATTTTTAAAAATGAGAAAGAAACAATATAAGCCTAGCAATCATCGTGGATTGCAGGTCATTACTTTGTGTATCAGTACCGCTATGGTGCTCATTTTGTTGGGGTTAGTTATCTTCTCTGTCCTCATGGGACGTAATCTCTCTTCCTATGTGAAGGAGAATCTCGTGGTACAGGTGATGCTTGAACAGGATATGACTAACCCGGAGGGATTGCAGATGTGTAAACGCCTGAATGCAAGACCTTATGTCAATACGCTGACTTATATCACCAAGGAAGAGGCACTGAAAGAAGCTACCCGCGATTTGGGTACCAACCCGAGCGAGTTTGCTGGTGTCAACCCTTTCCAGCCTTCCATAGAGATTACGACGAAGGCAGATTACGCAAACAATGATTCTTTGAAGTGGATTGCCAAGGAACTGAAGGCATTCCCACGTGTTACCGAGGTTACTTATCAGCACGACCTGATAGAACAGGTGAACAATTCGTTGGCAAAGATCAGTATCGGATTGCTGATTGTAGCAGCCCTGCTCACCTTCATCTCGTTCTCGCTGATTAACAATACGGTGCGTCTGGGCATCTATGCCCGCCGTTTCTCCATCCATACGATGAAGCTGGTAGGTGCATCCTGGGGCTTTATCCGCCGCCCGTTCCTCCGCAAGGCTATGCTTGTGGGCGTTGTTTCAGCATTGCTGGCAGATGGTTTCCTGGGCGGTTGTCTCTATGTATGGTCGCTCCACGAACCTGAGTTGATGAACGTTTTGGGTTGGCAGGAACTCGCCATCACCGGCGGCTCCGTCTTCCTCTTCGGTATCATCATCACCGCCTTCTGCGCCTGCATCTCAGTCAATAAGTTCCTGAAGATGAAGGCGGGAGACCTTTATAAGATTTAGTTAATAGTTAAAAGTTAATAGTTTATAGCAATCTTGCTATCAACATTCAACACTCAACATTCAACATTAAAAAAAATGGATAAGAAGAATTTAGCATTCGACAAGATGAACTTTATCTTGTTAGGCATCGGAATGGCGATTATCATCATCGGTTTTCTGCTGATGAGTGGCGCCGGTTCTAACGAGCATACCTTCGATACTGATATTTTCAGTACTCGTCGCATCGTTGTTGCACCAACCGTAACATTGATAGGTTTCCTTTCAATCATCTATGCGGTGATACATAAACCGAAAGACAATTAATAGTTTATAGTTAATAGTTTATAGGGCGTAACCCTAAATAAAAATCAGCACATAACATTTATTTCATTCGATGAATTGGTTTGAAGCATTAGTGTTGGGACTCGTTCAGGGTCTCACAGAGTATTTGCCTGTAAGCAGTAGCGGTCATTTGGCTATCGGTGCTTATCTTTTTGGCATTAACGGAGAGGATAACCTTACTTTTACCATCATGGTTCATGTAGCAACCGTGTTGAGTACACTGGTCATTCTGTGGAAAGAAATTGATTGGATTTTGAAGGGACTCTTCAAGTTCCAGATGAATGAGGAAACAAAGTATGCCCTCAATATCGTCATCTCTATGATTCCTGTGGGTATCGTAGGCGTATTCTTCAAGGATAAGGTAGAAGAGGTTTTCGGTTCAGGCTTGCTTATCGTGGGCTGTATGCTCCTCGTAACAGCTGTGCTCCTTACTTTCTCTTACTTCGCCAAGCCTCGTCAGAAGGAGAATATCAGTCCGTTGCATGCCTTTATCATCGGTCTCGGACAGGCACTTGCCGTATTGCCAGGCCTTTCCCGTTCTGGTACTACCATCGCCACCGGCCTTTTGCTTGGTGACAAGAAGGAGAAGATGGCTCAATTCTCGTTCCTTATGGTGATTCCTCCAATCCTGGGCGAGGCATTGCTTGACCTTCTGAAGGGTCTGAAGGGCGAAGAGACACTTGGAGGCATCGACGCATTCCCTATGATTATAGGCTTTGTGGCTGCATTCATTTCAGGTTGTCTGGCTTGTAAATGGATGATTAACATTGTGAAGAAGGGTAAACTGGTATACTTTGGTATCTATTGTGCCATTGCAGGTGCCGTAACCATCATCTGTTCATTAGTTTAAAATATGGATTTCAGAAAAGGAGAAATTATTGCCATCGACAAGCCTTATCGCATGTCGAGTTTCGGAGCCCTGGCACATGTTCGCTATCTGCTCAGCAAGAAGCTCGGTTTTAAGGTGAAGATAGGACATGCCGGTACGCTCGATCCCCTTGCCACTGGCGTGCTGGTGCTCTGCACCGGCAAATGTACCAAGCAGATAGAACAGCTGCAGACCCATACTAAGGAGTATACAGCTACCCTGCAGCTCGGTGCTACTACCGCCAGCTACGATAAGGAACACAGCGTGAATCACACCTATCCTACGGAGCATATCACCCGCCAACTGGTGGAGGAAACGCTCAAGCAGTTTGTGGGCGAGATTCAGCAGGTTCCGCCTACCTACAGCGCCGTAAAGGTGAATGGCGACCGCTCTTATGCCTTGCGCCGGGCAGGCGAAGAGGTTCAGCTCAAGCCGAAGACCGTGCGTGTAGACGAGATAGAACTCACCGATTATAACGATGAGGAGAAGACCGCCAGCATCCGTGTGGTTTGCGGCAAAGGCACTTATATCCGCTCCCTCGCCCGTGATATCGGCAGGGCTCTCGATAGTGGCGCCTACCTTACCGCCCTCCGCCGTACCAAGGCAGGAAGTTTCGCAGTAGAAAACTGCATCAGTTTTGAACATTTCCAGGAATGGCTTGATGAGCAGCCTCTCGAAGACAGCCTTCAGCCATCCAAGTAATAAAAAATATAACATGAAGCTATCACAATTTAACTTTAAGTTGCCAAAAGATCAGGTGGCACTTTATCCACATAAGGCAAAGCACGTGGTAAAAACGGCTAGTGGTGAACGTACATTCGAGATTACTCGCCGCGATGAGTCCCGACTCATGGTTCTCCACAAGAAGTCTGAAACCATCGAGATGTACAAGAAAGATGAAAACGGCAAGGATATGGTTGATGCCGATGGCAATCCAGTATTCCTGCAGTTCAAGGATATCGTGAATTACTTCGAAGAGGGCGATACCTTCATCTTCAACAATACCAAGGTTTTCCCAGCCCGTCTTTATGGTACCAAGGAGAAGACCGATGCCAAGATAGAGGTGTTCCTGCTCCGTGAGCTCAATCCTGAGATGCGCCTTTGGGACGTATTGGTAGAGCCTGCCCGCAAGATCCGTATCGGCAACAAGCTTTTCTTCGATGATGTCAACGAGATGGTTGCCGAGGTTATCGACAATACCACCAGCCGTGGCCGTACCCTCCGTTTCCTCTATGATGAGGATGGCAATCATGATGTCTTCAAGCGTTCGCTCTTCGCTTTGGGCGAGGCTCCGCTTCCTCGCTACGTTATCGATGCACGTGAGGATCATCACGCTACTGAGGATGATATGGACGATTTCCAGTGTGTTTTCGCTGAGGTAGAGGGTGCTGTTACTGCTCCTGCTACCGGTCTTCACTTCTCACGCGAGCTGATGAAGCGTATGGAAATCAACGGTATCAACGAGGCTTATATCACCCTGCATTGCGGTTTGGGCAACTTCCACGATATTGAGGTGGAGGACCTTACCAAGCACAAGATGGATTCTGAGCAGATGATGATTAGCCAGGAGGCATGCGATCTGGTTAACAAGACCAAGCTTGCCGGCCATCGCGTCTGCGCTATCGGCACCAGTGTGATGAAGGCAACAGAAACGGCTGTAGGCACCGATGGTATGATGAAGGCATTCGATGGATGGACCAACAAGTTCATCTTCCCTCCATACGATTTCGGTCTTGCTGACTGTGCCGTAGCCAATTTCTATCATCCGGAGTCAACCCTGATGATGAGTACAGCGGCCTTTGGCGGTTACGACCTGGTTTACGAGGCATACAAGATGGCTGTGAAGAATGGCTATATGTTTGGCTGCTATGGTGATTCTTTGTTGATGCTTCCAGATTAAACAGTGGTATAAACAGTTTTTATACACATAGAAGTTGTTGATATTCTGGGTTTTAGCTTAGTTATCCACAATTTTATTAAAGTGTGAATAAGTATGTATCAGGTATATTTAAGTCTCGGTACGAATTTGGGCAACCGAAAGCGCAACATTCGCGAGGTAATAGAAAAGATAGGAGAGCAGATTGGTGTGGTAGAGCGCCAGTCTGCTCTTTACGAAACCAAGCCTTGGGGTTATTCATCGCCCAACGACTATATCAATGCCTGTGTGCTGGTTCTCACCACGATGGCTCCGCGCCAGGTGCTGGAGGCTACGCAGCGCATAGAGCGCGAAATGGGGCGCACCATGAAGTCGGTGGATGGCGAATACCAGGACCGCATCATCGACATTGATATCCTGATGATAGATGACTTGGTGATAGATGAGCCCGATTTCAAGGTTCCCCATCCGTTGATGGAGGAGCGTGAATTCGTGATGAAACCGCTGAAGGAGATACTTAAGTAATTTAATTTTAGTAAGTATACAAAAACGGGCTAGGAGCTTTTTCGCTCCCAGCCCGTTTTCTGTTTCTTATCTTTCTGCATTCCTGCTGCGTTCTTTCATCCAGGCAGATGGCGTAATACCTTCTGATTTGGCAAAGACGCTCGAAAAGTAGGGCAGCGAGGAGAAACCTACGTTGTAGGCGATATCCTTCAGCTTGGCATCAGGATGCTCGCTCATCATTTTCTTGGCTTCTTCCAGGCGCAGACTCGCTATCCAACTGCTGAAGTTCATGCCGAATTCTTCCTTGATGAAGGAGGAGAGGTAGGTCTTGTTGGTATACAGCCTGGTGGCAAGATCATCTATCGTGAACTGGTCCTTCAGATACGATTTCTCCTGAATCCATTCCGTTACTCTAGGGCGCAGCGTTTCGATGTAGGCTTTCTTCGGGCTGGCTTCTCCGCTCTTTTCTTCTTCCGTCTTATCGCAGTCTGCCTTCATCAGCGTCTCGTATTCAGAGGCATAGTTGATGATGTTTACCAGAATATAGAGGTTCATGCCTACCACATAGAATTGCACCAGCCAGTTGAATAGGGCACCCGTACGGATGGATATCACGCCCAGTATCAGCATGCCGTAGAAGAGCCAGTGGCTCACCTTGAGCCATCTGATGAAATGGCTCTTCTCGTTCGAGATGTAGTTTTCGAAGAGGGCGTTGCTTCTCAGATAGCACTTGTTGAAGTAGTAGATATGTCCTATGAGCATCTCCAGCAGTCCTATCAGGGCGATAAGCAGCAGGGGTATCTGGTATGCCTTCAGCGCATCTGTCATGGCGATAAGGGCGAAGAAAGCCGTCATTGTGAACTTTACGGCTATCGTCCTGCAGCGCTTCCGGGAGATATAATGAGGGTCGAGCAGACTGCTGAGCGAGAAGCTAAAGCAGATGCCCATCAGATAGAAGAGGATGATGTCGAAACAGGGAACCCAGTTGTTATATTCCGTCCAGCTTCCTGTAAATGAAGCTATCCAGATCCATATATTCAGGCTGATGAGCATCATTCCGCCTGCCATCAGTCTTTTAGATCTGCGGAAAGTTTTGTAAACGGCCGTATCAGGTGTCTGGTAGAGCAACAGGATGGTTGCCAGCGTCAGATAGATGATGCTGGTTATGGTTACAAGTTCTACAAAGTGCTGTTCTAAGAAATGAATAATATTCTTTTTTTATTTATGAGTAAGCAAGAAAAATCCCATCGCTCTTGCGAACGATGGGATTCTGTTCTGTTAAGCAATGTGTCTGCCTAAGCTGATTACTTACGAAGACCGAGGGCCTTGATGATAGCACGATAGCGATTGATGTCGCGATCATACAAGTAATCGAGCAATGCACGACGCTTTCCTACAAGCTGTGTCAACGCACGTGTTGTAGTATAATCTTTACGGTTCTTCTTAACATGTTCCGTCAAATGAGCAATACGGTATGAGAACAATGCTATCTGGCTCTCAGCTGAACCAGTATCAGAGTTAGACTTTCCGTACTTGCTAAAGATCTCTTCTTTTTTTGCTTTGTCTAAATACATAGCTGTAAAAACTTAATTTAATAAAATATGAATATGTTTAATTTTGTGCATCTGATGACCTTCCTCACGGCGGTTTCATTAAAAATGCGGTGCAAAGATACAACTTTTTGCCGAATTATGCAAACATTTCGGGATTTTTTTGTAATTTTGCACCCAAATTTAAGTATTTAAGGTAAAAATTAAAATGCAAGACATTAGAAACATTGCAGTTATTGCACACGTTGACCATGGTAAGACTACATTGGTCGACAAGATGATGCTCGCCGGTAAGCTGTTCCGCGACGGCCAGGATAACAGCGGCGAAGTGCTCGATTCCAACGACTTGGAGCGCGAGCGTGGTATAACCATTCTCTCAAAGAATGTATCTATCAATTGGAAAGGTACTAAGATTAATATCCTCGATACTCCTGGACACTCTGACTTCGGTGGTGAGGTTGAGCGCGTGCTCAACATGGCAGACGGATGCCTCCTCCTCGTCGATGCTTTCGAGGGTCCGATGCCTCAGACCCGTTTCGTGCTCCAGAAGGCATTGCAGCTCGGACTGAAGCCTATCGTTGTTGTTAATAAGGTAGATAAGCCTAACTGTCGCCCTGAAGAGGTGTACGAGATGGTGTTCGACCTGATGTGCGACCTCGATGCTACAGAAGACCAGCTCGACTTCCCTGTAGTTTACGGTTCTGCCAAGAACGGCTGGATGGGCGAGGACTATAATCATCCAACAGACAATATCGATTATCTGCTCGATAAGATTATTGAGGTTATCCCAGCTCCTAAGCAGCTCGAGGGTACTCCTCAGCTCCTTATCACATCTCTCGATTACAGCTCTTATACTGGTCGTATCGCCGTAGGTCGTGTTCACCGTGGTACATTGAAGGACGGCATGAACGTTACTATCTGTCACCGCGACGGAACCCAGGAGAAGACCAAGATCAAGGAGCTCCACACCTTCGAGGGTATGGGTCATAAGAAGACCGATCATGTAGATTCAGGCGATATCTGTGCCGTTGTCGGCTTGGAGAAGTTTGAGATTGGTGATACCATCTGCGACTTCGAGAATCCGGAGCCACTGCCTCCAATCGCTGTAGATGAGCCTACCATGAGCATGCTCTTCACCATCAACGATTCACCATTCTTCGGTAAGGAAGGCAAGTTCTGTACATCACGCCACATCCAGGAGCGCTTGAACAAGGAGCTCGAGAAGAACCTCGCTCTCCGCGTACAGCCTTACGAGGATACTACCGATAAGTGGATTGTATCAGGCCGTGGTGTGCTCCATCTCTCTGTACTCATCGAGACCATGCGCCGCGAGGGCTATGAGCTCCAGGTAGGTCAGCCTCAGGTTATCTATAAGGAGATTGACGGTGTGAAGTGCGAGCCTGTAGAGGAGTTGACCATCAACGTACCAGAGGAGTTTGCTTCTAAGATGATTGATATGGTAACCCGCCGCAAGGGTGATATGACCTCTATGCTGAACATGGGCGAGCGTGTAGACATCGAGTTTGATATCCCTTCACGTGGTATCATCGGTCTGCGTACCAACGTGCTTACCGCTTCTCAGGGTGAGGCTATCATGGCTCACCGCTTCAAGGAGTATCAGCCATACAAGGGTGAAATCAGCCGCCGTTCTAACGGTAGCATGATTGCTCTCGAAACCGGTACTGCCTTTGCTTACGCTATCGATAAGCTGCAGGATCGTGGTAAGTTCTTCATCGACCCGGGTGAGGAGGTTTACGGCGGCGAGGTTGTAGGTGAGCATGTTCACGAAAACGACCTGGTAGTGAACGTAACCAAGGCTAAGCAGCTTACCAACGTGCGTGCTTCCGGTTCTGACGATAAGGCCCGCGTGATTCCTAAGACCGTGATGAGTCTTGAGGAGTGCCTGGAGTATATCCGTGAGGACGAGTACGTAGAGGTAACTCCAAAGAACATGCGTATGCGCAAGATTGAGCTTGATCACCTGAAGCGCAAGCGCAGCAACAAAGACTAAACAGAAATGTTTTTGTGGAGATTTTTTAGAAAGTTTTCATTGCCCTGCTCCCTGGTTATGGGAGCATTGGGCTACCTGATATTCGCCAATGTGCCCTTCCTGGTGCCCATTGGCGATTATTGTGGTCCGAGGTTGGTAAGTCTGATGCCGGTAGTGCTGTTCTCACTGCTCTATGTTACTTTCTGTAAGATAGAAATCAAGGAGATGAAGCCTAAGGCGTGGCATTTCATCCTCCAGCTCATCCGCACCTCGTTGGCATTGATGATGGTGGTGCTCATCTTCGAGTTCGGTTCTGATTATAGTACCAAACTGGTTCTCGAGGGTGCCTTCATCTGCTTCATCTGTCCTACGGCAGCCGCTGTGGCTGTGGTTACGGAGAAGTTGGGCGGCAGTATCGGTTCGCTGACCACTTATACGGTCATCGCCAACATTTTTACGATGATCATCATTCCGAGTCTTTTCCCGATGGTAGAGAAGGGGGCAGACGTATCGTTCCTCATGATGAGTGCGATGGTGTTCCGCAATGTCACTACCGTGCTGGTGGTGCCTCTGCTGCTTGCCTTGCTGAGCCGCCGGTTCCTGCCAAAATGGGTGGATAAGGTGAAGAATGTAAAGGATTTGGGTTTTTATATGTGGTGTTTCAACCTCACGATACTGATGGGCGAAACGGTTCGCAACATGCTCCATGCCGAGGTATCGGGCGTAACGATGCTTCTGCTGCTCTTTGTACCGCTGCTGGTATGTCTCCTCCAGTTTGCCATCGGCAAGGCGGTAGGCAGGCATTTCGGTGCGAGTATCAGTGCCGGTCAGGCGTTGGGACAGAAGAATACGGTAGTGGGCATCTGGCTCACCCTCACTTTTCTGAATCCTCTTGCTGCCGTAGCACCGGGAGCCTATGTAGTATGGCAGAATCTGGTCAATGGCTGGCAACTTTGGTATAAAGAAAAATATGGCAAGCTTAAGTGGTAAGCTTGCCATATTTTTTGTTTCTAATCCTGGGTAGGGTAGATGAGGTTTTCTTCCCTGATGCAGCAGAGTACCTCATCCAGATATTTCCTGGCTTCATATTTCGCCATAGGCAGGTCGTGGAGCAGGTAGTTGCCGCAGTCCTTTGCCGCCTGTCCCGGAATCTCACCCTCGAAATCGGCGATAAACTTAAAGGTGCGCTTCATCAGTTCCACGATGTCCTTGCTCTCCAGGTCGCCCTTGATAAGGAGATAGTTGCCCGTGAGGCATCCCATCGGTCCCCAGTAGATGATGCGGTCTTTCCACTCCTCGTCGTTGCGCAGATAGGTGGCAGCCAGGTGCTCAATGGTATGGATGGCGCCGTTGTGCAGACAAGGCTCCTGGTTAGGCACCTTCATTCGGATATCGAATGTTGTGATGACTTCTCCGCCTACTTCGTCCTTACGGCTCACGTAGATGCCGCGGAGCAGCTTATTGTGATTGATTGTAAAACTTGGAATCTTATTCATCTTTTTTATAATGTTGAATGTTGAGTGTTGAATGTTGAATGTTGAGTGTTGAATGTTGAGTGTTAAATATTGAGTGAAGAATCATTCAACATTCAACACTCAACATTCAACACTTCTAAAGACTTTCGAGGAAAGCCTTGGTAACATTGAAAGAGCCTTCAGCCATTTTAGCCCAGAAGTCGAAATACTGCTGTGCCTTGGTATCTTTCAGCGGTACATCGCTGATGATGCGGAAGGAGATGAAAGGCGTCTTGTAGATGTGGCAGGTCTGGGCGATAGAGCAGCTCTCCATATCCACCGCCATCGCCTGAGGGAAGTGTTCCAGGATAGAGCGCATCTTCTCCTTGCTGTCTACAAACCATTCGCCGCTCACAATCTGTCCGGCGTGGATCTTCGGGTGCCTATTGCCCGGCAGGTTGTTGATGGCGAGTGCCTTCTCCACATATTCCTTAGGTGTTTTGAAGGAAGCAGGCATGCCCAGAATCTGTCCGAATTCGCATTCCTCGCCGCAGTAGGCATCGTGGTAAACGCAGTTGGTTGCCACCACCACCTCAGTCACGTTGAGGTTGATATCAGCGCCTCCAGCCACGCCAGAAGAGATGACGAGGTCAGGGTGATAGTTGTCAATCATTTCCACGGCACCTATGGTACTGTTCACCTTACCGATGCCGCATTGTTGCATCACCACCTCGTTATTGCCTATCTTTCCGATAACGAAGTCTTTATAATTTTTTCTCTCAACCTGCGATTCGGTCAATAATGTTTTGAGTTGCGCAAACTCCTTGTCCATCGCAACGATAATTCCTATTTTCATATTGTATACTAACTTTTGGGTGCAAAGTTACTAAAAATATTGCAGAGAGTAGCAAAGTTTAAGGAGTTTTTAAGGAAAAAGGCTTTTAAAGGTAAAAAGGTAAAAAAGTAAAAAGGTAAAAAAACCTTAACCCTTTATAACCCCATTCCCTCGTAAATTTATATAGCCCCTGGTGTGTTCTTACATCAGGGGCTTTTAACATTACGGGGGACCAGCGATGGAATCGCTGGGAACGGGGACGAACGGGGGGTAGGCTCTTTTTACCTTTTTACTTTTTTACCTTTAAAAGTTTCTAGAAGTTAACTCCGAAATTGAGCTGGAGGGCTCCATTGCGCGATTTGTCGAAACTGTCGTGGCAGATGTTGGCAAGACCGATGTCGTAGGTGAGATCGGCATAGAACATGTCGTAGCCGATGCCGCAGCCGATGCGGATACCACCATCAAGGCGGCGGAAGTTTGCATCCTTGAATGAACTCTCTGCTTCACGCTCGGCAAAGTTCTTGATCTTGCCTCCTACACCAACGGCAAAATAGCCGCCTACCTGAGGCTGGATGGAGAAATGGTCGTCTACTTCGTACTTGTACTTCAGTACGGCTGGAATCTCTAGATAGTTGAGATCGTAGGTCATCTTCTTGCCTTCAGGAAGATCCTTCTTGCCACCTTTCTCTATATATGAAAGTCCGGTTTCGAGATAGAGTGGGGCGCTGTCGGTCAATGGGATGCCGGCTACTACGCCCACATTCAGGCCGGTCTGCCAGTCGCCACCATCCAGACGGGAATCGTCGGAATTGACAAAGGTGAAGGCAGGACCGATGCGGAATCCGTAATACGGGCTGCCGTAGTTGTGGTTATAACGGTAGTTGAGATGCCCCGTCTGCTTGTTGTAATATCTGCTGTCACGATAATTCTGTGCTGCTGCTGGCATCAGAGCCAGGAGCAATGCCATCATGATGAATGCTAATCTTTTCATAATTCTTATTCTTTTATACATTAATATATTCTGTTTGAAGAAACTTGTTTTACGGTGCAAAGGTAGGGATAAAAAACGAAACGGCAGCAAGCGTTTCCCTAAATGATAGAGGGGAACCCCTATTTCTGACCTAATACAACTTTCTCAACAAAAAAAATATAAATTTTTGCTATATTTTTTTGTTTTGTCTCCAATTTGTGCTATCTTTGCCTTCAAATTATAAACGTTTATATAGAAATATGAAATTTTTGAAGAAGTATCTACTGGATATTCTGGTAGTTATTGCATTTGCAATCATCTCCTTCGTCTACTTTATGCCTGCCGATATGGACGGACGAATCCTCTTCCGACATGATGCAGCGGCAGGAAAGGGACTGGGACATGAAAAGGAACTCTTCCAGCAGCAGACGGGAGAGACTACACGATGGACGAACTCGGTGTTTGGCGGTATGCCTACCTATCAGATGTCGCCTTCGTATGACAGTAATCAGGTGCTCAGCCAGATAGTGAAGGCATATCATCTGTGGTTGCCAGACTATGTATGGTATGTTTTCGTATACCTCCTGGGCTTCTATATCATGCTGCGTGCCTTCAACTTCAGACAGTCGCTGGCAGCGCTGGGAAGTATCATCTGGGCATTCTCGTCCTACTTTTTCATCATCATCGCTGCCGGACATATCTGGAAGGTATGGGCACTGGCTTATCTGCCTCCGATGATTGCGGGCGTGGTGCTTGCCTATCGGGGCAAGTATCTCAAGGGACTGCTCCTTACTGCCATCTTCTCGGCTTTCGAGGTGCAGGCTAACCACGTGCAGATGACTTATTACTACCTCTTTATCATCCTCTTCATGGTGATTGCCTTCCTGGTAGATGCCATCAAGAAAGGTGAACTCGCACGTTTCGGAAAGGCTACGGCGGTATGCGTGGTGGGTGCCCTCATCGGTATCTCGCTCAACCTCTCGAACCTTTATCATACCTGGCAGTATGGTCAGGAAACTATGCGAGGAAAGAGTGAACTTGTAAAGAAAAATGTGGCTAACCAGACCAGCAGCGGTCTGGATAGAGACTATATCACACAGTGGAGTTACGGTATCGACGAAACCTGGACGCTGATGATTCCGGATGCCAAGGGCGGTGCTTCTGTTCCGCTGGCGCAGAACCAGCAGGCGATGGAGAAGGCTGATCCTAACTTCGTGCAGATTTACCAGCAGCTGGGACAGTACTGGGGCAACCAGCCGGGAACGAGCGGACCGGTATATGTAGGTGCCTTCGTCTGCATGCTCTTTATCCTCGGTCTTTTTATCGTGAAGGGTCCGATGAAGTGGGCGCTGCTTGCTGCCACCATCCTGAGCATCCTGCTCGCTTGGGGTAGAAACTTCATGCCGTTTACCAATTTCTTCCTCGATTATGTGCCGATGTATGCCAAGTTCCGAACGGTGGCATCTATCCTGGTCATCGCAGAATTCACCATCCCGCTCCTGGCGATGATGGCGCTGAAGAAGATTGTGGATGAGCCGGAGATTCTGACAGAGAAGATAAAATATGTATATGCCAGCTTTGGTCTGACAGCAGGTTTCTGTCTGCTCTTCGCTATCATGCCGGGCGTATTCTTCCCAGATTTCGTATCGGTACAGGAGACACAGGCGCTGCAGCAGTTGCCTCAGGAGTATATCTCTCCAATCATGAGCAATCTTACGGATATCCGCAAGGGCATCTTCACATCCGACTGCTGGCGTTCGTTCTGGATTATCCTCATCGGTTCGGCACTGCTGATGCTCTTCAAGATGAAGAAGCTGGGCAAGGAATATATGATTGCCGGTATCGCTGTGCTCTGTCTGGTGGATATGTGGATGGTGAACAAGCGCTATCTCTACGATGATATGTTCGTGGACAAGGCGCAGCGCGATACACCGCAGCAGATGACCGAGACCGACAAGATTATCTGCCGTGATAAGGCACTCGACTACCGTGTGCTGAATCTGGCATCGAATACATTCAATGAGAACGAGACCTCTTACTACCACAAGAGCATCGGCGGTTATCATCCAGCCAAGCTCCGTCGCTACCAGGAGATGATTGATGCTCACATCGCTCCTGAAATGCAGAAGACGATGCAGGCGGTAGCTGCTGCGGGCGGCGATATGACCAAGGTGAACGGCGACAGTATCTATCCGGTACTGAACATGCTGAACACCAAATACTTCATTATGCCGCTGCAGGGCGGACAGACCGTTCCGGTTCAGAATCCGTATGCCTACGGCAATGCATGGTTCGTAGACGAGGTGAAGTATGTGAACAATGCCAACGAGGAGATTGATGGCGTGGGCAAGGTGAACCTCCGACATGTGGCTGTGGCTGATGCCAAGTTTAAGGAACAGCTGGTGCAGAGCGTAAAGCAGGATGATACTTCGGTGGTGAAGATGATTCAGTATAAGCCGAACAACCTGACTTACGAGGTGAAGTCGAGCAAGGGCGGCGTAATCGTATTCTCTGAGATTTACTATCCGGGCTGGACGGCTACGGTTGATGGACAGCCGGCTGAGCTGGGCAGAGTGAACTATATTCTGCGTGCGCTGAACGTGAAGGCTGGTAACCATAAGGTTGTGCTCGATTTCCATCCTCAGTCGCTCAAGAATACCGAGACGGTGGCTTACATCGGTTATGGCGTTCTGGCTCTCCTTATTATAATAGGTGTAGTGGTTGAGGTGAGAAAACGCAAGAAGGCTTCTCCGGAAGTGAAAGAATAAAAAGGAGAAAGACTTATGCTGTTTCGCACAGAAATAGATATTCCGAAGGCCGACTTCGAGATAGGGGCGGCAGAGCGGATGCTCTTTGTGGGCAGTTGCTTTGCCGACAATCTGGGTAGGCGGTTTGTGGAGAACCGCTTCCGGGCTACGGTGAATCCCTTCGGGGTGATGTATAATCCGGCAAGCATTCTGCATACGGTAGAGAAATGTTCCGAGGTCCGTCCCCGGGGGGCTGTCTTTACGCTGGGTACCAACCATGTGTATATCCTGAAGGAGACGGGAGAGATAGTAGACAACTGCCAGAAGCGCCCGCAGCGCCTCTTCGAAGAGCGGAAACTGAGCGTGGACGAATGTGCCGGCTATCTGCAGAAGGCTATCAATCTGCTGAAATCGCAGACCGCAGCATCTGATGGCAGTGAAGGCACTCTGAAGGTAATCATCACGGTAAGTCCTATCCGCTATGCGAAATACGGCTATCACGGGAGTCAGCTTTCGAAGGCTACGCTCCTGCTGGCAGCCGATAAGCTGGTGAAGGAGAATCCCGGAGTGGTGAGCTATTTTCCTGCTTACGAGATTATGAACGATGAACTTCGTGACTACCGCTTCTACAAGGAAGACATGCTGCACCCGAGCGAACAGGCTGTGGAATATATCTGGGAGCGGTTCCGGGCAACCTACTTCGGCAAGGCAGCCGAGCAGTTTCTGGAAGACTGGAGGCCTATCCGCGAAGCACTCGGCCATAAGCCCTTCCATCCCGAGAGCGAGGAACATCAGAAGTTCATCGCCAGGACGGAAGAGAAGAAAAGACAATTTGAGGAGAAATATCATCTCTTATAAAATGGAGAAATATCATCTCTTATAAAATAAAGAATATTTAAATAACAAGACAATGACATATACTATTGAAAAGGTAACCACACTGATAGGTGCGCGTCGCTATGGAGACAATGATACCAACATCGGTTTTATCCTGACCGATAGTCGTTCACTTTGTTTCCCAGAGGAAACTCTGTTCTTTGCGCTCAAGTCGGAGCGCAATGATGGTCATAACTACATCCCTGAGTTGTATCGCAGAGGTGTGAAAAACTTTGTTGTAACGAATGTGCCTAAGGGCTATGCTTCTGATTATCCGGGAGCCAACTTCCTGAAGGTAGTAAACACGCTCGAGGCTCTCCAGCGTCTGGCTGAGCGCCACCGTGACGAGTTTAACATCCCTATCGTAGGCATCACGGGCTCAAACGGCAAGACCATGGTCAAGGAGTGGCTCTACCAGCTGCTCTCGCCAAGCATGTTTGTTACCCGCAGTCCGCGCAGTTACAACTCTCAGATAGGTGTGCCATTGTCGGTATGGCTGATGAACGAGCAGACCCAGGTGGGCGTTTTCGAGGCAGGTATCAGTATGCCTGGCGAAATGCTTGCCCTGCGTGACATCATCCAGCCAACCATCGCCGTACTGACCAATCTGGGTGCTGCGCATCAGGAGAACTTCTCTTCCATGGAGGAGAAATGCCGGGAGAAACTCATCCTCTTCCATGACGCAGAGACCGTAATCTATGATGGCGATGACGAGGTTATCAACAAGGTGATAGCCGAATATCCCGACTATAAAGGCGAGAAACTCTTCTGGTCGCTCAAGAATGCGGAGGCTCCTTTCTATGTAAAGAACATCGAGAAGCAGCAGAGCGTGAGCGTGATTACCTATATATATAAAGGTGAGGAAGACAGCTTCTCTATCCCGTTCATCGACGATGCATCTGTACAGAATGCCATCATCTCTGCTGTCGTGGCATCGAAACTCGGTCTTTCGGCTGAAGATATCGACAAGCGCATGGCACAGCTCGAACCTGTGGCAATGAGACTGGAGGTGAAGGTAGGACAGCACGGATGTACGCTGATCAACGACAGCTACAATAGTGATATCAACTCGCTTGATATCGCCCTCGACTTCATGAACCGCCGTCCAGACCATCGCGGTCGTCGCCATACGCTGATATTGAGCGACATCTACCAGAGCGGTCAGGAACCGGAGGCTTTATATAAAGAAGTGAGCGATTTAGCCCGCAAGCGTGGCGTGGTAAAGTTCATCGGTATCGGTCCTGAACTCTGCAAGCAGCACGACGTGATTCAGATTTCAGAGAAGTTCTTCTTCCCGAATGTAGAGGAATTCATCGCCAGCGAGGTGTTTGCTTCCCTGCGCGATGAGGTGATTCTGTTGAAGGGCGCCCGCCAGTTTGGCTTTGACCAGCTCACCGAACTGCTGGTACAGAAGGTGCACGAAACTACGCTGGAGGTGAATCTGAACGCCGTGGTAGCCAATCTGAACTACTACCGTGCGTTTATGAAGCCGGAAACCAAGCTGGTATGCATGATCAAGGCAGACGGCTACGGTGCAGGTGCCGTGGAGATAGCCAAGACCCTGCAGGACCATCGTGTAGACTATCTGGCTGTTGCTGTAGCCGATGAGGGCGTTACGCTGCGCAAGAACGGCATCACCAGCAACATCATGATCATGAATCCGGAGATGACCGCCTTCAAGACCATGTTCGATTACGACCTGGAGCCGGAGGTTTACTCTTTCCGTCTGCTCGATGCGCTCATCAAGGCAGCCGAGAAAGAGGGCGTAACCAGTTTCCCTGTCCATATCAAGCTGGATACCGGCATGCACCGCATGGGCTTCGACCCGGAGAACGATATGGAGGAACTCATCGGCAAGCTGAAGCACCAGAATGCCATCATCCCACGTTCTGTGTTCTCTCACTTCGTGGGCAGCGATGACGACAGTTTCGATGATTTCTCAGCTCATCAGTTTGAACTCTTCGACAAGGGCAGCAAGCAGTTGCAGGCAGCCTTCGACCATAAGATATTGCGCCATATCTGCAATTCGGCAGGTATTGAGCACTTCCCGGAGCGCCAGCTGGATATGTGCCGTCTGGGACTCGGACTCTACGGCATCAATTCGCGCAACAACAAGACCATCAACTGCGTGAGCACCCTGAAGACAACCATTCTGCAGATGCACAACGTGAAGGCAGGCGACAGTGTGGGCTACAGCCGCAAGACGATTCTCGACAGAGACAGCGTCATCGCAGCCATCCCTATCGGATATGCTGACGGACTGAACCGCCGTCTGGGCAACCGTCATGCCTACTGTCTGGTGAACGGTCAGAAGGCAGATTATGTGGGCAACATCTGTATGGATGTGGCTATGATAGACGTGACCGACATCCCTTGCAAGGAAGGAGATTCGGTAGAAATCTTCGGCGAGCATCTGCCTGTCCAGACACTGAGCGATATCCTCGAGACCATCCCTTACGAGGTGCTGACCACCATCAGCAACCGTGTGAAGAGAGTTTACTTCCAGGACTAGGAAGTGAAGAGGGAAGAACGAAGAGGGAAGAATGAAGACCGATTCGGTAAAAAATCATTTAAAAAACGTATAAAAATAGAGAAATCCTATCAGAACTTTCTGATAGGATTTTTTTTTGCGTAAATTTTTCCATCAAAACGTATTGTAATTGAAGAAAAAAGTGTATCTTTGCACACAACAAATCATCTAAAGACAAAAGAGGGTGCTCCTTGTCGAGTATTTTCTAACAATTAAACAATTCAAAAAATTAAAATGGAACAAGTATTTAGCTATATTATCAGTCTCGGTGCGAGCGTGATGATGCCTATCATCTTCACGGTCATCGGTCTGTGTATTGGCATGAAATTCGGAAAGGCTCTGAAGTCGGGACTCTTCGTAGGCGTGGGTTTCGTAGGCTTGGGCGTGGTAACAGCATTGCTGACTACCAACTTCAACGACCCATTGAAGGCTATTTCAGACATCTACCACCTACAGTTAAACGTTTTTGACATGGGATGGCCTGCAGCTGCAGCTGTAGCTTACAATACAGCAGTGGGCGCATTGATTATCCCAATATGTCTGGGTGTCAACTTCCTGATGTTGATTACAAAGACAACACGTACAGTAAATATCGACCTCTGGAACTACTGGCACTTCGCCTTTATTGGTGCGGTGGCTTACTTCGTGATGGGTCAGAGTTTGCTTTGGGGCTATTTCGCAGCTATCGTCTGCTACATCAATACGCTGGTTTGTGCAGACCTGACAGCCGATAGATTCCAGAAATATTACGATTTGGATGGTATCTCTATTCCGCAGCCATTCTGCCAGAGTTTTATGCCATTCGCAATCGTTTTCAATAAACTCTTCGATATGATTCCGGGCTTCTCTAAGCTCGATATCGATGCAGAGGGACTGAAGAAGAAGTTTGGTGTGCTCGGCGAGCCACTGGTACTCGGTGTTATCGTAGGTGCCCTGATAGGTTGGGCAGCCCAGCTCGATATCAAGAAGATTCTCTTCCTGGGTGTAACGATGGGTGCAGTGATGGAGTTGATTCCTCGTATTACAGCCCTGTTTATCGATGGTTTGAAGCCTATCTCAGAGAAGACACAGGAGTTGGTGAAGACCAAGTTTAACGGCAAGAAGGTTCATATCGGTATGAGTCCTGCCCTGGTTATCGGTCATCCTACTACCCTGGTAGCATCTGTGATTCTGATTCCGGTTATCCTTGCTATCGCAGTCTTCCTGCCAGGCAACCAGTTCTTGCCTTTGGCATCGTTGGCAGGTATGTTCTACCTCTTCCCAATGATTCTGCCTTTTACAAGAGGTAATGTGGTGAAGACGCTTATCATCGGTCTGGTAACCCTCGTCATCGGTCTCTACTTCGTTACCGATATGGCACCAGACTTTACGCTGGCAGCCAACCAGGTTTATGCAGCTACAGGCGATAATGCCGCTCATATCCCTGACGGATTCTCAGGCGGTGCACTCGATTTCGCATCCTCTCTCTTCGGATGGGTTATCTATCGCGGTGTGAAGCTTTCATACGTAGGTATGGGTGTTCTCGCAGTCATCACAGTAGCCATGATGGTTATCAACCGTCAGCGCATCGTGAAGGAAGAAAAAAAGTAAAAAGGTAAAAAATAAAACAAAATAGTAATGAAGAAATTAACATTAATATTAGCAGCAATGGTATTAACAGCAAGTCAGGCTTTTGGCCAGTGTGGAAAATGTGGTTATGAAGTGAAGGCAGAAAATGCCTATACTAACTACAACGTTCGTTATGCAAGCAATCCGATGGATGCAAAGCACTATACAACAGACCGTCTTCGCGGCGAGTTCGCTATCGAGAAGGTGTTCGCTCCAGGCGAGGTAAACTGGACATACACCATGTTCGACCGCTTCCTCATCGGTGGTGCTGAGCCAACAACCGCTCCTCTGAAGCTGACTTCTATCGCTCCTCTTTATACAGACAAGCCAAACGATCAGAAAAATCTGCTCGACAACCGCGAGTTGGGTATCATCAACATCGGTGGCGAGGGTACTGTTACCGTTGACGGCAAGAAGTATACTCTCGGTTTCCAGGAGGCTCTCTACGTAGGTCGTGGTGCCAAGAACATCGAGGTAAGCAGCAAGGATGCAGCTAAGCCAGCTAAGTTCTATATGAACAGCGCTTGTGCTCATCAGACATATCCTACCAAGAAGGTTACCCTGAAAGATGCCAACAACATCAAGGCTGGTAGCCTGAAGGAGAGCAACGACCGCGTAATCCACCAGTTGATTATCGACGGTGTAGCCGGTGTTCGTACCTGCCAGTTGCAGATGGGTGTTACTGAGTTGAAGGAGGGTTCTGTATGGAACACCATGCCAGCTCATACTCACCTCCGCCGTATGGAGACTTACCTCTATTATAATGTACCAGAGGGTCAGAAGATTCTCCACGTAATGGGTGAGCCACAGGAGACACGTCCTATCTGGTTGAACAACGAGCAGGCTGTGATTGCTCCAGAGTGGTCTGTCCACTGTGCAGCAGGTACCAGCAACTATACCTTTATCTGGGGTATGGCAGGCGAGAATCTGATCTACAACGATATGCAGGTAGTGAAAATTCCTACATTGGAATAAAGAAAAAAGATAAAAGGCAACCTGGCTTATGATGACATGAGCCAGGCTTTGCCGTCTAAATAATAATCTAAAATAAAAATAAGTATAACGCTTAAAAGCTTTTTGCAAAATGAGTCCTATTACAACAAGTAAAATGTCCAACTTCCGTTGGGTAATCTGTGCACTGCTCTTCATCGCAACCACAGTCAATTACATGGACCGTCAGGTTCTCTCTTTAACATGGAAAGACTTCATTGCTCCAGAATTCCACTGGACAGATGATCACTATGGTACCATCACTGGTCTTTTCTCTATCTTCTATGCCATCGCCAACCTCTTTGCAGGTAAGTTTGTAGATTGGATGGGCACCAAGAAAGGTTATCTCATCGCCATCTTCGTATGGTCAACAGGTGCTGTGATGCACGCCGGTTGCGGTTGGGTAGCTATGCAGATGGAAGGTTATGATTCTATCGAGGCGCTCCGCATGGTGCAGGCTGGTAGTGATGCAGCCGTAGCGATTGCTACAATCAGTGTATGGTTGTTCCTCTCTTGCCGCTTGATTCTTGCTGTGGGTGAGGCAGGTAACTTCCCAGCAGCCATCAAGGTAACAGCAGAGTATTTCCCTAAGAAAGACCGTGCTTTCTCTACCGCTATCTTCAACAGTGGTGCATCTGTAGGTGCTTTGGCAGCTCCAGCTACCATTCCATTGTTGGCTCGCAGCATGGGCTGGGAGTGGGCTTTCATCATCATCGGTGTGCTCGGTTATATATGGATGGGCCTCTGGGTATGGCTCTATGACAAACCATCTAAGAGCAAGCATGTAAACAAGGCTGAGCTTACTTATATTGAGCAGGATGAGGACCTCGAAAAGGTTGAGGCTGAGAAAGAGACAGAAACTGCCGCTGAGGAGAAAACTATCGGCTTCCTGAAGTGCTTCAGCTATCGTCAGACCTGGTCATTCATCGTAGGAAAGTTGATGACTGATGGTGTTTGGTGGTTCTTCCTCTTCTGGGCACCTGCATACTTCTCTGACCAGTATGGTTATTCTTCAGATTCAGGTATGGGTATCGCCCTCATCTTCACTCTCTATGCTATTGTAACCGTATTGAGTATTGGTGGTGGTTACTTGCCAACCTACTTTGTTGACAAGAAGGGTATGAATCCATATATCGGTAGAATGCGTGCGATGTTGATTTTCGCTTGCTTCCCATTGCTCGGTCTGATTGCCCAGCCTATGGGTGAGTACAGTGCATGGTGGCCAGCTATCATCATCGGTTTGCTCGGTGCAGGTCATCAGGCTTGGTCAGCTAACCTCTATTCTACCATCGGTGATATGTTCCCTAAGTCAACTGTAGCTACCATCACCGGTATTGGTGCGATGGCAGGTGGTATCGGTTCCTTCCTGATTAACAAGGGTTCCGGTATGCTCTTTACCTATGCAGAGGGTCAAGGTTCAGCCTTCAGCTTCATGGGCTTCGATGGCAAGCCAGGTGCCTACATGATTGTATTCTGCATCTGTAGTGTTGCTTACCTCGTAGGCTGGTGCATCATGAAGGCATTGGTTCCTAAGTACAAGCCAATCGTTGTAGAATAATGAAAAGGCACTTTTTAAAGGTAAAAAAGTAAAAAAGGTAAAAAAGCCATAACCCTTTATAACCCCATTCCCTCGTAAATTTATATAGCCCCTGGTGTGTTCTTACATCAGGGGCTTTTAACATTACGGGGGACCTGCGATGGAATCGCAGGGAACGGGGGTGCAAAGAGGGAGAGGGGGCTTTTTACCCTTTTATCCTTTTACTTTTTTACCTTTTTACTTTTTTACCTTTAAATAAATCCTTGCTGCTTGAGGGCTTCGAGGAAACCTTGGCTCATCGCTTCGCAATCCTTCTTTGTGTATCGGATGTCGGTGAAAACCTGGGCTAGGGTCTCTACGTTGTTGATGCGAACGAACTCCTTGTTTTCTTCAAGAGCTTCCTTCTCTGCATAGAAGTCATCTATCTTTTCTGGGGTATAATCCTCGAAATGCTCGTGGTGGATGATGCTGCGCAGAGGGAGACGATCGCTCAGGGCTGGATGTTCTGCCGGCCATCCGATGGTCAATGTGGCTACTGGCATTACGAGCTTAGGGAGCTTCAGGGTGTCGATGATCATCTTTGGCATATATACCGTAGTTCCTAGGAAACAGGTACCCAAACCGGCTTCTTCTGCCAGATTGGTGAAGGTCTGGGTAAAGAGAAGGGCATCGGTAGCTGCATTCATAAAAGAGAGAATGTTGTCATAGCCCGGGGTTCCCTTGCGGTTCTCTGCCCAGAGGGTTGTGCGGCGATAATCGGCACAGATGGTGAGGACGACAGGGGCTTCTGTTACCATCGGCTGGTTGAAGTGGGCTGGTGCCAGCGCCTTCTTTCCTTCTTCGCTTCTTGTTACCACAACGCTGTAAAGCTGCAGGTTTCCCATTGTCGGGGTGCGCTCTGCCTCTTCCAAAAGGCGGTTCAGGAGTTCTTCAGATACTTCCTTCTCTGCATATTTTCTGATGCTTGTTCTGTTCTTAATCGATTCCATATCTTTTTTATTTAATCATTATACCTTATTATATATATATAGGAGTTCTGTTCCATTTCAGAACCCTATTTTTGCTGCAAAGTTAGTGAAAGTTTCCCAAAAAGTTGTCTTTCTTTCGCTTTTTTAGTGAAATATATGCCAAAACGTTTCAGATTTTAGAAATAAAAGTTTAATTTTGCACCTAAATATGAAACGTTTGATATGAAATATACTGAAAATATGACTTTTGAAGAGGCTTCCAAGGCTCTTATAGATGAATTGAATGCTAATCTGGCAACACTTCATCAGAATTATCATGTAGAACAGTCTGATTGGAATAAACTCTATGATCAGATAGCCAATGTTGTTTCAGAGGAAACTCATCTTCCTGTTTTCTCTCCTGAAGTAATGGAGGTGCGACCTCGAGAACTGGAATGCGATGTGGTGCGATTCCAGAATAATAAGGAGAAATGGGTGGCTCTGGTAGGACTGCTCGACGGTCATCCATACGAAATCTTCACGGGTTTGCAGGATGAGGACGAGGGTATCATGCTGCCTAAATCTGTAAGCAAAGGCAAGATTGTGAAGACCATTCTGGATGGAGGATTGAAGCGATACGACTTCCAGTTTGTGAACAAGCGAGGCTATAAGATTACGGTTGAGGGATTGAGCGAGAAGTTTAATCCTGAATACTGGAACTATGCCAAGCTGATTTCCGGTGTGCTGCGCTACCGTATGCCTATCGAACATGTCATCAAACTCGTTTATCAGCTCCAGCTTACTTCAGATAACATCAATACCTGGAAGAAAGGAGTTGTGACAGCCCTGAAGAGATATCTGAAGGATGGTAGCCTGATGAAACTTTACGATGATAGCGATTCCGAATCCTAATCCCCAAGATAGAAACTGATATAAACTATGCTTTTCCGTAGTAAGATATACTTGAAGAATGTCCGTTTCCATGCATATCACGGCGTTCTGCCACAGGAAACCCAGGTGGGCAACGACTATGTGGTGAATCTGGATGTGAGCTATGATTTCTCCAGAGCCATGGAAACCGATGAACTGGCTGGAACCCTCAACTATGCAGAACTCTATGAACTCGTGAAACAGGAGATGGAGATACCTGGCAAACTGCTGGAACATGTAGCCGGAAGGATAGGAAAGCGACTCTTTGCAGAATATCCGGCTATTCAGAAAATACAACTCGCCATTACCAAAGTTAATCCTCCTTTTGGAGCAGATTGTGACGGCGCAGGGGTAGAAGTTGTATTAACAAATGATAAAACTTTATAGTAGATTTAGGTTTTCTGATACAAAAGTAGTAATTTTGCAAAATCATCAGAAAGATATGTTGAAGAAAATAACACTCATATTGACCCTATTGTGTATGTTGGTGCTGACAGCGACAGGCGCCAACCGCCGTTTCACGCTCGTTATCGACCCAGGTCATGGCGGTCATGATGCGGGTGCACTTGGTGCTATTTCCAAAGAAAAGAATATCAATCTCTCTGTGGCATTGCAGTTTGGCAAATATGTTGAGCGCAATATGCCGGATGTGAGAGTCATCTATACCCGCAAGACGGATGTCTTTATTCCTCTGAAAGAGCGTGCCAACATTGCTAACCGCGCCAATGCCGACCTGTTTATCTCGGTACATACCAATGCGCTGCCAGCCGGTAAGATAGCCCGCGGTTTTGAAACCTATACGCTCGGTATGCACCGTGCCAAGGATAATCTCGATGTGGCTATGCGAGAGAACTCCGTTATCTCGATGGAGAAGGGCTATCAGCAGACCTATCAGGGTTTCGACCCAAGATCTTCTGAAAGCTACATCATCTTCGAGTTTATACAGGGTAAGAATATGGAAAGAAGCGTAGAACTGGCGCGCAATATCCAGCGAAAGGTATGCAACGGTGCCAACCGTCCGGATAAGGGTGTACATCAGGCTGGATTCCTGGTTCTCAGAGAAACCTCGATGCCTAGCTGTCTGATAGAGCTCGGTTTCATCACTACTGCCGATGAAGAAAGACTGCTCAACGATGCCAGCAGGGTGGATGATATCGCCCGAGGCATCTACGAAGGTTTTGCGCAATATCGCAATAAATACGATAAATCCATCTCGGTTCCTTATCGTGCTGCGGATACAGAATCGGTGCCGGTTGCCAAGATAGTTTCTGATACGAAGCAGGAGAAGGACGAGCGCCGTGCTGAGGAGGCGGATACTGCGCCGAGAAGAACGGTGAAGCAGGTGGAAACCAGAGCAACAAAGGCTAAAACGGTTCAGCAGAACAGAAGACAGAACCAGCAGGATAAGCCGGTTCAGCAGAGCAGACAGACGCAGCAGAACAGACAGACGCAGCAGAACAGAACTGTAGCTCAGAACAAGCCGGCACAGCAGAAAGCCAATGTAGCCGATGCGCCTGTCTTCAAGCTTCAGATATTTGTCAGCAACCGCACGCTCCGCAAGGGCGATGCCCATTTTAAGGGCGAAACCGGTTATGACAGTTATCAGGAAGGCAATATGGTGAAATATACGATGGGAGCCTCTACCAACTATAATGAGATTTTCCGCTTGCGCAAGACGCTTGCCGAGAAGTTCCCGGAAGCTTTCATCGTAGCTTTCAAGAATGGAAAGAAATATGATGTGAATCAGGCTATACGTGAGTTCAAGCAGAACAGAAACCGCTGATTGACCTGAGTAAGGATAAGATATAAGCACGAATATATAAAGAGATAAATATGAAGCTAACAAAAGAAATCAAGATAGCTCTTGTAGCTATTGTCGGTATTTTGGTTATGTATTTCGGAATCAATTTTCTGAAAGGCATGAATCTGTTCTCTACCAACAACGCCTATTATATGACGTTTGATGACATCCAGGGACTGGGTGCCTCTACGCCTATTTATGCGGATGGTTATAAGGTAGGTACCGTGGATGGTTTGGAATATGATTACAAGGAGAATGGTCCTATCAAAGTAAAGGTGGATATTAACAAGGATTTGAGAATCCCGCAGGGAAGTAAAGCCGAAATAGTAAAAGACCTGATGGGTAACCTGCAGGTGAATCTGCTTCTGGCAAACAATCCGCGCGAAAGAGTAGAACCGGGTGGTATCATTCCGGGTGCTGTAAACGGAGGCATGATGGATAAGGCTGCCAACCTGATTCCGGTAGTGGAAAAGATGTTGCCTAAACTGGATTCTATCCTTACCAGCGTGAATGCGCTGCTGGCTGACCCGGCTCTGGCTGCTTCGCTGCATAATGTGGAAACCATCACAAGCAACCTCACCGTTTCTACACGTGAACTGAATACGCTGATGGCGGGTCTCAACAAGCAGGTTCCGGGTATGGTAAGAAAGGCGAATGGCGTGCTGGATAATACCAACCGCCTCACAGCTAATCTGGCCAGTCTTGATGTGCAGGGCACTTTGAACAAGGTGAACCAGACTTTGGAGAGTGCTCATCAGTTTACTGAGAAGCTGAACAGCAACCAGGGAAGCCTCGGATTGCTGATGAACGATACCAAGTTGTACGACAATCTGACGTCAACCATGAGTCATGCCGACTCCTTGGTTATCGACTTGAAGGCACATCCGAAACGCTATGTCCATTTCTCTGTTTTCGGCAGAAAAGACAAGTAAAAAGAGTCAAAGCTAAATAAATTTAGTCTAAATAAGATTCGGTATGTTTCACGCCCCGAAATGACTCGCAAACTGTTTGTTTGTTAGCCGTTTCGGGGACGTTACATTATTGTTTCACTGAATTTCAGTCTGCTATATTTGTATTTTAGGCAAGTGTTTGGTATTCAGTAATTTAAAGACTATCTATTAAAATGTTTTAAATAAGGGGATTTGCATTTCTCCTATTTTTTTTGTAACTTTGCACGTGATTTCGCATCTTTCGGTGCGTCCCGTCATTTGTGAATTAAAGTATTAATAATATAAGTAATCAATGTTAGCAAGTCCAAAAGCCCTCTGGGACAACAGTCTTTTGCTCATAAAGGACAGTGTAACAGAGCAGCAATATAACACATGGTTCAAGCCAATCGTCTTTGAATCGTACAAGCCGTCGACAAAGACTTTGTTGGTGCAGGTTCCGAGTCCGTTCGTATACGAGTACTTGGAACAGAACTTCGTTGACTTGTTAAGTAAGGTGCTGCATCGTAATTTTGGGGAAGGAATCCGTCTCACTTATCGTGTTGTAACCGATAAGGAGCATAAGCTTTCTCAAGATATAGAGGCAGATCCAGACGATGCTGATATGGCAAAGCAAACTCGTGAGCGTGCCCAGCAGACGGCTGCCCAGCCTGCCGCTCCCCAGCAGCAGGAAGACATTGATACACAGTTAGACCCGAAGCTTACTTTCAACAATTATATGGAGGGTGACAGCAATAAGCTGCCTCGTTCCGTAGGATTGTCTATTGCCGAGCATCCCAATACTACCCAGTTTAACCCAATGTTCATTTACGGACCTTCGGGTAGCGGTAAGACGCATCTGGTGAATGCCATCGGCCTGAAAGCGAAGCAGATGTATCCTCAGAAGCGTGTGCTCTATGTGAGTGCCCGTCTTTTCCAGACCCAGTATACTGATGCCGTTCTCCATAATGCGAGCAATGATTTCATCAACTTCTATCAGTCTATCGATATGCTGATTGTGGATGATATCCAGGAGTGGGCTGGTAAGGCGAAGACGCTGAATACCTTCTTCCATATCTTCAACCACCTTTTCCGCAACGGAAAGCGTATTATCCTGGCGTGCGACCGCCCTCCGGTAGAGTTGAAGGATATGCCAGACCGTTTGCTCACCCGTTTCTCTTGTGGTCTGGTCTGCGAGTTGGAGAAGCCGAATATCCAGTTGTGTGTGGATATCCTGAGCAATAAGATCCGTCGTGACGGTTTGAAGATTCCGGTAGATGTCATCTCTTTCATCGCCCAGACCTGTAACGGAAGTGTGCGCGATTTGCAGGGAGCCATCAATGGTCTTCTGGCTTACAGCATCGTTTATAACAGCAGCATTGATATCCGTCTTGCCGAGCGCGTCATCAAGCGTGCGGTGAAGGTGGATGATAAGCCGCTCACAATCGATGACATCGTTGAAACGGTTTGCCATCATTATAATGTAACGGTTACTGCCGTGAACAGCAAGAGCCGTAAGCGTGATTATGTAGTGGCAAGACAGGTAACGATGTATCTGGCACAGAAATATACCAAAATGCCTGCTTCGAGAATCGGCAAACTCGTTGGTAATCGTGATCATAGCACAGTTATCCACAGTTGTTCAAAAGTGGAAGAAAGGCTGAAGATTGATTCCGGTTTCAGCGATGAACTGGTTAGTATCGAAAACGGATTAAAGGTGAAAAGGGCATAATGGATGTGCTTTTCGCTGATAGGATAAGTTTAAGCGCGGAACCTTGGTATAGTGGTTCTTGTTTATATAAATGAAATAAAGGAAGCCTGGCAAATTTGTTTTTGCCTTGGCTTCCTTTTTCCGTCTATAAACTGTTAACTGTAAACTGTCAACTCTTTTTCATCATCATCTTCTTCCATTTAAAGTATCCGGCTACGGCGATGATGACGTAGAGACCGTAAAGTCCTGCCTTGAATGGGATGCCTTTGACGATATAGAGATAGAAGCAAACGGCATCTACGATTATCCAGAAAAACCACTGCTCGATATATTTGCGTGCCAGCGCCCAGAGACCCACAAAGCTCAGGGCATTGGTGAAACTGTCTTGCAGAGGAACGGTAGAGTTAGTGAAAGTTATCAGTATATAATAGGTGATGCCCCAGGCTGCCAGGAAGAACAGAAGAGTAGGGAGATAGAGCGACTTCTTCATATAGGTAATCGGAAGTTCTTCTTTCTCCTTCTGGTTGTGCTTCTTGCCATATTTCCATACGGCATAACCATATATACCGGCTATCGTATAGTAGACCGCCATACCCGCATCGCCGTAAAGACCATGACTCCAATAGAGCCATACGTCCAGGGCGGGCATGATGATGCCTACCAGCCAGAGCCAGATACTGGCACGGTACTCCAACAGGATATAAACCAGTCCGAGTACCGTGGTAAAGATGTCTAAACCATGTGATGCAATATAATCCATCATGATGATTTCTGATTAGAACTTCAATGTAAGATGCGTCATCCAGGTGGTATCTGCCATCGGGATGTAGGCTATCTGCTTGAATCGGTTGTCCAATGTATATCCGTAACCGGTAGCATTGCTCCAGGTGAATGCGCTGGCTGCATAGTGGCGGTTGAAGATATTGTTGATGTCCACACCGAAGTTTACCTCCTTGATGCCGAGTGCCTTGGTTACCTTAGCGCTGTAGTTCAGGCTCAGGTCGCTCTGTGAATAGCATGGCAGCGAGAAGTCGCGGTCTTCTGTGTTGGTAATATACTGGCGACTTACAAAGTTGGTGTGCCAGGTAGCTGAGAAACCGGCATAGTGGATGTCGATGAATCCGTTCAGAATAGCTGATGGAGAATAAGACAGGGTTGAGTTGTCGTAATGTACTACGCCTGGCTTCGTTTCATCATCCCAGTTGCTTACATACTCATCAAAGTCCTTGATCTTGTTCTTGCTCAAAGCGGCATTTCCTTCTACAGACAACCATGACAATGGTGCCCAGCCGGCTGCCAGCTCTACGCCCATACGATAAGAATCCTTGATGTTGGTGGTCAGCGCCTCGCCGATGTCACTCAACTGTCCGGTCTGAGCCAGTTGGTTGTCATAATCCATATAGTAGAAGTTGGCGCCTGTATGCCAGTTATCGCCCTGATACTGATAGCCGAACTCTACATCGAGCAGCTTCTCCTCTTTAGGGAATGGATAGTTGAAGTTGTCGGTAAAGTTGTTGCGCTCTGGCTCGCGGTTGCTGTAGGCTACAGATGCGTATGCCTTGTGGCCATCCTTGTTGAAGCTGATACCTGCCTTAGGGTTGAAGAAGTTGTACTTCTCGTTGATGTTCAGCTCCTGGTTCTTATAGCTGCCATCTTTCAGGGCGATAAACTTGTCGTTGATACCGTCGGTCTTGTATTCTACACGGCGATACTGCAGGTCAGCGAAGGCATTCCAGTAGTCTGCAAAGCGATAGCTTGCCTTGACGAAGGCGCTGTAGTCATACTTGTGGGCATCAGAATCATAGTACTTATACTTTCCGTTGCTGCCTAAGAACTTCTTCTCGGCATCCTGGTTGGCGATATAAGTAAGGTATCCCCAGTGGTTGCCGCGGAATTGCTGCAGGTTCAATCCGCCGATAACATCCCAGTGCTCATCCTTGTAGTTGGTATTGTATACCATGCCGTAGGTATGCTGGGTGAGTCCCTTCTTGCGGATGAAGTCAGACTTCTTAACCTTGTTGCCCTCTGCATCCTTGTAGATGAGTCCGAACTTGGCAAACTTGGCGTTGTTCTTGAACTCCTTGTAGTAGCCGTAGCCATAGGTATAATGCAGTGAGAGGCTGTGACTCCAGTGGCTGCTTGGTGTCCAGGTAGCCGAAAGGATGTTGTGGTTCTGATAGAAGTTATCAGTAGTCTTGTCCCATTTGCTTCCGTCGCGCAGGGTATAAGGGGTGATGGTATAATCGCCCTTGTCGTTGCGAACCATATCGCCTGTCAGCACGTTAAACTTATCCAGACCTGCTTTATACATATCTTTATAAGTGCGGATGCCATCCTGAAGGAGGCTGAAGTTAGAGTTGTAATCTCCGCCCAGCACACCGTTCCAAGCCTGACCGGTCTTCTCGAAGTTGCCGATGTTCTTGTAGCTTACCTTGAAGTTATCGCCCAGCCAGGTCAGTCCGCCATAGTAAGAACCTGAGCGGCCTGCAGTGCCGTCTACATAACCGTCGGTAGCTGTCTCGTGATAAGCACCGTCAAAAATCAGATGCTTGCCAAGCAGACCTGTAGAGAAGCTGGCGCCTGTATGATAGGTATTGTAAGAACCGAAAGAGCCGGTAACTTCTGCAGTAGGGGTGAGCGAAGGAGCAGCTGTAGCCATAGAGATGCTTCCACCGAAGGCACCGTCGCCATTGGTAGAAGAGCCTACGCCGCGCTGTACCTGGATGCTGCCCAGAAGCGAAGAATAACTGTTCATGTTAGCCCAGAAAACGGTCTGGTCTTCCGGTGAGTTGAGAGCCACTCCGTCGAGTGTTACATTGATGCGGCTTCCGGCAGCGCCACGAATGCGCATATAGGTAGTACCGGTGCCGATACCGTTCTCACTCCAGGCGAGAATGCCCGGTGTACGAGAAAGGAGAAATGGCAATTCCTGACCTGAGCAAGAGAATTGTTTGAGTTCTGATTTCCTGATGTTAGCCACGGCGTATGGAGCTTCCTTTGCGGCACGTACGCCTTTTACAATCACTTCATTCAAATTCTGCACCTTCAAGGTGTCGATTTTTGTCTGTGCCAGTGCAGCCTGGCTTGCCAAAGAGCAAAACGCTACACTGAGTGCGATCCCGTTGAATCTTTTCATTTATTTAAATTAAAAACATCATATAAGGGGGAAATGTGCCTTATTTTCCTACGCCAGCATTACCTGGTTCAGGTCGATGGGTATATTCTCAGCATCCGCTTTTTTCTCTTTTCCGGCGGTAGCACCCCTTAGTTAGCTCTCTGCTAACCGGGTGCAAAGGTACAAATAAATTTGATAACCGCAAAATTTGCGTAGATTTTTACTGTATTTGTGTCCTTTTATCATTCTTTTTTCTTATATTTGCAGTCGGATTGCGGTTATTCGCAGTCTTGACAGTTTGAAACCTAAACTTCATGTGATATGGTTATGAGACGATATATTTCACATTTGTTCACGTGGGTCATCTCTTTCCTGACCCTGTTGGCATTCTCATCGTGCTTGAATGAGCATCCTAAGGATCAGCTCGATGGGGGTGGCAGCAATGGTTCTGCGTCTGAAATATTCGATACGACCATAGCTCCTTTATATGATTTTATGGGTGGAACGATAGATGGGGAAGGCATCTGCGATATTCAGCGTCTGGACAGTCTGCTTTCTCTTTCTCCTGATGATGAACAGCTTTATTCTTCCTGGCAATATCTTTATCGGGCTATCGGCATGTGCAACAAGTCGCTGGATATGATTGATTTACAGTCAGTACGCCTTACCGATAACCAGAAGGCGCAGTTCAAGGCTGAGGTGCGTGCCATCAGAGCCATGATGTATTATGAGGCGATGGATTTGTATGGCAGGATTCCGGTACTCCTGTCTTCGGCAGAATCACTCATCTATGAACCGGCTTCTGGCTCTTCGGTTACCGATGAAAAGCTGTCGGCTCAGAGCGAACGGAGCGAAATCTTCCATTTCATCTTCAGCGAATTGCAGCAGGTGTTGCCTTATCTTCCTCAGACGTCCAGTTTGGAGGAAGGCTCTCATTATGGGCGCATCACGCAGCCTGTGATCAACTTCCTGCTGGCTAAACTGGCGCTGAATGCTGAAATCTATATGTATAACGATTGGGCGCAGGGTTACAGGAAGCGTCCGAAGGGTAGGGACCTGGAATTTATGGTGCGTACTGCCGATGGCGCCTCGCTCATTACGGGTGGCAAGGCTAGTGAGAACCGCAGCAGGATATTGAATGCTTGGGAAACCTGCATCTTCTATTGCAACAGACTGGCTGATGAGGGCTGCAGTTTAGAGGAGGATGAAATCTTCAACAGTTCTGTGCGTTATCAGATGCCGGAAGCTGCGCTGCTGATGGATGAGGCTGATTCTGTTCAGTATTCCCGACCAGCCAAACCTCTTTTCCGTTTCCGCTATACCGATGTGTTGCTGATGAAGGCTGAGGCGATGGAGCGCAACGATGGGGATGGCAGGGCAGAGTATAATATGGTTCGTGCGCATGCCGGTTTGCCTGCGCGCAAGTCTTCGCTTGCCAATATTCTGGAAGACCGTCAGGTTGTGCTGGCGGGCGAAATCTGTCATCGTCAGGACCTTATCCGTTTCGGCAAGTTCCTCAAGTCATCGCATCTTCGCCGTTCTGTTCAGCCCGCTCTCTCGTCCTGTTCCATCGTCTTCCCGATACCTCAGCGAAGCCTTGCCTTCAATGGCAAGTTGGTTCAGAATAAAGGATATGAGGCAATGGAATAGCCCAAAACTCTTCACTCTTCACCCGATAGCTCAAATCCCCTTTATATAAAGGTGTTGCGGAGGGTGAAGAGTTTTTTGTAACTCTTCACCTCTCTTCACCCACTCTTCACCTCTCGAATCCCCTTTATATAAAGGCATTCCCAGCGATTGGGTGAAGAGTGAAGAGTAAAATCAATTTTTCTTCTTCTTTTCTGATATCAGCCGGAACCGGTGTGATATTTTGGTTATTTAAAAACCTGGCAAACCGGTTTCCATTCGCTGTTTGGCTCAGACAGCCCACTGTTCTGCCTATCGCTAGTCTGCTGTTCTAGTTTCGCCAGTCTGCTGTTCCCGATAAATAAAACCATTTTTTTTCGTCCTTTTATTCACTTTTTCCCCATTTCTCCTCTCCATTTAAAAATAAAATTTGTACTTTTGCATACGTTTTAACGTGTTAACGATAATCTTGGCAGATGCCAAATACAAAAATAAGAACGAAATGGATACATTATATTTATTGCAGTTCGCCTGTTTTCTATTTATGTTTATCAATATCCTCATCCTGGGTATTACCCGACTGCACATGAAGTGGATGAACCGGCGATATGAAGTGTCACGATGGCTGATTATCGGAGCCATGGTAGGACTGGCCATACAATTTCTCATGCAGATGCTTCTGGGCTTCCGGGCTCAAGACGCTGCTGTGGGAGCCGTTTTCAACATGCTCGCCTATCCCCCTTGCTTCTCGCTCATCTCTATTGGCATTTACAATATCGAGGCAACGCACGCCAACCGCCGGAAGATGAACATCGTTTGCGCCAGCATTTATGCCGCCATATTGGCAGCCTTCTGCATCGGCTTTATCCTGAGCGGAAACTTCCATATCGGCAGCTGGATTTATGTGATGATAGTCCTGTTCGGCATCAACGTAGCCTATTGCATCTATATGATAATAGTGGAAATCAGAAAGCGCAGAAGGATGCTGGAGGTGATGGCTGGTTACGATATCCTGCCTTACGTGAGATATGCGCGAGCCAGTATATTCATGCTCTTTTTCCCTGCAGTAGCCCTGCCTTTTGTAGTTCTTTCCACTAAATCTCTATATGTTATCGGACCTCTGGGACTGCTTGCTGTCTTTTTCTTCACGCTCAGTTTTATGGCTTTGGGCTATAATTATGTACCTACCGAAGAACTCTTGGATAAGGAGGAAGAAGAGAAGGCTGCCATGGAAAGTGTGGAAGACAATGCCTGTTTAGAACTGCAGGATGAAGAACTGGATGACAAGAAAGAAACTTTACAATCACTGCGTTCAGAAAGACGGCAGAAGATCGTCCGTGAGAGGTTGGATGAATGGTGTGCTGCCAAGGGTTATAGGGATACGTCGCTGAATATGATTACCCTGTCACGTTCGTTGAATATCAGCAGATACGAGTTGTCGCGCTACCTCTCATCCTGTCTCAATACCACCTTCCGCCCCTGGCTTGCCGAGGTGCGTTTTGAGGCTGCCAAGAAGATGATGTTGGATAACCCCGACTTCGGTAATGACATCATTTCTGCCGAGTGCGGCTTCTCTTCCCGTACCCATCTCTACCGTATGTTCAAAGAGAAAGAAGGCTGCTCTCCTACGGCTTGGAGAGAGAAAAACTGTTAAAAAGTATGTATTAGGTGTCGCATTCCTCACGAATGCGACACCTTTTTTGTAGGAATGCGACACCTATGTGGGGGAATGCGACACCTTGTTTCAAAGAAAAACACTATATTTGCACCATGAAAAGTATAATGGAATTATTAGCCAAAGAAGAACAGGCTATCCTGATAGTAGCTTTGTTTCTCCTCATTTATGTAGTCATCATGATTAATGTCATGGTGAGGGAATACAGGACCTATCTTGATGATTACCCGATGTATCATTTCAGCCTGGGTGATTTCATCAGGAGAGGGCGTTTTTATATCTGCCTCATTCTCGGCGTAGTGTTTATCACGTTCGTGGGTCTGGTTGTCAGTCTGATGGCAATCAGTATTCAGTAATTTCTTGATAAAAAATAATAACAAATATAATATTAAATTATGAAACATTTTTCAAATCAATCCAATGGGTCGCAAGCCGGCCGTATGTACAATGGGGGGGCGATAATCCGTAGATTCGCTCTGTTCCCATTGATGTTGCTCATGTTGTTGCTTCTGCCAGCCGGCATGGTGGCGCAGAAGGCAGCTTCCAGTTCTAAGTATATCGCAACGTATGAATCCTCTACCCAAACCTTGACTTTCAAGAAAAATGTGGGTGAAACCCTTCCTAGCAATAGTGCTTGGGTGGAAGATAAGATGACGGTGGCTACTATCAATAAGAATTTAGGGAAGGGCTCAATCGTGCACATCGTTTTCGATAAGAGCTTCAGCACATACACGCCTACATCGTTGAGAAGTTTCTTTCAAAGTCTCTCAAAACTTGAAACAATTACAGGGCTGGAATATCTGAATACAGAGAAGGTGACGGATATGAGCTATATGTTCCAATACTGCTCAAGACTCACCTCTCTCGACATCACTAATTTCAATACTGCGAATGTGACGGATATGAGCTACATGTTCCATTCCTGCACAAAACTCAAATCTCTTGACGTCACTAACTTCAATACCGCGAAGGTGAAGAATATGATCAGAATGTTTTCAAACTGTCAAGCTCTCACCTCGCTCAACGTCACAAACTTTAATACAGAAAAGATACCGGATATGAGCTACATGTTCAGTGTTTGCCAACAACTCACCTCTCTCGACGTCACTAATTTCAATACCGTGAATGTGACGAATATGAGTAATATGTTCGGCTCTTGCAGTGCTCTCACAACCATCTACGTCAGCGATAAGTTTGTAACGGACAAGGTAACTAATGGTTCTTACATGTTCAGGAATTGCAAAAAACTCAAAGGTTTTATCTCTAGCAAGACAGGCTACACCTGCGCCAACTACAAGACAGGCTATTTCACCAAGCTGGTAGGCAAGAATGGCGATGAGAAGATAGGAGCAACGGGAGAAACTCTTGCTACGGATAACCTCGCTCTTGACGACAACAAGGATTTCGTGGCTTACGAGCCATTCGCAGCCAAGGCCGCATCTTATAGCCGCACGATGAAGGAAGGCACCACCTGGGCTACGCTCTGCCTGCCTTTCGAGGTATCGCTCGCAAATCAGAACTTCCGTGCCTTCAAGCTCCTTTCGGCTGATGATGTTACAGAAACCGTAGAACTCGAAGAGATAAAGACAAGGATCGCCGCTGGTACTCCTGTTATCATCAAGATGAAGGATGGAGCAACAAAGCTCAACTTCACTGTAGCCGACAAGGAGATTGCAAATGAAGTAAAGACTGCAGAAACAGATAATGGCAACTATCAGCTCCAGGGACTCTATACCCAGAAGGAGTTCAGCAAGGATGCTGATAACAACTGCTACATCGTGAAGGGCTCCAAGCTGATGAACCCAGCCAAACTGTTGGATAAAACAACAACAGAGTCTGTGGGCAGCAAGCCTTTCCGGGCTTACATGGCAGATAACTCTTCTGCTCCTGCAGCTGGTGCCAGAATGTTCAGCATCAGCGTCGGCGGCAGCACCACAGCCATCGAGCAGTTGGAGTCTACAGCAGATAGCAAGGCAGAATACTACGACCTCCAGGGCCGTCGCCTACAGAATTTGCAGAAGGGTGTGAACATCGTAAAGCGTGGCGGCAAGACCATGAAGGTTATCATTAAGTAATAAAAAATAGTAATAAAACATAGATATGAAAAAGAAAAGATATATCAAGCCAGTGGTTAGCGTCATGGAAATGGAAACCACTGCCATCCTCGCCGGCTCTGTTATCCAGAAGGCGGGAGAAGCGGATTACAGCGACGAAAAAGTGAAGGATTTCTGGGATAATGAAACTAATAAGGGAATTTGGGCAGACTAGCCCCTGATTCTCTATCGTACCCCCAGGCAGCAAAGGTGCTGTCTGGGGAATAAAATAAAAAAGCCCCCGATGCGTATAGCACCGTTTTCTATGTGTCACTGTGATAGGTGGGCTCAAGAACTACCACCATATTTTTTCGAAACTTTTCTCCTGTTTTCTTTGCATTTTCAAAATAAAAGCTTATCTTTGCAGACAAATAGAAGTAGAACTTTTAACTTGTGAAAGTGCATATAAAAAGTGTTTGAGAGAAGAATGAGGAAAGTTTACTGGTTATCAGTTACTTTCCTCATTTTGGTTAAAAGTGATGAGGACAGACGAAGACGGGAATACGACAAGATGAGACAGAGGAACGTTACCTATCCGTAACCTATACCCCAAATGGGGAATGTTGAGGTTCGGAAGAATAAAGAAGGTTACGAATTGAATTTGAATGCTCTGATTTATAGTGAGTTACTAATGAGCAACGTAAGATTTTTGGTTACGAACCAAATTTGCCGTGTTCTGCCGTGAAATGCGTAGCAAGAAAAGACTCTTCATGTATTAATTTTGAACGCAAAAAAGAATGACGTTATGAAGAGTACATTTTCAATTATCTTCTACCTCAAAAGACAGGTAGTAAAGAAAGATGGTACAGTTCCAGTTATGGGACGTATCACTGTGGACGGAACACAGGCACAGTTCAGTTGCAAGATGACAGCGAATCCCAATTTGTGGGACACCAAGGGCGGACGCATGACTGGAAAAAGTATGCAAGCCTTGGAGGTGAACCGCAAACTGGACAAAATGCGTGTGAGTATCAGTAAGCATTATCAGGAGATTATGGACAGAGACAACTTCGTCACTGCCGACAAGGTTAAGAACGCCCTTCTTGGATTGGAGTATCGCTGCCATACCTTGATGAAAGTCTATGAGCAAAGCAGGGATGAAATGGAAAAACAATACAAGGCTGGCATGAAATCTTTGAGCACATTCACAAAATATAGAATCGGTTGTGCTTACGTGGGCGAGTTTTTGCAGTCGCATTATCGTGTAAAGGACATTGCCTTGAAAGAATTGTCCCTGCCGTTTATTACGAACTATGAGACATTCCTTAGAATAGACAAGCAACTGAAGATAAATTCCGCAATGGTGTTTGTCCGTAATCTCCGTGCCATGATTTTTCGGGCGATTGATAACGAGTGGCTCGTCAAAGACCCTTTCAGACGATACGAGTACAAGAACGAGGAAACAACAAGGGAGATTCTGACAAAAGAAGAAATTCACCTGTTGATGGAAACTCCTATCACCAGAAAACATATGGGGTTGGTGCGTGACTTGTATCTATTCTGCTGTTTCACTGGTCTCGCATTCATTGACCTGTACAACTTGAAGGAAGAGAACATCAAGACATTTTTTGACGATGGCGAGTGGATTGTTATCCACCGACAGAAGACAGGAACGGAAGCCGACATCAAGTTGCTTGACTATCCCAAGCAGATAATGGAGAAATATCGTGGATTGTGCAAGGATGGCAGAGTCTTTCCTGTACCACCTTATAGAAGTTGTCTGCGTTCGCTCAAAAGATTGGGAAAGAAATGCGGTATCACCAAGCCACTTTCCTGGCATGTCTCAAGGCACTCGTTCGCAACCTCGGTTTGCCTCTCCAATGGTGTACCAATAGAAACAGTAAGTTCCATGCTTGGTCACAAAGACATCAAGACCACGCAAGTGTACGCCAAGATTACCAAGGAAAAGTTGAGCAAGGATGTAGAAAAGTTGTCCCAACAACTCAATCACATTGAGGAATTCACATTCGGGAATATTTGCAGCGATAATACGAACACAAAAAAGGCATAGTATGAAACGACAAGTGATAACAATACAAGAAGATATGGTCATCTACGCCCCACATCATGGTGAGGTGTGGATGACAGTTTGGGAGATTGCCGAACTGTTGAATGTAACAGGGACAGCAGTGAAGAATACCATCAAGCGCATTTGGAAACAAAGTGTACTGAAAGATTTCCAGCATTCTCAATACATCAAACTTGAAAATGGATATTCTGCGAATGTCTATGATATGGAAGTGATTATCGCCATAGCACTTCAAATGGATACATACAAAGCCTTGTTGTTCAGACAATGGTTTATCAGTAAGGTTGTGAACCGCAAGGATTGCCAAGCAGAGCAAGTAAAACACGAGTATCCGATGATTATTGTGATGAACGGAACGATGCCAAGAGGTGCAAGTTAGAATTTCTCATCTTATTAATAAGATTCCTACACCTTATATAATATAATAGCGTACAGAGGGAACGATTTTTGTCGTTGTACCCTGTACGCTATTTTTGTTTCGCTATTATGAAGCAGTACCCTCCCCTTGTGAAACAGTGCCGTCGATTATCGGTTTGCGGTAATTACCAGTGAGAAGTGCTTGTATCTCGGATTCCGGATAGAGGGTTTTGCCACATAATATAATGTAGGGCAAGATGCCTTGTTTGCGATATTCCTGCAAGGTGCGGCGACTAAGCTTCAAATGCTCGGAGAGTTCCTTGTCGGTGAGGTATCGCTCCCCGTCCAAAGGTGGGCTGTAGGACTCGATGAATGAGGATAGCCAGTTGTTGGCTTTCTTCAAGGATTGCATGGCGGTGTCTATCGACTTGCTCTCATGCGCAAGAAGTTGGTTCCTGTTCATTGTTTACAATTTGGATTAAGTGGTGAATATAAAATGTGTTGGCTCGCCCAGGGTAAAGTTTTCAGCCTTGCCTTGGGCGAGTTTGGTTTTATGCTATACCGATTTGATTCTGGCGATAAGCGGAACGATGGCTTTGACCTCTTCGGGACAGTAATAGAATTGGCGGCCTATCTGGGTATGACCCAAGAAACGGCGGTTACGAAGTTTTTGTAAGGTGCGCTGGCTGATGCGAAGTTGCTGGCAGACCTCATGACCTGTAAGCCATTTGTTCAGACGCTTGCCGTTAGCCTTATGCTTCAACAACTCTACCTTCTTTACCAAGGCATCATATCTTGCCATCATCAAGTCGAATGCCTTCTTTTCCATTGTTACTACTAACTCGCTCTAAATTGGACTTTGATTGAAAATCAAGAAGTTGGGCGTTTGCC
>CAUFXJ010000015.1:0-81637 GCA_959596915.1 Segatella copri
GCAAAGGTAAGAACTTTTACGATAAAGGGCAAGGTATAAATGCGGAGCCGCTTACCTGATTTTATGGGAATATATGGCAGATTATGGCAATTCAAAAAGCAATTGCCATACCAATACATCCTTATAATCAAACAGTTATAGAGCAGTATGGCAATATGGCAATTCTTGAAAGAAAAAAACAATTATAATACAGCAGATAGAAAAACACTAATCCTTTTCAATATTCCATCTGTTACAAAAACAAAAAGGGTGCGCCTTGCCTTATGACACACCCCTCATATTATAATTTAGTTTACTCGCTTGCAGGTTATTCTCTGCTTATACTGACTTCCTTTATTTCTCCTCAAAATAACTGCCCGCTTCCATCTTGCAATCCATCGCACGGCACTTATTGTAGCGCTCTCGGGCTCTGTTTTCTCTAGCAAACATCGCCTTGGTGCCAGCCTCATCTTCAGAGAACTGCAGATGATTGTCAATGCCCATACCATGAGCAATGTTCTCCACATCAAGATCGTCGGTGCCGATGAAAGTAAAGGTCCAGTTCTGCTTCTTCAGCTTCTCTATGAGGTTCTTGATCATCTTCAGATCATACTCCTCGCTGCAGTTCTCCTCACCATCTGTAATGATGGTTACCAATACGCTGTCATCCTCGGTGGTCAAGGCGTTGATCGTGGCGATGCCCATGCCGATGGCATCGTAAAGAGGGGTACCGCCACATGGGTTGTAATCCCTTGATTTCAATGGGTTGGCATGGCGGGCAGACACATTATCGTAGAACAGATTCTTGTGGGTGCTGTCGAAGGTGATGAGCGTAACCCGCTGCTCCAAGTCCTTATGCGTCTTCTGCATTTTCTGAATCGTGGTCAGGGTCTCGTTGATGCCCACCAGTGCCTGGCGCTCGATAATACTCATGCTGCCACTCTCATCTACTACCAAAAGATTGAATACTCGTTTCATAACTTGTTTCTCCTATTTATTTTAATTGTTCAACATATTTCTATTTCATATTCTGATTCATCAAGAAGAGGGAACTTTCCTGCTTCTTGATTGCTTCTTTATCCCTTAAAAGAAAAAAAGAGGGAAAAATTAAGAAAAGGTACATAAAAAACTTGCTTGTATCGTTATTTTTTGTAATTTTGCAGAAAATAAGGAATAAGCGTATGAACAATATGAAATATCCGATAGGCATACAGAGCTTTGAGAAAATCATCACAGAAGGATATCTTTATATAGATAAGACTCAGATGATTTATGATATGGTAGAAAATGGCAAGATTTACTTTCTGAGTCGTCCCAGACGATTTGGGAAGTCACTTCTCGTATCTACTCTGGAATGCTATTTCCAAGGAAGAAAAGAACTGTTCAAGGGCTTAGCCATTGATAACCTGGAAACCGACTGGAAACAATATGCGGTATTTCACCTTGATTTCAACGGCAAGGACTTTACACAAGCAGGTCAGTTGGAGAATACGCTGATTGATTTCGTAGAATCGCAGGAAGCCATCTACGGCAAAGCTCCCTTTGCTTCCACCCTCGGCGACAGATTCATTGGCGTTCTGAGAAATGCCCACGAAAAAACAGGACTTCGCGCCGTTGTCCTTATTGATGAATACGACAAGCCTCTGCTAGACGTTTTGGATTCTACACTGAAAACAACCGATGCAGATGGCAACGAGCGGCTATTGGAAGATAGGCATCGGGAAATTCTGAAAGGTTTCTACAGTGTATTCAAGGCTGCCGATAAAGACCTGCAATTCGTTCTGCTTACAGGAGTTACCAAATTTTCGCAAGTAAGCGTATTCAGCGGTTTCAACCAACCCGAAGACATCAGCCTTTCTGCCCACTTCGATACGCTTCTCGGCATCACTGAAGACGAGTTGCGCTCTACCTTTTCACAGCAAATCGCAGAAATGGCTGAGGAATATGATGTTACAAAGGAAGAAATACTGATAAAACTGAAACGCCAGTTTGACGGCTACCATTTCAGTCGCAGGATGCGAGGCGTATATAATCCTTTCAGCATCTTGCGTGCCTTCAAGGAAATGCTCATCGACGACTATTGGTTCCAAACGGGTTCACCCAGCTATCTGGTTCGCCTGCTAGCTCATAGCGATGAAAACATCAACGAACTGGTGGGAAAATATTATCCTACCAAGGATTTCGACGACTATAAGGCAACCATAGAACGCCCTTTGCCAATGATATATCAAAGCGGATATCTGACCATCAAGGGTTGGTCAAGGAATACCAATTCCTATCTGTTGGATTTTCCGAACGATGAAGTGAGAAGGGGATTCATCAGTTTGCTGGCAGCAGATTATCTGAAGCCAAAGGTTTCACCTGATTCCTGGGTTCTACAGGTAATCGAAGCATTGGGAAAGGGAGAATGCGAAAAGTTGCATCAACTGATGGTTTCTTTCTTCGCCAGTATCCCTTATTCACAGCGAAGAAAAGATGATGAACGTGAGAAGGAGCGTTATTTCCAATATACGTTCTATCTGGTATTGAGGATGATCAGCTCCTATACCATCTTCATTGAAAAAGAACAGAGCGAAGGAAGAGTAGACTGCATCATAGAAACTCCTCTATACATATATATATTTGAGTTTAAGAGGGATGGAAGCGCAAGAGAAGCACTCCTGCAAATAGAAAATATGGGATATGCACGGGAATATTTATCAGATAAGAGAAAGATATTCAAGATAGGATGCAGTTTCTCATCAAAAACAGGAACAATAGATGATTGGGGAGAGAACTGACTCTCTCTCCCCAATTGCATTTAACAAATTAGGTCAGTTCATATATTATATAAGGAGATGAAAGAAGTATTGATAGTAAGCATCGGCAGCTTCTTCGGGGGCGGCATGAGATATTGGATTTCCAAGATGGTACAATCCTGCACGGTGATTGCCTTTCCTTTCGGAACGATGGCAGTGAATGTGGCGGGATGCCTCATCATCGGGTTCCTCTCGGGATTGAACTGGCGGGAAGGGGGATGGATGTCGCCATCTGCCAAACTGCTGCTCACCACGGGGTTCTGCGGAGGATTCACTACCTTCTCTACCTTTATGAACGAGGGAGCAGGACTGATGAAAGAAGAGAATTACCTCTATATGATGCTCTATCTCTTCGGAAGTCTGGCGCTGGGACTTATCGCCGTTCTCGCCGGACATTATCTGGCGAAAATTATCGCATAAAAGACTTCGGAGAACAGAAAGAAGAAGAGCCCGGATTATCACATAAAATACTGAAGATAGTATTCCATCAAATGAAGAAATGATGAAAATACTATCTTTTTTATTATTTTATATTTCCAAAATGCCTTAATTACGAAATTTATTCGTAAATTTGCAGAAATAATCTGCACTCGACAATTTGAAAGCAAGCTTTCATCATGCTCGTTTGCTTAATTTTTGCACCAATGAATACATTAGATACAAACAATATAAAATGGAGCGAGAATGTAATCATCGCTGACGCCGACTATATCGACCGAGTGGCATTCGACCTGACAGTCAACTTCGAACGAATGATTAACCGTCGCATCCAACCAGCCGATATGGCACAATGGGCAGTCTGCATTGCCCTTGACGGAGGTCTGAGAGAGGGCGAGCACGAGACACAGGTTGTGCTTATCCACGACAAGCAGTCGATGGCGATGAAGAACTTCCGCCCTGCCAACTATGAGAAGGATCTGAACGCTCAGGCTTTCAAGGATGATAAGCTCGGAGAATTCATCATCTCTTCTTATCCTACAGAGGAAAAGATGGTTGGCAAGGACGACTTCCTCATAGATGTGGCACGCACCGTATGCAACGCCAAGGAGGTGAAGCGAGTGATGGTAATCCCAAATTCTGAGGATGGAGATGCTTACGACCGACTCCGCGAGATACTCCGTAAGGTAGATGACGATGACAAGCGCATCACCCTCTTTGCCATGCAGCCCATGCCAGGCGGCAACTTCAGACAGGAGATTCTCGGTTATTCACTCATGAATGCCCTGGGGATTTCGGCAAACGAGATAAAGTAAACATTAAACACTTAACATTAAAGATAAAAAATGAGTAGAGTACTTATGATAGGCGCAGGTGGCGTGGCTACCGTGGCTGCCTTCAAGATCGTCCAGAACCAGGACGTTTTCACCGAGTTTATGATTGCTAGCCGTCGCAAGGAAAAATGCGACAAGCTGGTTAAGGATATCCACGCCAAGGGATACAAGATGGATATTCAGACAGCTGAGGTGGATGCCGACGACGTTGAGCAGTTGAAGGCTCTCTTCAATAGCTACAAGCCTGAGCTTGTCATCAACCTCGCTTTGCCTTACCAGGATCTCACCATTATGGATGCCTGTCTGGCTTGCGGCTGCAACTACATGGATACCGCTAACTATGAGCCTAAGGACGAGGCTCACTTCGAATATTCATGGCAGTGGGCTTACAAGGATAAGTTCGAGCAGGCAGGTCTCTGCGCTATCCTCGGCTGCGGTTTCGACCCAGGTGTATCAGGCATCTTCACCGCTTATGCAGCCAAGCATCACTTCGATGAGATTGAGGTGCTCGACATCGTGGATTGCAACGCCGGTAACCATCACAAGGCTTTCGCAACCAACTTCAACCCAGAAATCAATATCCGCGAGATTACCCAGAAGGGACTCTGGTATAAGGATGGCGAATGGATTGAAACCGACCCTCTCTCTATCCACAAGCCACTCACCTACCCTAACATCGGCCCTCGCGAGAGCTATCTGATGCACCACGAGGAGTTGGAGAGCCTGGTGAAGAACTACCCTACCATCAAGGAGGCACGCTTCTGGATGACCTTCGGTCAGCAGTATCTCACCTACCTCGACTGCATCCAGAACCTCGGCATGAGCCGCATCGACGAAATCGAGTACGAGGCTCCATTGGCAGATGGTTCCGGCAAGACAGCCAAGGTGAAGATTGTTCCTCTGCAGTTCCTCAAGGCCGTATTGCCTAACCCACAGGATCTCGGCGAGAACTATGACGGCGAAACATCTATCGGTTGCCGCATCCGTGGCAAGAAAGACGGCAAGGAGCGCACCTATTACGTATATAACAACTGCAAGCACCAGGAGGCTTACAACGAAACCGGTATGCAGGGCGTAAGCTACACCACCGGTGTGCCAGCCATGATTGGTGCCATGATGTTCCTCAAGGGCATCTGGAAGAAACCAGGCGTATGGAACGTAGAGGAGTTCGACCCAGATCCATTCATGGAGCAGTTGAACAAGCAGGGATTGCCATGGCACGAGGTGTTTGATGGCGATTTGGAAATCGGTTAATTTTAGTTGATAGTTTATAGTTAACAGTTTATAGGGCATTCTTGCTCAAGGGCGTTAGCCTCCTATAAACTATTAACTATAAATTTTAAACTATAAATAGACTATATTTTTTTAACTTTAAACTAAATAAAATGGCAAAAGAAATGCAAGAGGGAAAATTGAATCCCAATGAAGGCAAACTGAAAGCTCTTCAGGCAGCCATGGCTAAGATAGAAAAGGACTTCGGTAAGGGCTCTATCATGAAACTCGGAGATGAGCACGTTGAGAATATCGAAGTTATCCCTACAGGCAGTATCGCTCTCGACAATGCACTGGGAGTAGGCGGTTATCCTAAGGGACGTATCATCGAGATTTACGGTCCGGAATCTTCCGGTAAGACAACATTGGCTATCCATGCCATCGCAGAGGCGCAGAAGGCTGGCGGTATCGCTGCTTTCATTGATGCAGAGCACGCTTTCGACCGTTTCTATGCGGCTAAATTGGGCGTTGATGTTGATAACTTGTGGATTTCACAACCAGATAATGGTGAGCAGGCGTTGCAGATTGCAGACCAGCTGATCAGTTCTGCTGCTGTAGACATCGTAGTTGTTGACTCTGTAGCAGCCTTGACTCCTAAGAAGGAAATCGAAGGCGATATGGGTGACAATGTGGTAGGTCTTCAGGCTCGATTGATGAGTCAGGCTCTCCGCAAGCTCACTTCTACCATCAGCAAGACCAACACTACCTGCATCTTCATCAACCAGTTGCGCGAGAAGATTGGTGTTATGTTCGGTAACCCAGAGACAACCACCGGTGGTAATGCATTGAAGTTCTATGCATCAGTGCGTTTGGATATCCGCAAGGCAACAGCCATCAAGGATGGCGATGAGGTAGTAGGTAATCTGGTTCGCGTGAAGGTTGTGAAGAACAAGGTGGCACCTCCTTTCCGCAAGGCTGAGTTCGACATCATGTTTGGCGAAGGTATCAGCCGTGCCGGCGAGGTATTCGGCCTGGCTGTAGCCAACAATATCATCGAAAAGAGCGGCAGCTGGTATAGCTATGGCGGTTCTAAGCTCGGACAGGGTGCCGATGCCTGCAAGGCATTGCTCAAGGATAACCCTGAACTTCTCGATGAACTGGAAGCTAAGGTTCGCGAAGCACTTGCTGCTAAAGAACAGAAATAAAGCCAGATAAGGTTTCACACCTTATTATATATAGGAACTTTATTTGAAAAGAAAGATTTCTCAATATACTAAAGGAATCAAGATATGGAGAATGCGACATTTTATCGCCTCCGATATCTTGATTCCTTTTATTTTGTCAGCATTATCTGACACCTTGTCAGCTACTTTAAGTCTTACAATCCCTTGGCACATGCTTTGTTATGACGAAAAGCGTGAACGCTGAATAGAGAGGTTCCCGACAGATGCATATCTTCGGCAGACTTCCATTAGCCAGCAGTTCATGAGATAAATAACATATTAATAACGATAAAAATAAAAAAAAGATATAATTATGGGAAAAGTAATTGGAATTGACTTGGGTACCACAAACAGTTGTGTTGCCGTTTTCGAAGGTAGCGAACCAGTTGTAATCGCTAACAGTGAAGGTAAGCGTACTACTCCATCAGTAGTAGGTTTCGTTAAGGATGGTGACCGCAAGGTAGGTGATCCTGCTAAGCGTCAGGCCATCACAAACCCTAAGAACACAGTATATTCTATCAAGCGTTTCATGGGTGAGACATACGCTCAGAGCCAGAAAGAGGCTGAGGCAATGCCTTACACAGTAGTAAACGAGGGTGGTTATCCACGTGTTGAAATCGAGGGTCGTAAATATACTCCACAGGAGATTTCTGCAATGGTTCTCCAGAAGATGAAGAAGACTGCAGAGGATTATCTCGGACAGGAGGTTACAGATGCTGTCATCACAGTTCCTGCTTACTTCTCTGACTCACAGCGTCAGGCTACAAAGGAGGCTGGTCAGATTGCAGGTTTGAACGTTCAGCGTATCGTAAATGAGCCTACAGCCGCAGCTTTGGCTTACGGTGTTGACAAGGCTAACAAGGATATGAAGATTGCCGTATTCGACTTGGGTGGTGGTACATTCGATATCTCTATTCTGGAGTTCGGTGGCGGCGTATTCGAGGTACTTTCTACCAATGGTGATACTCACCTGGGTGGTGATGACTTCGACCAGGTAATCATCAACTGGTTGGCTGATGGTTTCAAGGCTGAAGAAGGCGTAGATCTCCGCAAGGACCCTATGGCTATGCAGCGTTTGAAGGAGGCAGCTGAGAAGGCTAAGATTGAGTTGTCAAGCTCTACATCTACCGAAATCAACTTGCCATACATCACAGCCGTTGACGGTATGCCAAAGCACTTGGTTAAGACTTTGACCCGTGCACAGTTTGAGCAGTTGGCTCACAACCTGATTCAGGCTTGTCTCGTACCTTGCCAGAATGCCGTTCGTGACGCTAAGCTCTCTACATCAGATATCGACGAGGTTATCCTGGTTGGTGGTTCAAGCCGTATCCCAGCCGTTCAGACCTTGGTTAAGAACTACTTCGGCAAGGAGCCTTCTAAGGGCGTTAACCCAGACGAGGTTGTTGCAGTAGGTGCAGCTATCCAGGGTGCCATCCTGAACAAGGAAGAGGGTGTTGGCGACATCGTATTGCTCGACGTTACTCCATTGACTCTCGGTATCGAGACCATGGGTGGTGTAATGACTAAGCTCATCGATGCTAACTCTACCATCCCTTGCAAGAAGAGCGAGGTATTCTCTACAGCAGCTGATAACCAGACAGAGGTTACCATCCACGTATTGCAGGGTGAGCGTCCAATGGCAGCTCAGAACAAGAGTATCGGCCAGTTCAACCTGACAGGTATCGCTCCAGCTCGCCGTGGTGTTCCTCAGATTGAGGTTACCTTCGATATCGATGCCAACGGTATCTTGAACGTATCAGCTAAGGATAAGGCTACCGGTAAGGAGCAGAGCATCCGCATCGAAGCTTCATCTGGCTTGAGCGAGGACGAGATCAACCGCATGAAGGCTGAGGCAGAGCAGAACGCTGCTGCTGATAAGGCTGAGCGCGAGAAGATTGACAAGATGAACCAGGCTGACAGCATGATCTTCACCACCGAGAACTTCCTGAAGGATAACGGTGATAAGATTCCAGCTGACAAAAAGCCAGGTATCGAGCAGGCTTTGCAGCAGTTGAAGGATGCTCACAAGGCAGGTGATGTTGCAGCTATCGATTCAGCTATCAACAACTTGAACACCGTGATGCAGGCAGCTTCTCAGCAGATGTACCAGGGCGGTCAGCAGGCAGGTCCTCAGGGTGCCCAGGGCGGTCAGCAGGCACAGGGCGGAAATGATGGCGCTCAGGATGTACAAGACGCTGACTTCGAAGAGGTTAAGTAATACAGAGTAATATTATAATAAAGGCGTACAATGCTCAGAAATGGGTTTTGTACGCCTTTTTTGTTTCATTTAAGGGGGATAAAACGAAATGTGTAAAATAGCACTGACCCCTAAATCAGAGTAACGACCTAATATAGGTAGAGTTAGATAGAAATAGAGGGAGGACAGGATGAAAAACGAAATGTGACATTCACCTAACATTCATGTAACATTCAATGAGCATTTGAAGGGTGTTCAAAGGGATAATGTAACATAGGAGGCGATAAGAGGGCTTTTTAAGGAGTTGGATGGGTATTTATCACCCATTATCGTGCAAACGGCTCCTGAAGACTCCTATCGTCTTCTATTGGCTTCATAGAGGGCTTCTTCCCTGGTTTGACAACTGTTCGATGGGGAGAGACAAACGGAGAAAAACAGAGAATATCAGAGAAAAACGGAGAAAAAAAGAGATTGCTTTTTATGGTGGTTAACTTCCAAATAATAAATATTTAGAAGATTTCTTTTATTTTATTCTTCCATATAATTATTATTTAGTATCTTTGCAGCCGAATAAAGAATAGAATATACGACAAAATTATAAAGCTATGACGAAGGTAATACATGTACACCTGCTTGCAGGTAGAAAGAACTACTATTTTGGCTCTATATCGGCCATATTTGACGTTTTAACGCCCGATCAGATAGGCTATACTAAGAACAGCCTGTTGCATGCAGGATTGAGCGATGGAGGCTGTTTAATCAATGGTAAATCAATGATTATTCAGAGCCATTTGATACGTTCTGGAGGCAAAGAATAAAACGGCTAAAACGCTTATTTAAAAGCACTTAAACGGCTTGTAGGCTATTTTTGAATAGTTTGCAAGCCGTTTTTGCACCTTATTCATGAGAAAAAAGTAATATTATAGCCCTAAAAATAGTTTAGGGGTTCACTTAGGGGTTCATTTAGGGGTTCAATATCCGATGTAAAAATATTGTTTATAGCTAAGAAATTGGTATAATGCTATTATAAAAATAGCTATTTGAGGTCTTTTTATAGTGTAAAAAACTGTATATTTACCGATATTTAAGGGGCAAAAAACAAGTGAAAGTCCTGTTTTTAAAGAACTTCCACATATTTATATATATAATAGGCTTACATTTCAGAAGAAACGACGTATGCAGCCGACAACTTCAAAGACTTGGCGTATGCGTGATATATCAAATTCCTGTTCATCAAACTCAGTTTGATTTATTGGCACAAATTTGAGCTTGCCGGGTGCTGAAGCCTTCCTTAGGATTTTAACCGTTCTGAAAGTATCCAAGACAACAGCATACATTTCCCCATATTGTATATCTTCTATGCCGCATTTACGTAAAGCTATAATATCTCCTTGCGATATTGTAGGTTCCATAGAGTGACCTGTTATGTTACACCACATTTCTGCTCTTGGGCATATATTAGAGATAATATTAAAGGCAGGGATACTTGTTTGATCATTCTCTTGTATGGCAAAACCGCCAAGAAAATCCACGTCATAATAAGGTATTCCTTTCTGTGGATCTGTACTGATTGTTGCAGATTCATTATGGAACATATCGCCTTGACCAGTCAACAGCCAATTTGCAGAAATGCCAAATGTTAGTACAAGATTCTGTATTGCCGTAGTTCCTACAGCACTTCTACCTTTAGAAATTTCCGTGACCATAGAAGGACTTATGCCTATTTTAAAGGCAAAATCCTTTCTATCAGTTATCTTATTTTCATTTAATAGTCGCTCAAAAGCCTCAATAAATCGGCTTGAAATATCATTTTTTGTACTCATAATACAGAATATTGAATTTTTTATGCCAAAATATTTGGCGATTAATACAGAATTTTGTATCTTTGCAGCGTGTTTGTTAATTGAACACGCCGCCAAAGATACAAAATATTGGCGAGATACGGATAAAATATTAAGATTTTAACATAAAGAAGATATGAATAAACGAATAATTGTAGAACGAGGTGTAGGCAAGAAGATTGCTTCCCTCATGGGTATAACAACTGAAATGGTTAGCAAATCGCTCAACTATAAGAAGGATTCCCATCTGGCAAGAAAGGTGAGATACATGGCCCTTAAGGATTTTGGTGGTGAAATAGTTGGTGATAAGTAGAATATTAAAAGGATGGAATTATGAAAGAGGCATTGAACATGATATTCGGCAATGAATGGAAATGGTTCCTGAACCTTGCTCCTCAAATGAAGCTTAGACTCATCTGGCTTGTGGTTAGCTTCTGTTTGGCTTGTGCGCTTTCCTTTGAAAGCAGCAGCGTTTTAAGTGTAATAGCCGTGGCTATAAACTTTTGTGCCAGCAGCATTGCTTTGAGAGGTGTTCCTGGAGATGGGCTTGAAGAATAAGGATTGACTATCCAAAGATAAATAAATTCAATAAGGAATGGAGTATTACAATAAAATATTGTGTGTTACCTTCGAGGAGTTGGCTGGTGGTGACGAACCTGTCATTGTCCGAGATACTCTTAGGACAAATGTTAGGCGTGGCAATATCCAATGTGCTCGCCAAGGCAAGGGTAAAGGTAACTATGCTCTGTATGTGTACGCCTCCCTTCCCAAGAAGTACAGAATGAGATTTGAGGAGAAATATGGAGATCCGAATGAAATCCTGGAACGTCAGGAACTGAAGGACTACATGCAGGTGGATGAGGAAGCCCGTAGGTTTTATGAAGCGTTTGAATATGATTTGAACGGTGTTCAAACGAGGCTTTCACAGAAGCTGATAGACGAATATACACAGAATGCCAGTGTGCTGAAAATGCTCCAGGAGCGAATGAACGAGCTTCAAGCTACGACACACGCCCTGGGTGGAGGAAGAAGAAACGACCTTTGGGGCATCGTCTTCAAGCAAAGCGAGAAACTGAGGGAGAACTTCGGTCACACCCTTCCCAAGAACCTTGCCAGGCTCAAGGTGAAGATGAGTACCTTCAAGAAGGAGGGCTATCCATCGCTGATAAGCGGCAAGATTGGCAACAAGAACACCTTGAAGATAACCGAGGAAGCTGGCAGAAGGCTCATTGCTCTGAAAAGAAGCAGGGTTCCTGTGCTGAACGACTCGCAGATCTTCGAGCGATTCAATGAGGAGTGTGAGAGCCGTGGATGGAAGCCTCTGAAAAGCATCAGCGGCATGAAGGCGTGGTTTAACAGTGCAGCCGTTCAGCCATTGTGGTATGATGCCGTATTCGGTGAGCATAAATCACACCAGATATTTGACCGCAGACACAAGACGGAACTTCCTCAGATGAGAGATGCACTCTGGTATGGTGACGGTACGAAGCTGAACCTCTACTACAAGGATGAGGACGGCAAGGTAAGAACCACCAGCGTATATGAGGTAATAGACGCTTACTCTGAATGCCTCCTTGGTTTCTGCATCAGCGACAGCGAGGACTATGAAGCCCAATATCTGAGTTACCGGATGGCCATCCAGGTGAGCGGACACAAGCCCTACGAAATCGTATATGATAACCAGGGTGGTCACAAGAAACTGGAGAACCAGGAGTTCTTCAGGAAGCTCTGCCACATTCATCGTACCACGACCCCATACAATGGAGCCAGCAAGACTATCGAGAACCTCTTCTACAGATTGCAGAGCCAGGTACTTCACCAGGAATGGAACTTCACCGGACAGAACGTTACCACCAAGAAGGACATCAGCCATCCGAACCTGGAGTTCATCGAGGCAAACAGGGCGAACCTTCCAACGCTCCAGGAACTGAAAGCTCTGTATGTAGAGTTCAGAAAGAAATGGAACGAAATGGCACATCCTGCCACGGGTGAGAGAAGAATCGACATGTATGAAAAGAGCGTGAATCCGGAGACACCAGCGGTGACACCGAATGACATGGTGGAAATGTTCTGGATTCAATGCGACCGCATGAGCACCTTCACATCCAGCGGAATCGAGATAACCGTCAAGGGCAAGAAACGAACCTACGAGGTGATGAGTGAACCGGGAGTGCCGGACATTGAATGGAGAAGGAAGCACACCTATCAGAAGTTTGTGGTGAAATATGATCCATACGACTTTACAAGCATCCGACTCTACTGGAAGGATAAGGCTGGAGAACTGAGATTCGAGCGAGTGGCGGAACCTTACCTCGTTATCCATCGAGCCAAGCAGGAACAGACCAAGGAAGAGGCACTCTTCATCAGGCAGCAGCGTGAGGCAACCGAACAGAGCCGTGTTGAGAGACAGGTGGAGGCTAGGAAGCTGGAGTTTGACGAAGGTGTTGCACCAGAGCAGCATGGTTTGCGCACTCCTGACCTGAAGGGAATGAGCAAGGAAATGCAGAGACAGATAGACCGACGTGTACGCAAGTACAGAGGTCAGCCGGAGGAGTTGAGCATCGGCAAGGTTACCAAGAAGATAAGCAACATGGACTGGAGCCAGGAGTGTAAGTTTATGGAGTTTGACGATGTGAAGACCCTTGGAAAGACATAACAAACATTTTAAAATAAAGAAAGGAACTGAATCATGGAGTTAACAAACAATGACAAACAACAGATAGCGAACAGACTGAGATTGTATGTTGCCAAGTTCGCAAGCCAGAACAAGGCAGTGGCAAGTATGAAGGGCACGAGTGCCGGAACCGTGAGCAATATCCTCAACGGCAAGTGGGACAACATCAGCGAGGACATGTGGCGCAAGGTGAGTGACCAGGTGGGAGTGGTGAACGGCAGCGAGAAGGACTGGAAGGTGGTGGAGACACATGCCTTCCACGAGATTACTATTGCCCTGAAGGATGCACAGACCTTCAAGAGCGTGACATGGGTTGTGGGTGAGGCCGGATGCGGCAAGACCACCACGGCAAGAATCTTCGGTGAAGAGAACCGTGAGGTATATTACATCCTCTGTTCTGAAGACCTGCACAAGGGTGACTTCGTAAGAGAGATAGCCCACAAGATGGGTATCAGAACCGACGGGTTCACGGTGAGAGAGCTTTGGATTACCATCCAGAACGAGCTGATCAAGATGGATGCTCCCCTGCTGGTGTTTGATGAAGCGGACAAACTCATAGAGAGTGTCTTCCAGTACTTCATCAGCCTCTACAACAAGATTGAGGACAAATGTGGCGTGGTGTTCCTCTCCACTGACTACATCAAGACACGCATTGACCGTGGTCTGAGATGCAAGAAACGTGGCTACAAGGAGTTCTACAGCCGCATTGGCAGGAAGTACTTCGAACTGGATGATACCACGCCACACGATGTTTATGCCATCTGTGTGGCCAACGGACTGACCGACGAGAAGGACATCAACGAGGTGATTGTAGAATCGAACTCCTGTGAGTACGACTTGCGAAGGGTGAAGAAGAGCATTCATAGAATCAAGAGAATTAAAGCTATCAGAAAATGACAAGAGCATTGACGGTGAAGGAAGTGTTGAAGCAGAAGAAGAAAACATTTGCCTTCAAGGGAAAATGGAAGGATGCCTTCGGTGAGCCAGAACGTACAGGAGTCTGGTTCATTTGGGGCAAGAGTGGAAACGGAAAGACAAGCTTTGTGATGCAGCTCTGCAAGCAGCTCTGTGAGTTTGACCGTGTGGCATACAACAGCCTGGAGGAAGGTGACTCGCTGACCATGCAGAACACCTTGAAGCGATATGGCATGAACGAGGTGAACAAATCGTTCTACCTGCTGAACGGTGAGAACATGAGGGAGCTGAGTGACCGACTGGATAAGCGCAAGAGCGTGAACATCGTGGTGATAGACTCCTTCCAGTACACACAGATGAACTACAAGGAGTATATCCGTTTCAAGGAGGCTCACAAGGACAAACTCATCATCTTCATCAGTCATGCTGCCGGAACCTCCCCACGAGGCAGTGCTGCTCAGAGCGTGATGTATGATGCCACCCTGAAGATATGGGTGGAGGGTTTCAAGGCTTTCTCAAAAGGTCGCTTCATTGGAGAGAAGGGTAACTATACCATCTGGGAGGAAGGAGCCAACAAATATTGGGGTGAGGAATAAAAAGGAATGAAAAGGAATGAAAAGGAATGGAAAAGGAATATAAAGAAGGTGACACCATCTATATCCTGATGGAAGCTATCATAGCAAGCACCCTGATGGATGACTGGGTAAACAATAACTACAGCTGTGACATGCTCGTTCACCGTTCGAAGAAGCATCCAGGGTGCATCGTCGTCGAGACAAAGAACCTCTTGTGGGCGAACAGAATCATCAAGTGGTATCAATACAAGGAAGTAACTTATCAAACCAAATGAGACATGGAAGAAGTTATCAATAAGATCATGGAGTTCATCAGGAAGAATACTGAGGACTTCACCTATATGGACCAGCAGCTGATTTATGATGATCTGGCCGGCAAGCTGTCAGACATGTCGGTTGATGCGTTGAAAAACGAGTATTTAAACAATAATTTAATGGAAACTGAAAATGAGTAGAGTTAGAAGAATGATTGAGTTGAAGCCAGACATGAATGGCGAGACTCGTGAGACATTGGTGAGTGTGGGTCATCGCTGTGAGTTCTGCCAGGGCAACGGCTGGTACTGGGGAGCGGATGACATGGGGCAAGGTATCAAGGTTACCTGCCCGAAGTGTAAAGGCAAGGGTGAACTTGATGCAGTCATCAACATTACCTGGAAGCCAACCTGTAAAGATTAGGGCTTATGGAACAGAACAAGGAAAAATTAGGTGTAGCAATAATAACAGCGGTTTACGAGGTAAATGGCCGAAAATGTTGTGATGAAGTTAAGATGGGTATTGCCTGTGCAAAAGATTTCGATCGGAAAGAACGGAAAAAATTCACAGACGTTCTCACAAAATGGTATAAAGAACGTGTTGCAGATATTGCTATCCGTAAGGAAAAAAATAATGCAAAATTAATAAAAATCACCGTAAGATACAAAATGCAGACGTGTGATTTTATTTTAAATGATAAGTTCTTATATGGAATAATCGAAGGTAAAATATGCAAGAAGTGACTAATTTTGCAAGGTTCTACTCCATCTTGAAACGAGTGCCAAAAATCGGTGATAACGAGTACTTGAAGAAAGAAATGGTCAGCGTTGCTACTGGAGGAAGAACCGAGAGCTTGAAGGAAATCACACGAAAAGAGTATGATGACCTTTGCAACCTCCTGGAGAAGCGTTTCCCTGAAAAGAGAAACATCTATGTGGAGCAGCGCAGAAAGAAGCGAAGTTCCTGCCTGAAGCTCTTGCAGAAGATAGGAGTTGATACTACCAACTGGACAGCCATCAATAACTATTGCAAGAGTCCAAAGATAGCAGGTAAGGTGTTTGCAGATCTTGATATAGAAGAATTGCAGCAGTTATCTCTGAAACTGAGAATGATACTAAAAAAGAAAATAGACAATGAATAAAAATTTAAAGATTATGAAGCATTTCCATAAAAAAAGAGACATTTATGAGGAGCAACGCAGAAAGGAAATAAGTTCCTGCCTGGACCTCTTGCAGAAGATGGGAGGAGTTGACACTTCCAACTTATCAGATGTCATCAAACTATTGGAGTCCCAAAATAACAGGGTAAGGTGTTTGCAGAACTTGACATCGAGGAATTGCAGCAGTTATCCAAGAAACTGAGAATGATTCTTAAAAAGAAAGAAGAATAACTATTATTATTTATAAGATTATGAATACAGAAGAATTTTTGAACGGCCTCAGTGCCGAGCAGCAGGAGGAACTGCTGAAGACGTTGGCTGCCAAGAAGCAGCAGAGTGAACTTGACAAGCGCAATGCCTATGAGGGCATCCGTGACAACTTTGCCAAGAGCGTGAAAGACAAGGTGGTGGAACTCTCATTGAGAGTGAAGGATTTCCGTGACTGGCTCGACAAGGAGGGCGAGGGCTTCAAGGAAGTGATGGCCGAGTATGGCAAGCTTCGCAACAAGGACCAGCGTGGCTACACCCTCGTGGTGGGTGACTTCAAGTTTGAGGTGAAGAGCCAGGATGTAAAGGGATTCGACGAGCGTGCCGAACTGGCTGCCCAGAGACTGATGGATTTCCTTGGTGCTTACATCGAGAAGAGCGAGAAGGGCAAGGATGATCCGATGTACCAGCTCTGCATGAACCTGCTTGAGCGCAACCGTAATGGTAAGCTCAACTATACGAGCATCAGCAAGCTCTATCAGCTGGAAGGCAAGTTCAACGATGAGGAATACACCAGCATCATGAACCTGTTCCGTGAGAGCAACGTAGCCAAGGAGACGGTGGTAAGCTATTACTTCAGCATCCGTGGTGAAGATGGCGTTTGGCGCAAGATTGAACCATCTTTCTGCCGCTTGTAGCAGAAGTGTTTAATTATTAAACAGAAAATGAGGCATCCTGAAAAGAATGCCTCTTTTTTTATGCCCATATTTGGAATATTTTTGTTATTTTTGCAGCCATGGCAAAGGGAAGAGACAAAGAACTGGTCAATACCAGGAACATCCGTATTTATGAGCGTTACTATTTCTGGACTGAGGTGAAGAGGCTTCGCTTCGATGACGCTTTGAAGAGATTGAGCACTGAAGAGTTCTTTCTCTCGGAAAGTCGTATCATGCAGATTATACGGGATATGATCCAGGCAGGTGTAACCGTGGATGGAAAGCGAATAGAAAAGCCTCTTTTCACCGGTTTCAAGCTGAAGCCACGTTCTAAAGCTTCTTCACAGAAACCGTCACCTTACGAGGAGGGGCAACTGTTTGAGTGTCCTTGATGATGTCGGTGGCAGAAATGGAATATACCATTTCATAAACCTTGATACCATGATTGAAGGTGTAGAACTTGGAAGTCTCCCTCACCAGCATGCCATCCTCCTTCGGGCGATAGCCCTGCAAGAGGCGGTGAAGTTCCTCCACCATGGCAGCCCTCTGCCTGATAGCCTCCATGGTTCCACTTCCATAGTGGGTATCATCATAGCAGTCGATGATGAGCTGGACGTTCACCTTGACGGTTCCCTTCTGGCTTTTTCCCTCCAGGTTGCTCCATGATGCTTCCTGAAGGTCGATGAGCACAGCCGGATAGGTCAAGGGGTACATGTCGGTCTCGCTTTGGTCGATGTTCTCCAGCTGGCCGTAGTTTTCATCAACGAGGGAAAGACCAGGCATTCCCTCCTTGACATGATCAATGATTTGATAAAGAAATAATTCCATCTTTTATTTTCTCCAATGATTCGTTAATAGTTTTGTTAACTTTCACTTGCAGTTCCCTGGAATCTCCCATGAACTGACGCTGTGGAATGTGCGCCTTCACCGTGATTTTCGTTTTCCGTGTGAGGGCAAGGCACTTCCACATGCGTGCCTCTTCCGGGAGTTCCTTGGGGAGCGATCCTTTCCCGTTGATGCCAGCAAGCGAGTAAGCCATGTGCCAGGCATAGCGTCTCATCTTGGGTGATACGGTTGGGTGCGTGGTGATGTCTCCACCATCATTGTGGATGGAGGCGTATGGGACTGGATTTTCTATTGTGACTTCACCGACACCGGGGGTGCTCTGGATGGAACTCATCAGATGGTTTCTTCTGGAAGTAAGCGGACCATACTTGGCATCAGGACCACCCTGCTTCTGTCTGAGTGTTCTTTTCCATGGATGCAGACCATCATCAAGCCAGCCACCATCACGGAAATTCTGCTTGAAATGGTTGACTGCAATCACTCCCACTTTGCGAGGGAGGCGGTCATTCACCTCCCTCATTATGTCATCTTTGGCCTTTTCAACCAGTTTTTCTATGTTTTTTGCATCCATAATGAAACTTTTTTCTGTTTTTGTTTTGCGATTCAGATAAATGTTGTATCTTTGCAGCAGCTTCGTAAGAAGTTAGCATATGCTACGGCATGTTGCCTTGCAGGGGAGTATTTATGCTCCCCTGTTGTTTTTTACGAACTGCCTATTAATCAATATAGGCCTTATTTTTCCTTTTTCATAAACCCACACCTCTTTGAACGCAGAAGGATTCAGTCTTTGTCGAGCAACTATTTGTTTTCTTATGAATCTATCAGAACATCCTTTAGTATTGTTTATTACAACACAATCAGATTGAGCCATTCCATGCGAGAGCATCTTACCAACCTTTTTCTTCTTCCATGGCTTTTCGAAGCCCTCATATTCATAAAATGTTCCATCTACAGAGAAATCAGGACATTTCTTATAAAATTTTGTATTTTCTAAATTGCCATAAATCAGCTGATATTCTTCTGATTTGAAGTGTAAACGTGGTGTCATTTTTACTTCATGACCAAGTTTTGCAAATTGGAGACAAATCTGTTTCATTTCCTTGTAATCATTTTTATCAAAATCTACATTTGGATGAACATATAGTTTTCCTCCATTTTTAAATACTTTTTCTAATTTAAAACCATTATTTGACATGCGCTCTAAACATCCTTTTATATAAGGACAATTATAGCAGTCTTTTTGGCGATTATTAAATAAATATTTAAGTCGATTTTTTAGACTACTTTTCTTATATGCAAAGCAATGGCTACACTTGTCTGGAAAATAAGGATGATTGTCGCTGAATGTGTGTCCATCCTTGCCAGGATTGTTCTCCAGACCTCTCTGTGGCTTGGTCGGTTCCATGTCCTTGGGACGGACAACGGGGTCATCGGTGGCTTCAAGCGAGCACTTGCAGTTCCATCGGTCACCTGGGTGATGCTCATTCCAGAAAGGATCATCTACCGGGAGGGTGAGTTTCATCTTCCAATAGACCCTGTGGTTTCTCTCCGGCTCCTTCGAGGTGGTAGGCATCCATCTGAGGTTTGGAAGGATGTCCTTGTTTCTCTTGAACTCTCTCCAGTCGGCAGCAGCGTGCGCACGGATTACGGCCGTATCATACTCAGTCTTCAGCCAGGAACCCACCTGGTGGGAACTGATGGAGCGCACGTCTTCCACCCATTTGGAGAAAGGTTTCAGCTTGCCGTCGGCATCATAGAGCTTTGAGGCCATCTCCTTGCCCATGGTGTGAACCTTGAAGGCGGCAAACACCTCGTTGGAGTGTCTGAGTGCCCGGTAGAAGTCTTCCTCATGGGTTGGTGGGGTCTTTGCCTTGGCAAGACCTTCCACGGTTCCCTCGTTGATGACACGCAGCACCTCACGCCACATGGCTCCCTCTATTCCGTTTTCGGTATCGAAGCCCCGATAAATGGTTTTCAGGAACTGGGAGAGAATGTCTGCATTGAAGCGGATTGCACCATCCACGTTGTCGAAATGGTGGTGTCCGCACTGGCATTGATGGTCTCCATAATAAAGCGTATCAATCAGAAGTCGGTGTCCGCCCCGATAGCTGGGGCTACTCCGAAAAAACTCTTCAAGCGGTCTTTGAACGGTTTTTTATCAGTGTTCAAAGGCTCTTCCCTGTGGGGTTCTTCCCCTGCTCTCTGAAGGCTCTCACGGATGACCTGCTTCTGTGCCTCGATGCTTTCCTTCTGCTTGTCGTAGTCTTTCGGCTTCTCGATGCCGAATGTTTCATAGAGCCAGTCATCATCCATCGGTAAGCCCATTTCCTTCATGCCTTTCACCACGTTGAGCATCTCCTGGGTGTCCACCTTATCCTTGTGGGCGTAGACGAAGTCTCCACCCTCCACATTGAAGCCCAGGCTTGTGAAGATAGGCTTCATGTCGTAGTTCAGAATGTCGAGGAGGAAATTGCGGTCATCCACGTTCATGTCATTCTCTTCCTCCTTGTGTACGGTTCCGAGGGCTTGGGTTCCCGTGTCCTTTGCATCTGTTGTAAGGGTGTTGCCCAGCACACGAATGGAGATCTTGCTGTCCCAATACTCGGCAAAGTTCTGGTAAAGGGCAGAAGAACCTGTCTTGTTCCCAGCCTCGATCAGTTTCATCTCACTCTCGTTCGGGTGGATGTACACGGCATTGCTTCCCTGGTTTCTAGCATCGGCAATAATCTTCTTTCGGGCATCCTCATCCCCGGCATCGTAGGTGTACTCACGGATAGGCATCCCGAAAATGTTGCAGAACTTCGCCCAGTCGCTCATGTCTCCACGCTTGTAGAGGACGGCAGGAAGAATCTCTGCAAAGATGCCAAGTCCACGCTCCGTACCTACAAACAGGGTATTGGAGAAGTTCTCGATGTCAACTCCATCCAGATCGCCTTGGTATTTCAGAATCTTATGGAATACCGGGTCGTAGTGCTTGCGGTTGATGAGATCGTAGCGAATATCGCCCTCATCGTCGAGGTAGAACTGAACGAAGGTGAAGCCGTAGAACTGTGACATCACCAGGTCTTTGCACAGCTGCTTGAACCATGGAGAGCGAAGCTGTCGGTTGATGGTATCATCCGGCTTGCCGTTACGCTGGAACTCAATAGGGATTCGGGTTACGCCACGGAGTCGCTTGTCGAGCACACCGGAGAGGTGAAGGTCGAGCTGTGCCGACTCGTACATGTCGAAGAGCTTGACACGATAGGAGAAATCAATGCTCTTGGCGTTTCTTACTGAATCCATGTAGTCCTTCATGTTGAACATGAAAAGTTCAGGCATCTGAAGGAACACGTCTGGTGGGCGGTTTCCTGCAATCTTTCTGAAACCACCCTGTATTATCTTGCTGGAACTGCCATTGCCAGGCTTGCGTCCGAGTCTATTCTTTTGCTTTTTCATTTCTTACCTTAATTATATTATAATAATGTGGGTCTGACATCATCTGCCATGATTTGCCATCTTGAGTTATTTGCCACCTCATCATTGGGCAGCTTTGGAGCACCGTCGATTGTGATGTCTCCGTTCATCACTCCCTTGAGCCACTCGATGGCCCGGTCGTATCGGTCCTGTCGTATCTTAGCCAGCTTGTAGGGATTGTGCTGGCAGAAGATGTGATAGACGGTGATGTCGATGGCGAACATGAGGATGAGGGCGTTTCTTTCCTCTCCTTCGGCTGAGAAGATTTTCTCACAGTCGTAGGTCTTGTTGAGATAGCCCTTCATTTCTGCTATAGCCCTGTCCTCGCAGATTTCAATAATCTGTGGGTCGTAGGTGGCTGACTCCTTGCGGAGCAGGGAATCGAGGATTTCACGATGTATGGTGGCATCGTAGTCCGATGTGTTGATGAATTTTGCCATAGTTACATTCTGTATGGGTTGTTATCATTGAGTTCTTCGTATGAGATGGTGACAGTCGGCTCCATCTCCACGACCTTGTTTTCAAGGATGGTGATTCCGCCCTCTATGCAGTCGGGACCGTCGGCATTGTATGGAAGGTGCATCTCGAAGAGTTTGAACTGGTTGATGAGTTCCTGCATGTGCGGGTTGTCACGTTCCTCCTCGTTGAAGATCCAGGCTCCATTTCTGTCTATCGGCTCCAGGTTCGCCTCAATACGGGTTGCCTTGTCGGTCTTCTTGCGCTCATCGCCCTTGATGTAGAGCTGCCTGTTCCTGGCCTTGCATTCCTCACGCAGCAGGGGCTTGAACACCTGGTTGAAGAAAGGATCCTGGAGCTTGTTGTTCTCCATGTAGCAATACACGTTGGTCTTTCCTCCCACATAGTCCATGATGTCGAAATACCAGCCGATGAAGGTGGCATTGAGTTCACGGGCAAGGAATCCCTTGATGATGTAGTACACGCCCTTGTACTTGCCGATGAGCCACAGAGCCTTGGTGGAACTTGCCTTCTTCCTTGAATCGGAATAGGCAGGGTCACCATAGAGTATGAGGAACTTGAACTTCCTGAGAGGCGGAACCTTGCCGAACGGCAGGTACTTGAAGATGGTTCCCTCGCTCACCGGATTGTTGAAGTACTCTGCCTGTGCGCTCTTGGTGGAGATATTGGAGAGCACGGTGTCTATCTGTTCCTCCGTGTTCTTGGCTGGCCAGGTGGAACGTCCGTTCTTGTCACGGATGTTCACGATGTCCCAGTGTTTTGCCTTTTCACCAGCACGCCTGATGCAGCAGTCCTTGGCAATGATGTTGCCACACCAGAGAATCAGGGTCGGTTCTGAGATGGAACGTGTAGGATAAAGCGAAGCCTCGAACCAGTCCCATTTCTTCTTCAACGTTTCCGGGTTGCGGCAATCCTCATCGGTGTCGAAGTCATCCATGTAGATGACATCCGGTCGGATGTCCTCATTACGAGCACCACGTGGAGCGGAACCAGCACCCAGGGCGAAGAACTTGGCTCCACACTTGGCCGTGAACTCTCCATCCGTCCACTGTCCGAGGGTCATCTGTGAACCGTAGAACTGACGGATTCTAGGGTTTGACTCGAAATTGATCTTGTAGGGTGCAAGGAGTCGCTTGGCAGAGTCGATGGTGGCCGATGCCAGGACAAAGAACTTCTTCCGTTTTGTCAGGGCAAGGTACATGCAGATGAACATTGCCACCGTTGACTTGGCAAGCTCACGGCTCCATGACAGGACCTCGTACCATTCATCATGCTCGATGATGCGTCTGATGGCACGTACATGGAAGGGCGCAAACTCATACTTGGCATACTTGGGGAAGAAGTATGTGATCCATGCAATCGGGTCTTCCTCCAGTTTCTTTCTCTTCCGGTCGATGTCGCTCTGTGAGAGCCAGTCTTCCACAGGTACATCGGCAGCAAGGGCCTTGTGGTGTTCTTCCCACCTTTTCAAGGCGTTTCTTTCATCTTGTGTCATTTCAGCTGATCTTTAATGAATAAATCCCAGAGTTCATTGTACTCCTTCGCCTTCTCGATGTCGATGCCACGGAGCCAGTTGGTGAACTTGATGCCCACGTTGACGATGTCGGTGATACCAGCATCGTTCTGCAACTTCTTGATGGCTGACGTAATCTTGACCACGGTGTCCGCCTCCTTTGGGGTGAAGGAACGCTCACCCTCCTTTCGTGCGTTTGCCTGGTTCTGAATCTCGCTTACCTGCCGGATCATTCCTGCAAGGATGTTTTCCGTGGAAATGGTGAACGAGGCACGCAGTTCCTCCCATTTGCCTTCCCTTGCCCATCGGGAAACCGTCTGTCTGGTGGTTCCCACCTTGGCAGCAATCTCTTCCTGGGTGCATCCGCCCTTGAGGTAGAGATCCTTGGCAATATCCTTCTTGTTAATGTTACTTTTTACCATATAAATAGAGTTTTGTACTGCAAAGGTCTGAATAAAATGGCAAAAAAAGAAATCGTCTTTCTAGGGTGATGCTCATGAACACTACGTTGATGCCCACGGAGTTCACGCTAGAACCGACATTTGCATAAGTCGAAAAAAGTCCCGATATTTGCAGAAAAATTCGAGCATGAAAAAGAAATTTAGCAATATAATAAAAGGTGATGGCAAGACCATCATCATGCTCTATGGAGAAGTCGGAGAAGGATGTTCCGTAGATAGCAGCCGTGTGGTTAGCGAGCTTTTCGCAAATGAGAACCAGGACTGCAAGATCGAGGTGCGCATAAACAGCCAGGGTGGAGATGTTTTCAGCGGTATGGCCATCTACAACGCCCTCCGACAATCCAAGGGCGACATCACCATATATATTGATGGAGTGGCAGCGAGCATCGCTGCAATCATTGCCTTATGTGGAAAGCCTCTCCTTATGAGTCCCTATGCCAAACTTATGCTTCATAACGTGAGCGGTGGCACATACGGCAATGCCTCCGAACTCCGTCAGACAGCGGAGCAGATGGAAAAATTGCAGACCAACCTCGCCACCATGGTTGCCAAACGCCTCGGCATGACGGCAGAGGAGGTTGAGAAGAAATACTTCGATGGGCAGGATCACTGGATTTCCGCAAGCGAGGCTCTTGAGATGAAACTTGTGGATGGCATCTATGAGATGGATGAGGTGGCGGACCCACCGACTACTACTGAAGGTATTTATAACTATTTTAATAACCGGCTTGACTTCAAGCCACAAAACAAAGGAGAAATGGCATTATTAGATGACATCAAGAAGATTCCGACTTTTGAAGACAAGGCGGATTCAAGTGCGATCTTGGCACACATCGTAAATTTGACAAACAAGGCAACCAGGGCTGATGCCCTGTCGAAGACCGTTGAGACCTACAAGGCGGAACTTGACAAGCTGCACAAGGAAAAGGATGAAACCCTCATCAGCAACGCTGTCAAGGCTGGCAAGATTGCCCAGGAGCAGGTGGAAACCTTCAAGAACCTCTTGAAGAACGACCGTGAGAACGCCATCAAGCTCATCGACGGCATGAAGGGCCGGGTACAGAACCGTGCGGTTGACTTCATCCATCCTGACCAGCATGGTGCTGGAAGCTTCGCAAACAAGAGCTGGGACGAGATTGACAAGGAGAACAACCTTGGCACTTTGAAGCAGCAGGACTTCACACTCTTCAAGGACCTCTACAAGCAGAAGTTCGGTGTGGACTACATTGAGTAATAACTTTTAATATTTTAAAGAAATGGCATTAAACAGACAAATTTGGATCAATACCATCGTCGAGAATTTCTTCCCTGATGATTCCTTCATGGCGAAAAGTATTGATGACTCCGACTTCGTGAACGTCAAGACCGTTCACATCCCTAACGCAGGTAAACCTTCGAGTGTCGTTATCAACCGATCTGAGAAGCCAGCGACCATCAAGGAACGAACTGACCAGGAACTCACCTACGACATCGACGAGCTGACAACAGACCCTATTCACCTCTCCGACGTGGACAGCGTGGAGCTTTCATACAACAAGCGCAACAGCATCCTTGCCAACGACCGCAAGCAGTTGCAGAAGACGGCTGCCCAGAACCTGCTCTACAAGTGGGCTGGAAGTTTGAAGAATAAGATTTTTACTACAGGTGATGCCCGTGAGGCGCATACTTCAGGTACAGCCACAGGCAACCGCAAGAAGTTTACCAAGGCTGCCGTGATGAAGGCCATGATTCAGTTCAACAAGGACGATGTTCCGGCAGAGAACCGCTTCCTGCTCGTTGACTCCGTCATGTATGCTGACCTGCTCGACGACCTGACCGACAAGGAACTTTCAGCATTCCTCTCCTGTGCCGATGCCTCAAGAGGCGTTCTCGGCAAGCTTTATGGCTTTGAGATCATGCAGCGTTCACAGGTGCTCCGTACAACCGCCAATGGTGGAGCCTTGCTGAAATGGGAGGAAGAGGCAGTAGCAACTGAGCTTGCGGCAGGTCTTGCCTGGCAGCAGGACTGTGTGAGCCGTGCCCTCGGTGATGTGAAGATGTTCGATGATACAGGCAGCCCAACCTACTATGGTGACATCTATTCATTCCTCGTTCGCGCTGGAGGCTCTCCACGTCGCTACGATGGCAAGGGCATCGCAGTCATCATCGAGAGCAACGCAGCCTAACCGTTAACTCATTAATACAGACTCTATGATTTTACCAAGAGTAAAAATTCAGTTTCTCAATGGCCAGCTGGGAACCGTCGGTGAAAGTGCCGACGGCCTCATGGCCCTCATTTGCGGTGCAGCGGCTGTGGCAAGCACGATGGTGCTCAATACTGCCTATACCATCACGAGCATGGATGACCTCGCAGCTCTTGGCGTCACCTCGAAAAACAACGCAGCCCTCTACAAGCAGGTATCTGAGTTCTATGACGAGGCAGATGCTGGCACAAAGCTCATCCTCTACCCAGTGGCCCCAACAACAACCGTGACTGCCCTCTGTGACTATACACAGACGAATGCAGGATACGCACGTGACCTGATTGCCAAGCAGAACGGCAACCTCAGAGGTATCGGTATCGCCAACCTCAACACTGGTACTACGGAGAAAAGTGCAGAAGGACTTGACCCCGATGTGTTCACAGCTTTGCCTAAGGCACAGCAGCTGGCAGAATGGGCAACCACTGACCTCTATGCTCCTCTGTTCTTCATCCTGGAGGGAAGAAACTATGATTCTTCCAAGGAGCTGAAGGACATGACCCAGGAGAAATACGACCGTGTAGGCATCACCATCGGTGACACCGTGGCTTCATCCAAGGGCACAAGTATCGGAACCTTGCTTGGCCGTGTGGCAAGCATTCCTGTGCAGCGCAATATTGGACGGGTGAAGGATGGCTCTCTTGCCCCATTGAAGATGTTCGTGGGTGCAAGCAAGGTTGATGAGTCGGAGAGTGCCATCAGAGGCATCTTCGAGAAGGGCTACATCGTACCCCGTAAATATGTAGGCAGAACAGGCTATTTCTATGCAGACGACAACCTGGCATGTGACCCTACTGGTGATTATTCGCACATTGCCACACGCAGGGTGATTGACAAGGCTTACCGCATTGCCTACAACCTGCTGCTTGACATGCTCCTCGATGAACTTGAAGTCAACGAAGACGGAACCTTGCAGGTAGGCATCGTCAAGAGCTGGCAGCAGACCGTGGAGAACGGCATCAACAAGCAGATGACCGCCAATGGTGAATTGTGTGCATCCTCCGATGGCGAGGGATGCAAGTGTTACATCGACGAGACACAGAATGTGCTCAGTACATCCAAGGTTCTCGTAACTCTGAAGGTACGCCCATACGGTTATGCCCGATATGTGGACGTAAATCTGGGCTTTTTGGTAGAAACTAGCAACAGTTAAAGATTATGTTTAATTCAAGAGAATATGAATGGGCAGACATCTCCGTGGTTCTGGCTGGCCGACCTGTCACTGGCTTCCGTGCCGTAGAGTACAATCCCAAGCAGGAGAAGGAAGCCGTATATGCCAAGGGTAACAAACCGCACGGCATCCAGCGAGGCAACAAGTCGTATGAGGGTTCCATCACCTTGCTCCAAAGCGAGTACGAGTCGTTGAAACAGGCTTGTGGTGGAGACATTCTTGACGCTTCGTTCGACATCGTGGTAGCCTACGGCAATGCCTCCAAGGGTGATGCCATCGTGACGGACATCCTCGTGGGTGCGGAATTTACTGAAGACAAGACCGCATGGAAGCAGGGAGACAAATTCCAGGAGAAGGTGCTTCCTTTTATCTTCCTCGACAAGAAGGGCGCATAGCGTTTGAACACCATTCAAATAACATTCAAAAACGATTTGAAAATGAAAATAGATAAGCAGAAAGTGGAAGACTGGAAGAAGCAGCATGGCGAAATCTTCCAGATTGAGACAGGCGGAAAGTCGTGCATCATCCGTAAGCCGACACGCAAGGATCTCAGTTACGTGAGCGTGGTGAAAGACCCGATCAAGATGCAGGAAACCCTACTCAAGCAGCTGTGGCTCGATGGTGATGAGGAAATCCTTACCGATGATGATCTCTTCTTTGCCGCATGTTCCCAGCTTGAAGAAGTTCTGAAGGTGAAGGAGGCTGAGATAAAAAAACTCTAGAGGATGCAGGTATAGAGGATGTCGATGCAAGCAGCATCTTGTATATCGATACCTTACTGAGATATAATCTATGTCTGGATCCCGACACGCTTCCCGATGAACAGTGGGCGTGGACTATCAGATATTTGAAGGATATAAAAATAGCAGAGAACAGGACAGATGGCTAAAAGTGTATTACAGTTTCTTATCAAGCTTCAGGCAAGCGAGGGCAACGTGATGAGCGTTGCAAGGCGCACGTCTGAACAACTTGATAGCATATCCCGAAAGGCTACATCCGTAAGGACACGCCTTCAGGAGGCCTTCTCGTTCTCCAACTTCAAGAACTCCCTGATGTCTCTGCCCGGCATGGACTTCCTAATGAATCCCTATACCATCATCGGTGCTGGCATCGGTGCAATCACGGCATTGGGGTCACAGGCAGAGAAAACAAGTGTTGCCTTCCGTGTACTGGTGGGTGATGAGCGCAAGGCAGGGGAACTGCTACAACAGATCAACGGGTTCGCAGCAGCCACCCCATTCTCCAATCTCAACCTGGAGGGTGCAGCACAGATGCTTCTGAACTTTGGCGTGGCTGGTGATGATGTCATGCAGCGGCTCCAGCAGCTGGGAGACATTTCCATGGGCGACTCAGAGAAGCTCAACTCCCTGGCACTTGTGTTCGGACAGGTCAGTGCTGCCGGAAAGATGTCGGGTCAGGACCTGTTGCAGTTCATCAATGCAGGATTCAACCCATTGAAGGAACTCCAGAACATGACGGGCAAGTCCTACCAGGAACTGCAAGACATGATGAGCAAGGGAAAGATTGGCGTGGATGCCGTATCTGCTGCCTTGCAGCATGCAACAGGTGTTGGAGGTATGTTCCATGGCATGATGGAGGAACAGAGCAAGACCGTTGCAGGAAAATGGAGCACGGCTATCGGCTTGGTTCAGCAGCGGGCCGTGGATGTGTATGACAAGATACAGCCGTTCATCCTGCAAGCCATCGACCTGTTTCAGGATGTTTCGGGAAGTGTCCTTGATGTCGTTGACTCCATCGCTTTGTGGGCAACCGACTTGCAGCCAGTATGGGATGGTCTCGCTCTCATCTCCAATATTGCAGGAAGACTGTTCGGATGGCTTGCGGATGCCGTATCTTCAACCATCGGATTCTTCTTCAGATGGAGAGCCGAAATAGGATATGTGGCATCTGTCATTGGCGTTGCCACCATTGCCTTCAACCTTCACAACATAGCCATGGCTGCCTACGGTACAATCATCACGGTGGTGAGTGGAGCCACCAGGGTGTGGGCAGGTGTACAATGGTTGCTGAATGCTGCCATGAATGCCAATCCTATAGGACTGATCATTACCGGCATCGCCGCCCTCACAGCTGGCATCGTGTACTGCTGGAACAGATTTGCCGGGTTCCGTGCCTTCATCCTCACCATGTGGGACACCATGAAGGGCTTTGGCTCCATCATCAAGAACTACGTGACGGATAGAATCAAGGATTTGCTCAGTGGTGTTGGAGAACTGGGCAAGGCTCTGGGAGAACTCTTCAACGGAAACTTCGAGGCGGCCTGGAATCATGCAGTTTCGGGAGCCAAGAAAATCAGTGGAGTCAATGCTGCCGCCAATGCCGTGGGTAATACAAAGACTCTCGCAAATGGAATCAGGAACAACTATCAGCGGCATTCAAGAGAAGAAGGCAGAAAAGGCTCGACCCTATATCCTCATAAAACAGCCCAAGCACCACACCGTAGCATTGCCAAACCGGGGCTGAAGGGAAGCACGCAAGACGTGATGTTCGGCTCTGGTAGTGGCGGCAAGGCTGGTAGTGGCAGTAAAGGCGGACGTGGTGGCAAGACCACAGCCGAAGCTCTGGCCACAGGCGGTTCCCGAAGTTCTAACATTCACATCACCATAGGAAAGTTCTTCGACAACATTCAAGTGACAATGAACGACAAGACGGACACAGCGGAGCTGGAGCGTGTCGTGCTCCAGTGCATGAACCGGGCCTTGTCAATAGCAACAAGTACAGACCGATGAGCACAACGAATAGATTCATATTACAGAACTTGGCCTTGCGAGCCATGGGACTCACCAAGATTCCACCATACTGGCTGTTCCGTGAGAACAACTTCCATGGTGTGAACCTTGGCTACCTGTCAGCGGCAAAGACCATTCCGGAGAGTTCCGGATTCGATGTTGACAAGATGACCGATGAGGAACTTGCCGACGTGGTACGTACCAATGCAAGGGGAATCCCCATGGTGCTGCCTCTCCGCTTTCAGCTGGAGGAGTCTGGTGCGAAGGAATGGCTTTTCCCTACGGAACCGATGATCAGTCTGAATGGTCAGAACATTCTCACCAGGCGACATGTGTCGAAGGGAACCATCAAGGGAAGCATCAAGGAGAGGTGGACGCAGGATGACTACAGCGTGAGGATTGAGGGAATCCTCTTTGGTGAGGATGGTAAATATCCTGAAGCAGATGTGGCAAAGCTTAGAAACTTCTGTGAAGCTGGTCATGTGAAGGTGCTCAATCCTTTGCTCGAAATCTTCGGAATCAGCCAGCTTGCCATCGAGAGTTGGGACATCCCGTTCACATCGGGAACGGCAAATCAGAACTATACCATCCAGGCATACAGTGACGACATCTACAAGTTGCTTCTGAGCCGTGATGACTTAAACGCATGATGATATGTACACAATGGCTTTTGACATAAGAATCGGCAAATACAAGCTTTGCATGATTGACAAGGTGGAAATCCACCGGAGCGTGGAACTCCTGGCAGACACGGCAGTCATCACACTCCCTGCATCCGAATACAACAAGGCTCTCCAGATAGAGGATAAACTTCACCGTGGTGACAAGGTGATCATTACCCTAGGCTACAAGGAGCCGGGACTTGAAACGGAATTCGAGGGATGGCTTCAGCGCATATCGACCGACGGAGGAAATATCAAACTGCATTGCGAAGATGACCTCTTTCTGTTCCGAAAGGACATCGGAAACGAGGTTCTGATGAAGGTTCCCCTCAAGGATCTTCTCTCAAAGGTGGTAACCGGATGTGGATTGTCATTCAAGGTGGAGTGCTCCTACTCCTGGACATACAACAAGTTTGTCATCAACAATGCCACTGGCTATGATGTGTTGAAAAAGGTGCAGGAGGAATGTGGGGCGGACATCTATCTACAGGACGAGACCCTGCACATTCATCCTCCAGGCGAGAAGATGGGAGTGGAATGCTTCTATGACTTTGCCCTGAACGTGGAGGAAGACAACCTCACCTACCATCGGGCAGAAGACAAGAAGATACAGGTCATCGTGAAGGCTCTGATGCCAGACGGAACCGTCAAGGAAATCGAGACAGGCTCAACTGGAGGAGACAGGATAGAAATCAAGTGTGCCACCAACGACGAGGCATCCATGAAGGCTCGTGGTGAACTGGAGGTGAAGCGCAGAAGCTTTGATGGCTATGAGGGAAGCATCACGGGGTGGCTCATCCCGGTATGCAGACCGTCAGACAGCGTGACTCTCCATGATGCGGACTATCCCTACAAGGATGGAACCTACTTCGTGACGGCCGTGACAACGGAGTTCTCAAAAGAAGGTGGCAAGAGAAAAGTTAATTTGGGATTCAGACTCAGTTAGGATATGGATGATTACAGACAGTTGCAGGAACATTTGAGAAATGTGGCAGGTGGAAGAAAGACCATCTCCATCTATCAGGGAATTGTGAAGTCGGTTGACGGCAACCTCTGTGAGGTGACCGTGGGAAACATCAACATCCCTGGAGTAAGACTCAAAGCATCAGAACTTGCCGACGACGGACTGATGCTCATCACCCCAAAGGTGGGGAGTGCCGTGACCATTGGCAGCCTGTCGGGAGACCTCACGGAACTTGTCGTTCTACAGGTGGACCACATCGAAACCATCGTCATCAATGGCGGCAAGCTGGGAGGACTCATCAATATTGGCCAGCTGACCGATAAAATCAACGAGCTTGTGGAATCCTTCAACAGCCACACCCATCAGGTGACCGTGAACCATCCCGGTGGAACCTTCACTACAGTTAAACCAATGGAATCCGCAAAGACGTTCGACAAGGGCGACTATGAGGATGTTAAAATAAAGCATTGACATGGAAGGAATACAACTTGAATACAACAAGGATTCTCCTATATTGGAGCCAATCGTGAAGCATGGAAGCCTGTTCGTGGGTGATGTGCTCAGACAGAATCAGGCACTGGTGCTTTCCCTCCATAAGGGTGAGCTGAAGGAGAATCCATCCGTGGGAGTCGGTATCAGCGACATGCTGCTTGACAATGATCCCATCTACTGGAGAACCCTGATCAAGGAACAGCTGGAGATGGACGGACAGACCGTTGACAAGGTGACAATCACCATGACAGGCATTAAGATTGAAGCAAAATATTAAAATGAACATAACAATGATCTTAGAACATTTCTTGAATAAATTGACGGTGGTGTTTTCCACCGTATGGGGATGGTGTTTGTGCCTTCTCCTAATAATCGCCAATTTCTTTGCAGGATATGAGATTATGGTGGGGTTCACCGTCGGGGCGGTTGTGATGGATGCCTTCTGGGGCATTCTCTCCAGCTTGAAGCAGAAACGCTTCACCAGAAGTGAACTTGCCAGGGACTCATTCAGCAAGCTGGCAGTATATGGGTCCGTGATTCTGATCTTTATCTTTATCGACAAACTCATCGGTGTGAGTAACGGACTCACCACAAGCGTAATCTGCATCTGCATCATCCTCGTGGAGCTTTTCAGTACAGCAGCAAGTATGCTGATCTGTTTCCCGAACATGCCGTTCCTTAAACTGCTGAAGAAGGCTCTTGTGGGTGAGATCGCGAGTAAAATGAATATTAAAACGGAGGACGTAGAAAAAGCCCTCGAAGCATTAAATAAAAAATGAGAGAAATCAAGTACATCGCAATTCATTGCACGGCAAGTAAACAATCTACGACCGTGAAGGAGCTGGAACTTCATTTCAAACGGATAGGTTGGAAAAAGCCCGGCTATCATTATGTAATTCTTCCCGATGGAACCATCAATCAGATGCTCAGTGTCGAGAAGGTCAGCAATGGAGTGAAAGGCTGGAACTCAAAGCTCATCAACATCGCCTACATCGGTGGTATCGACGAGAAGGGAAAGCCTGTTGATAACCGAACAGAGGCACAGAAGAAATCTCTGGTGAGTCTGCTGAAGCTCTTGCGCAAGTCATATCCTGATGCCATCATCCAGGGACACCGTGATTTCAGTCCGGACTTAAATCATGACGGCAAGATTACTTCCAACGAATGGATCAAGGTTTGCCCTTGCTTCTATGCCAAGGAAGAGTACAAGGACATCTAAATTATAACGATATGAAGCATTACATTTATTTACTCCTGGCAGTGATCATGTTTGCTGCCTGTGGTTCCAGCAAGCGGATGGATTCATCCCAGAAGCTAGTGGTGAAGGACTCCGTGAATATCCGTGACTCCATTGTCTTCAAGGATTCCGTAATGATCCGGTATGAGTACAACCTGATTGATTCGGTTAAGGTAAGGGATTCCCTGGTGCTGGTTCTTGACAGCCAGGGCAACATTCTGAGCAAGGAGCGGTATCGGGACACGGAACGGAAACTGAAATCAAATAAGAATGAATACACAAACCAGAAACAGTATGAATCCAAGAAGTTGGAGACAGACAAACGGCATGACATGGATAAAAACATTCAGAAAGAGGTAGTAGAGCCTCCGTCCCATAAATGGGGAGTATATGTTTTTACTGGGTTGTTCATCTGTTTTATCCTGTTTATCACCTGGTATTTTCGTGTGGGATATAAAAAATAAATAGATATGAAGACAAAGGTTAAGGACGGACAGACGATGGTAGACATCGCCATCCAGGAGTTTGGATCATGGGAGGCTATGGTGGCTATCGCCCAGAAAAACGGAATCAGTATAACTGAGATTCCGGAACCGGGGACAGAACTTACTCTGCCTGAAGGAACATGGAATCGGGTTATGCAGAACTTCTGCAAGAACAATGACGTATCTCCTGCTACTGCCAGGGACAACGGCAATGTCCGTCTGAGAATCTTTGGCGAGGAATTTACTCAAGAGTTTAAGTAACATGGCAAGAACTGTAGCAGAAATCAAAAAGACAATGACGGATGCTTTCATGGCTGATGCCACCATCCGTGAGAAATATGGACTGAAGGAAGGCAGTACATGGAACGGTAGCTTCTCATCTGTGAGTTTGGAGAACATCATCTTCTTCATCGTAGCAGCTTGCTGCCATGTGCTTGAATCCATCTTCGAGCTATATATAAAAGATGTGGATGAAAAGATCTCTATGGCCGTGGTAGCCTCCGTGCCCTGGTACTACAAGATGGCAAAGGCTTTCCAGTATGGTGACAGCCTCGTGTTGAACGAGACCACCCAACAGTATATGTATGCCAACATCGACGAAAGCAAGCAAGTGGTGAAGTATGCAGCGGTGAGAGATCGAGGCACGAGCGTACAAATACTTGTGAGCGGTGACAAAGACGGCAAGCCAGTGGCCATTTCAAACGACGTTTTAACGGTGTTCAAGCAGTATATGAATAGGGTGAAAGTCGCAGGAGTGGTTCTTTCAATCCGTTCCAAGGAAGCAGATAGAATTATCATCAGGGCTAAGATTTATGTTGACACACTGGTAATCAATTCGGATGGCACTCTTATATCCGATGGAAGCAAGCCTGTGGAGAATGCCATAAACTCATATTTGAGTGGCATCGTATATGGTGGAACTTTCAACAAGACTAAGCTGACAAATGCCATTCTGAATGTTGATGGAGTGAACGATGTGGAACTTGGAGAATGCTCCTACATGGAAGATGGTGGCACGAGCTACACAGAGATTAAAGGAAATAACTATACGGCCTTGGGCGGTAGCTTCATCGCAGAAGGTCTCACAAACTCATTGAATTATGTGGTACAGGATTGACTTGACGAAGTTGGTGGTACAATTACTTCCACCTATTTTGAGAAGTAAGTTTCTCATAGCCCTGTTGAAGGCTCTCATCTTACCATTGGCATTCATCTACGGCAAACTGATGGAGCATCGTGACAATGTATCGGAAAAACTTGACATCACGGCCAATGTCATATACTTGGAAAAAATCTTGAATGATGCGTTCTTCCTGTCAGATCTTCAAATTTACATCGAGACGCAAGAGGAAGACTTGACAAACTATTGGCATTTCAAGCATGAGGATGCACCATGCAAGTATTTGCATAAGGATTCAAAGACTGGTGTCATTTTGAAATACAAGGAAGAAAGCAGTTACAAAGACAGTTTCGTCGTATGGGTTCCAACGTTTCTTTGTACATCGCTTGACTCCAATGAAGACAAATACAAGGGCAAAAACCTTACAAGGATAAAAGAACTGTTATCGTTTTACAAACCAGCTGGACGCACGTACAGCATAAAATTATATGATTATGAATAAGCTAATTTTTAGTGAGGGTGGTCAGCCCGTCTGCTTGGATGACTTGAAGACACTCCAAGACATGATAGTCGGAACCATCAAGCCTTTGTTGTTGGCCTTTGCTAAGACAAATGTTTTCATCCTGGATGACTATGACTTTATAAATCCAGAAATTGACGCGGAAAAGATGCAGACAAAATTCATTTTGTCCGCAGGAACGCTTGTAGTGGATGGTGACTTTCTCTCATGGCCAGACACTCCTTTGGCTATAGATAATTGGAATCAACCTATATATATATGCGTCAAAAACAAGGAAGAAGATGTCCGAACTTTTGAAGATGGGCAAAATCGAAATTGCACTCAATCCAAGGAGGTTTATGCGAGTACGGATTCAACAGGTGCTGACCAAGCCTATAATTTATATAATTTGCATCCCTTGCTGGATTTGCTTTCCTCTGCCCTTGGTCTTGGCTCAATCAAGGAAAATGCAAAAGTCACCTTCTTTAATGGATATTCGGGTAAGGTTAAAGTCAACGAGGCAGACAATGAAAGACAACTTACAATCAACATCAGTACATCGGCTAAGAGTTGGGACACTTCTGCTGGAGCTCTTTCAAAAGGAATGCTCTTTAGGTTTGATGACAGCAACGATAGTGAGTATCTGCAAGGAAAGGTCAGTCCTACATTTGATTATCTTGGAAAGAAATACCAACTTGCTGTTTGTGCAAAGCCTGTTGCTCCAGTAGTCCTTCTACAGCCAGAAGGAGGTTTCCCTGAAGACTTCTATAATGATAGTTATGAATTTCCTATTATTCCTGTATCTGTTACATTCAAATATAGTGAGTTTAAATCAAACAGATAAACTATGGAATCAATCTACAAGTTACAACAGCGTGCAGAAACCTTGCGTCGCAAGACGCAGGTAGATAGTATCTCCCCAGAGGAAGTTGGCAACCTTCATGCCGATACTTTGGCATACCTTGCCGATATGGAGCAGAATGCAGAAGGACTTGGAATCCACAAGGTCTATAAGAGCTTTGCTGCCATGAATGCAGACAGCTCTGCTCCTGTAGGTACAAATGGCAAGCCACTTCGTTTTGGCCAGCTGGTTGCCGTCTATGATAAGGACAATCAGTCTCAGGCAGAAAACGGCAACATCTATGCCTTCCAGAAAGGAGCAGAGGCAGGATGGCTTCTGATGGGTAACCTCAACAGTATAGGAGAGGTTAATGATAAACTCAGTGACTTAGAAAGCAGATTTGTCGTCCTCGGAGAGAAAGAATACAATTCAATCAACAAGGACGAAAGCAAGATTTATTTTGTCTATGAGGAGGAATAGGGATGATTAGGGCATTTGGGCATGACATCGCTATAATACTAGCCAAGGGCAGGATTATTGCAGCAGTATATCAAGGTACGAAACTAGTTTGGCAGGCGGTTCGCTCTTGCTTCGGGAGTGGTCGTTGGATAGATTCGAAACCATGGATAGATAACGAAGGGTGGAAAAACAAATAAAATTATAAACAATGGAAAAAGTTTTTGACAATCCAATAACTCTAGACACTGATTGGGGAGGGGATGCTAGTACAGGAAACCTTCCAGTGTCGGGCAGACGAGTTCAGGAACTCATCAAGAAGACCTTCACCAAGAAGGGTGGATGCGTACAAATTAAAGATAAGAAGTTTTTGCAAATATTCGCAGATGAAGCATCCATGAAAAAGTATAATTCCGACACGGAAAAGTACGAAGATTTAGTTGTATCGCAAGTTCAGCTTCCGAACACCGGAGCTACACAAGCGACAATGAAAAATACGATATTAGTCACACCTAGCGAGTATACGACCGCTGGGAGTGCAGAGACTTTTAAGTTTAAGTATTTGTCTTATTACGAGAATGAAGGTGACCTTTCTCAGGTTAGTGGTTCTTGCACTGTCTATGTTGCAGGTAAGCAGCGTGAGAGAATAACCTTGCGCTCTGGTAATACATACACTATAGACGTAACTAAGTACATCGGGGAGGATGTAACCGAGATTAGATTCACTATAGACAATGCAGAGGGAAGTTCTAGAAGCTATGTTTACGAAGTGACGATGGTCAACCTTATGGTATCTTCCAGCTTCGACAGCGTGACTGCATACGAAGGTGTTATTCCTTTCGTTTACACCCCTATCGGCAACATCAAGAAGACAGTCCACATTATTTTGGACGGCAAGGAGATACACCAAGAAGAAACTGAGGTCAACAACCGTCAGCAGACTTTTGATATTCCAGCGCAAGCGCACGGAGCGCATAGCCTGGAAGTTTATCTGTCCGCATCCGTGCATGGTTTGGAACTGAAGAGTAACCATCTTAACTTTGCACTCGTCTGTATTGAACAAGGAAACGAAACTCCAATCATCGCTAGCACCATGGAACGTATACACATGAAGCAGTATGAGACAGTTTCTATTCCTTTTGTGGTCTATGACCCACTGAACAACCCAGCAGACATTGCTTTGAAGATTAACGATTCCATCGTGGCAACCCGAAAGGTTGACCGAACTAAGCAATCGTGGGTATACAAGGCGATGAATCAAGGCAATGCCACTATGACGATAACTTGCAGAAGTGTAAGCAAGACATTCTCATTGTCTGTAGACAAGTCTTCTATCACATCAGAGGCAGAAACCCAGAACCTTGAGTTGTTCCTGACATCGCAGGGAAGGAGCAATCAAGACACAGACAAGGAAACATGGGAGAACAACGGAATTGCGGCTTCGTTCTCTGAAATGAACTACATAACCAACGGATGGATAGTCGATAAGGACGGCAACACAGCCATGCGATTGAGCGGTGGAGCAGCAATGACCATTCCTTTGAAATTATTCTCCAAGGACATCAGACAGACTGGCAAGACCATAGAGATTGAGTTTGCTGTTCGTCAAGTGACGGACTATGAAGGTGTTGTTCTCTCTTGTCTGCAGGGCGGCATTGGTTTGCGATTGACCCCGAACACAATATCCTTAACCTCGGAGCAGTCCACACTGGAGACCAAGTACAAGGAGGATGAGCGAGTGCGTGTGTCCTTCGTGATTGAAAAGCGAGCTAACAACCGATTGATGCAGATTTATATCAACGGTATCAAATCGCAGTCACTGCAATACCCAGCCAATGACGGATTCGTTCAGCCATCGCCAGTTGACATAACCGTAGTATCATCGACAGCCGCAATAGACATCTACAACATCAGGAGCTACTCTAACAACCTCAATGCACAGCAGCTACTGGATAACTATATTGCAGATATGGACGATATAGACAAGAAACTGGCTATTTTCAACCGTAATCAAGTCTATGATACATACGGCAATTTGAGTTATTCTAAGATGCTGGAGCAGATACCTTGCCTTATCATTACTGGCGAGTTATCGCAGTTTAAGGGAGACAAGAAAACTGTGAGCATTGAGTACGTTGACAAGAATCATCCAGAGAAGAGTTTTACTGCCGATGATGTTGTTTTGAACGTGCAGGGTACATCTTCCCAGTACTACCCACGAAAGAACTATAAGGGGCAGTTTAAGAAGGGTTTCAATATGACGGATAGCGGAAAGCACGAGGATGCCTTTACGCTGGACGAGAATGTCGTTTTGCCTGCCGTTAACTTCTGCTGGAAGGCTGACTTCGCAGAATCAAGCGGAACACACAATACCGGTTTGGCTAACTATATCGGGTGGATGCTCAAGGAGGCGGGCATCTTGACTGAACCACAAAAGAAGAACGGTTTGATACGTACCACGGTGTACGGAGAGCCTTGCTTGATTTTCCATCGTGCTAGCGCAGGTGATACACCTCTGTTCATTGGCAAGTACAATTTCAACACTGACAAGAGCGCAGAGAACACATTCGGCTTTGCAGAGGGGGATGAATCGTGGGAGTTTCTGAACAACACCAGCGACCGCTCGAATTTCCGTTCGGCAGACTTTTCAGATGATGGCTGGAAGAATGATTTTGAGGGTCGTTATCCAGATGGAAACGAGGATATTTCTCACATGAGGGAAGTGTTCACCTGGGTGGTTTCATGCAAGGATAATATAGAGAAGTTCAAGACAGAGTTCGCTGAGCATTTTGACAAGAAGACGATAATTTTCTACTACGTCATCACTTTGGTTTTCGGAATGGTTGACCAAAGAGCGAAGAACCAGTTCTTAACATTTTATGTTGGTGGAAAGTGGCTTTTTATCTTCTATGATAATGATACGGTCTTCGGTATCAATAACGAGGGCGCAATTCAGTTTAGCTACGATATAGAAATACATGACATTATCGGTAACTTGAATGTATGGAACGGTGCAAACTCCTTGCTTTGGGAGCTTGTGGAACAGGCTTTTTCTTCCGACATCACGAAGATGTACCAAGACTTGCGTCAGAAGGGCATTTTAAGTTACGACAAGACTATAGAGTTCTGCAACACAAGACAGAGCGACAAGTGGTGCGAGAGCGTCTACAATGAGGACGGGTACTTCAAGTACGAATCGCCTTTGATTGACGGATATACGGACTATTCCACCGGAACTGCGCAGACCGTGAAGACTGGTGCGTTTCTCTATGCCCTCCAAGGTAGCCGAGATGCCCACAGAAGATGGTGGCTCTACAACCGATTCAAGTACATGGATTCTAAGTTCCAGGCAGGCTCTTCGTTGTCTGACTACATTACTTTCCGAACATACACACCGAGTGTATGGGCAGGTGTCGAGCCAAAGGCAGACATCACCATCGGTGCGTTCTCGGCAATGTATGGAACTATTCGCTGGGGTAGCGTGACTAAGAGTGAGAGAATGCGAGAGGGAGAAGTGAAGACTATCACTGCACCTGCTGGCATCAAGTTCAACGACACCGAGACAATTATCTACAATGCTTCTATGATTAAGACTATTGGCGACTTGTCGGCTCTATACGTTGGCACAGTTGATGTATCGAAGGCAACGAATATCACGGAGTTAATTATTGGCTCTTCCAAGGCAGGCTATCAAAATCGAAACTTCAGCGTTCTCTCGCTGGGCAACAATGCGAAGTTGCGCAAGCTGGACATTCAGAATTGTCCTAACTATACCACAAGCATTGACGTGAGCGGTTGCGAGAACATAGAGGAAGTGTATGCAAAGGGAACGAAGGCTACAGCCGTTAATCTTGCTGAGGGTGGTGTGCTTAGAATTTTGGAACTCCCAACCACCATTACCAACTTGACTTTAAAGAACCAGCCAAAGCTTGGTACTGGTCTATCAGTAGATTCGTGGGCAAACGTAACCACGCTTGTTATAGAGAATTGCCCGAATATTGAGCCACTAGACATTGCCGAGAAAATCCTTTCCTCGGACAATGCTTTCGTATACGTAAGATTCACCAACATCAATGCACTGAAAGCCAATTTCGCGATACTCAACAAGCTGTCGAACATCAAGGGTGTCGGAGACAATGGGGAGTACACTTCAATTGCATATTTGAGCGGAAAATATACTGTGCTTAAAGCTACTGAGGAAGACATCGAGAGAGTGAAGAGCATTTTCCCTCATTTGACAATCACAGCAAGAACCCTACTGAAAACAATATTCGCCACCTTCAACGTGGTAAGCCAGTACGGAGTAATAAAAGGAGCGACCGTGGAAATCAATGGCTTGACATACGACCTTTCTTCGGGAACGGTAAAAGTGCCATTGGCAGAAGGAGAACGCTACGATTACGTTATCCGATATAGTGGAGGCGAAGATAGAGGAATCATTCGGTCTGAATCGGACACGACAATATCAAAGACTTACAATATTGAATTTGACATAATGACGATGAAGCCAGAGCCTAATGGAAAGATGCAATTATTGGTATTGGGCACGGATATTAGGATATATTCGGAAAGCATAATCACGGACTGGGGAGATGGAACAACAAATTCCGAACTTTCGCATACATATACTGATGGTAATTCTTTGCATAACATATCTATAGATTCCGCAAACGATAAAATAACAGGTATCACATTTAGAAGTGATACCGTTTTGGCTTTTTGGGGCATCGGAAAATCAAAGGCTAGGATTTCAATTTTTGAAGGACAAGGAAAATTGGAATACATCACCGATGATTTATTCTACAATGGCTATGCTGACAGTTATAAAATGGCTGAATTTTTCCAAAATTGCTCTAATCTTAAAGAGATACCAGCCAAACTGTTTGAACCGATAACAGATTTGACATCAATGCATAGATATAGGGATAGTGGTACGTTTGGTTATTGCACTTCCTTAAAGGAAATTCCAGCAGGGCTTTTTGACCCATTAGTCAATCTGGAAAGTGCTTCCGGATTGTTTAACAATTGCACTTCCTTAAAGAAAATTCCAGCAGGGCTTTTTGATAAGCTTGTAAAAGTAAGCTTCACCTCTGATGAATATAGAACTGGACTTTTCCAGAGTTGTTCCAATCTAGAGGAATTTCCGTACAACTTGTTTGATAAGAACGTGAAAACTTCGTTTGTAAGCGTATTCAGAAACACAGCCTTGAAGGTCGGTTTTCTGCCACTCTGCAAAGAGACCGATTTTGGTCATAGAGGAATCTACGATAGATGTTATAATATGCAGAAGCTCATTGCCCGAACTGCTACACCTTGCACTATAGACAGTGAAACAATCTTTGGCGTAAATCAGTTAAAAATATACGTTCCAGATTCAGCGATAGAGGCATACAAGGCGGCAACGAACTGGAGTGCCCACAAAGACAAGATTGTCGGTTGGAGCGAGTTGACGGACGAGGAGAGACAGAAGTATGGATTAACAATATAAACGATTAGGATATGAAGATAGACAAAGACAACGACAAGCACATCATCGCTGATGATGGCAAGACGTTCGAGCGCATCGCAGATGGCACGAACTATGGAAAAGAGATTTATCTAGGGTATTCGTATTTCATTGGTGGTGAGAAGTTGGACGTTCCCCACCTTGACACGCCCGAGGACTTCCGAGAGGTTGACGAGCCAAAGGAAGATGAACAAAAAGAGAACAGAGATGAATGACGGAGGAGGCGGCGCTGTAAGCTATGCTTGGTTCGTTTGGAAGAAAGGTTATCATGGTGATACTGTCATCAAGTGGATATAATATAATAAGGTGTAGATTTTGACTTTACTTTCTCTTTCATTTTCTTATGGAAGGGATTGAGTAACATGAAAAAGAAGGGGCATTGAACCCCTTCTTTCTTCATTTTGCTTATCATAATATGTTAGATAAAATACCATTTAAACACCCTTCAAATGTCGTTTAAATGCTTTTTTAATTCACATTTCGTTTTTGCAAGATAGCTATTTTCGTTTTGCCGTGATTACATTATGATTTTTTATATCCCAATAGTTTGCTAATTCGCTGAAAATTATGTATATTTGCAAATTAAGGGAGATAGAACATCGCCCGAAAGAGATAGATAGTTTAGGGTAAATATAAAAGAAAGGAGAACGAGATATGACAAAGAAGAGACCACAGGTAGCGCTGGTTTATGATTTCGACGGCACACTGTCGCCGGGCAATATGCAGGAGTTTGGATTCATACAGGCTACAGGCAAGACAAAAGACGAGTTCTGGGAGAAAAACAGAAAGTTTGCAGAGGGTAAGGATGCCAACGGCATTTTGACCTATATGTATCTGATGCTCGACGAAGCCAAGAAGAACAATATCTCGCTCACCCGGGAATCTTTTCAGAAATTCGGCAAGGATGTAGAACTGTTCCGCGGCGTAAAACAATGGTTTTCGCTCGTGAATGAATATGGCAACAGTATCGGACTGGACGTAAAGCACTACATCAACTCCTCGGGACTGAAGGAGATGATAGAGGGCACACCTATCGCCCAGGAATTTGAGAACATCTACGCCTGCTCCTTTCTCTACAATAAGGAGGGAATCGCCTATTGGCCAGCCGTAGCCGTAGACTATACTACCAAGACGCAATTCCTCTTCAAAATCAACAAGGGTATCAAACAGGTGAGCGACAACAGAAGAGTGAACCAGTATATCCCCGACGAAAAGCGACCTATCCCTTTCCCCCGAATGATATATTTCGGAGATGGAGAAACCGATGTGCCTTGCATGAAGATGGTAAAGGAACATGGCGGCCACTCGATTGCTGTATATGATAACGAGGATAAACAGAAAACAGCCTGCCAGCTTGTCAAGGAGGGACGAGTAAACTTCATGTGCTCTGCCAACTACAGCAAAGGAAGCGTGATGAATATCATCGTAAAGAGGATATTGGATAAAATCAAAGCCGACTTTGAATTCGACCGCCTGATAGAACTGAACCAGAAGAAGGCATGGAAGTGATTTAAAGGTAAAAGGGTAAAAAAGTAAAAAGGTAAAAGGGTAAAAAGGTAAAAGGGTAAAAAGGTAAAAGGGTAAAAAGGTAAAAAAGTAAAGGGAGAAAGGGATTCTTTTGTGAATTCCTTGAAACTTTTCTTGGTTTTGTCAAGGATTATGCTTAATTTTGCACGCAAAAATAATAATATCAAATCATATTAATGGGAAGAAACAAATACTCAGCAGGAGAAATCAAGGAAATCGGCAAGTTGCTGCGACTCAAAAACGCAGGCAACCGTTTACAACAGAAAATGATACGCCACGACCTTCGTGTGGATTATGAATTCAACATCTCTGACTTCAATGAGCCTGGCAAGGCTTTCGGAGAAGAGGAGTTGCAGGCAGCCATCAAGCGTGGCGCCATTCAGATTCTCGACGATGCCACCATCGAAGCGATGAAGGCAAAACGTGCACGAGATAAGGCTCGCGACGAGGCAGAGAAGCAGAAGGAAGCCGTAGCCAGCGGTGAGCAAACCGACTGGCAGGAGGCTATGAAGGAGTGGAATGAATTTTATGAAAAGTAAAAAGGTAAAAAAGTAAAAAGGTAAAAAATATACTGATTACGACATATACCGATTAATAAAATATACTGATTATAAATTATTATGGCTAAAGTATTGATAAAGACATCAGAGGGCGACATCAAGGTACGCCTCTACGACGAGACACCTCAGCATCGTGACAACTTCTTGAAGTTGGCAAAGGAGGGATATTTCGATGGCACACTCTTCCACCGTGTCATCAAGGATTTTATGATTCAAGGCGGCGATCCAGACAGCAAAGGCGCTCCTAAAGGCAAGATGCTGGGCACAGGTGGTCCTGACTATACCATCCCTGCCGAGTTCGTTTATCCACAACTTTTCCACAAGCGTGGTGCCTTGAGCGCAGCCCGTTTGGGAGATGAGGTAAACCCAGAACGCGAGAGCAGCGGTAGCCAGTTCTATATTGTATGGGGAAAGACCTACAAGCAGAATGAACTGAAGCAGATGGAAAAGCAGATGGGCATGCAGATGGAACAGAACATCTTCAACCAGCTTGCCAAGGAACATCATGAAGAAATCATGAACTTCCGCCGCAACCGCGACCGTGAGGGGCTGATGAAACTCCAGGACGAACTGGTGGATGAAACCAAGAAGCGCTGCAAGGAGCAGGGCTATCCTAAGTTTACCGAGGAGCAGCAGAAGGCTTATACAGAAATAGGCGGAACACCTTTCCTCGATAACCAATACACCGTTTTCGGTGAAGTGGAGGAAGGACTTGACATCGTAGAGAAGATTCAGAACTGCGAAACATTGCGTGGCAATCGCCCAAAAGAGGATGTTTCTATGCAGATTTCAGTCATCGAGGAATAAGAAATTTCCATAACGCTCCGCCGGACGGTAAATCCGGCGGAACGCCTAATGAAAACCTAAACAAATATTATATAAGTACTAACAACTATTCATTCGTATTATACAAAAAGACAAATCAATATGGAAAAAATGAAAAGCAAAATGGTAAAGAGTATCATGATGCTCTTAGCATTGGCTAGTTCTAACTACAGCTATGCTTCGTCATTTTTTATTCCGCCTTCGTCATTCTATCCGCAATATACATACCTGCCAGGATGCAACAGGCACCTGCCAGGAAGTAAGGAGTTATCTTTTCGTCTAATACCAGAGAGGCGAAAATCATAGTGGTGATAGGGTTGAAATAAACCCAGTTGGTAGCTTTCACGGCACCCAACTTAGAGATACACCAGTTCCAGGTAAGGAAACATATCATGGATGCCAAACAGCCCAGGAACAAGAGATTACCCACCACCTGAGGCTTCATAAACACATCCCATGCCGGCCAAACAGGGATGATAAGATAATAAGGCAAGATAGTAAGCACACCATAGAAGAAGACCTTGCGGGTAATAAAAGCTGCGCCATAATCGCCCGATACCGATTTCATCAGGAGCGAATAGACAGCCCAGCTCATACATGCCGTAAAAGCCAAGGCATCACCTACAGGCGACAGATGCAGCACGAATCTGCCATTCAGCACCACGATAATCATACCTACAAAAGCAAGCAGAGAGCCCAACAGCTGTATCATGTTGATACGCGAAGAATGGCGATAAACCAGACGTACCAGCAAGGTAGCAAAGAGCGGACAGGAGCATACGATGAGCGAAGTATTGGTTGTTGTGGTATAATTCATCGCCTCGTTCTCGCTCAGGAAATAGAGTGAACCGCCCGTAATACCCAGCATCGCCATTTTAAACTCATCTTTCCAGCTATCAGCAAACATCCGCTTATGATTCACCATCAGCATCATCATGTATGCGATACTGAAACGGAGCGTAAAGATCTGTGCTGGCGAAAGTCCGTTCAGCATCAGCACCTTGGTAGAAACAAAGGTGGTTCCCCAGATAGCTACGGTGATAAAAGCCACAAGATGATATAATAAATTACTATTATTCTGTTTCATTCTATTTTCCTGATTTTTGAAATTATGCTGCAAAATTATAACTTTTATTCGAAATGAGCAAATTGTAAGCAAGAAAAGCAGAAAAAGACAATAAAAAGCGAAATTGGAACAAAAGAAAAAGGTCTTAGGAGTAAGTGCAGGTACGACTTATCCTAAGACCTTATTATTTATATAGTTAAAAAAATCAAGCCTTATTTTTTCTGGAATACTCTCACGTAATCCACTTCCATCTGAACAGGGAGGGCGCTTTCGTCAACACCCTTCATGCCGCCCCAATCACCGCCCCAAGCCAGGTTGAGGATAACATAGAATGGTTTATTGAAAGGCCATGAACCCACATCATTTTTACCATCATTGTTGAAATTGAGCAGTTCCTTACCATCCACGTAGGTCTTGATATAATCAGGAGTCCACTCCAGACGATAAACGTGGAAACCGTCTTCAGCACCCGCAGTCAGACGCTCCTTGGTAATCTGGGTTCCCATCACGTGATTAAACTTCTCAGTATGGAGCGACGAAGAAGTATAGTTAGGATTAACGCCTACCTCTTCCATAATATCAATCTCGCCACATTTAGGCCAAGGATTTGCTACGAAATCATTGTTGCAAGGCATCATCCAGAAAGCAGGCCATGTGCCTTTACCTTTAGGCAATTTGATGCGAGCTTCGAAGATACCGTAAAGCCACCCCTGGGTTTCGTGAGCATATACGCGACCCGAATAAATCTTGCCGTTGCTGCCCTTGAAACAGTTGATATAAAGCCGGTTATCTGCAATTTCTGTTACGCGTTTGCCATCAGCAGAGCCATTCACATAATTCTGAAGTTCATTATTCACCCAGCCCGACTTCTGCACCTCATGACGCCAATCGGTACTATTCAATTCAGAGCCTTCATTAAACTCATCATTCCAGACCAGTTTGTACCCCTCAGGAATCACCATTTCGCCCCCTTCAATAGGAGTGACCTGTTTTCCAGCCTGATGCACTGGCACCGATACCTTCTTATCCTCTAATGAAATCTCGACACTTCCGTCAAGAGCTACAGACGATTTATTCTCTTCCACATCTACAGTTACCATACCCATAGCTTTGTTATTATCGCTGGCACTCACTTTAAACCAAGGGTATACATTTGCCGTAGGACCTTCTCCTGGGAAGGATGCTCTCGCCTCCCAGCCTCCTTCAGAAGCCACAATCATGATTTTATAAGTACCGCCCTTAGCAGGAACATCTATTCTCGTAGGAGAGCAGGATATCGTCACCTCTCCATCGCCGTCAGAAGAGCTGCTGCTGCAAGAAAGCAGCATAAGCGAGAGAAGGAAGGAAAATATTTTCAAGAATTTCATGTCATTTAAAATTTAGAAAGGGAGCCACTCCTACTTACTTATTTATAGGAGCAGCTCCTGTATAATTCTATATAAACCTATAAAACCTAAAGCCTATTTCACAATCAAAACAATGTCGCTGATGGTTACCTCGGCATCCTTAGGAGCACCAGCAAGGTCGATGACGAGTTTCATCTTGCTCATATCCTGAGGACCGCCATCAGCTTCTTTCGTACTGTTTGGTTGGTTCTCATAACGGAAGACGTATTCGCCTTTAACATCAGTAGACTCCTGGAAGAAGAGGTTTCCATCATTAGCGTCATCACAAAGCTTCAATGTCATCATTGGCAATGGAGCAGAAGTGGTAACCTTGCAAGAGAAATCAATCTTGCTATCAGCTTTGGCAGATACAGGAATACCAAGCATTTTCCACTGTGCGTGCCATAGCTCAGCAGGAGTTTCACAAGGCACGATAATGATGTGCTTGCTTCCCTCATGCTTGATAACAGGAGTTACATCAATCTGTGCCCAAGAAGCATCACCATACCAAGTTTCCTCAGTAAATGACTTGTTGGCATCAATATCCTTCCAAAGGTTACCCGCTGTATTGTAGTCAAATGGCACCTTCAATTCTACAGGAACCACAGTACCATCATCGTTGGCATGATCTTTCAGTACCAGGCTCTCTATCATGATTTCGTCATCAGCAGCATTACCACCAAAGTCGAATACAATCTTCAAATTATTGATGTCCTTGCCTTCGAGGTCTGAACCATAAATACACTTAGGCTCACCTGCTTCCAATTTTGTATTTGCATCCTTGGAATCGAAAAGGATGTTATTGTCACCACCTTCTCCAGAATCACAAAGTTTCACTTTAACGGCATTATGTCCCTTGGCAGATGTAATGATGCAAGAGAAGTCATAATGCTTATCTGCGCTAGTAGAGATACCTAGGTTTTTGAAAGGAACCTGAGCTTGCCAACGTTCGGTAGTTGCCTTAGGGAGCTTCAATGTATAGCATCCCTTGCTGTAGCTACAAACCGGGTCAGCAATTTGGGTCCATCCTGGAGCATAATAGCCAGCAGAAGGTTTTTCAGGGAAGGTAATTCTCTTGAAGAGATTAAACTCGCTGTCCTCTACGAAACCTGCGAAGCCATTCATCTTGGTTTTCTCCACCGTGAAATGCTTCTTGACGCTCTCCTTGCTAATACCATTACGGTTCTTCACAAAGCACTCCACATCGTAAGTACCCTTCTTGCGATAATACTTAGAGAGGTTGAAAGCAGAAGAATAGGCACCATCTATCACCCATACCGGGCTTACTCCCTCTGCACCACCAAAAGAAAAGTTGGCTGTGTTGGTCTCTTGGTCTACATCAATCTTGAAGTTGTCGGCAAAGTCGGCTACATTAGGCAACTCACCGTTGGCACCAGAGAACTCCTCTGCAGAACATGCGCTGAGCATCAATCCACCCAGAAGAGCATAAGCCATATTTCGAAATATCTTTTTCATATTGCTGAAATCTTAAAGTTAATATTTTATTAGGGGGTAGAGGAAACTATTGTTCCTCTACCTTAATAAGTTTTAATAATTATTCTGAACCAAAGCAGGATCAGAGTCAAGCTCTGCCTGAGCGATAGGAACATACTTCTTGGATTCTGTCCAGGAGTTGGTGCGATAGCCGTAGCTGTCTGGCACCAATACGCTGGCAGCCTTGCCTGTACGAACCAAGTCGAAGTAACGCTTACCCTCACCTACAAACTCCAAGCGGCGCTCATTGATAACATCATCCAGAGTTACGGCTCCAAGCTCTGCGATTCCTGCACGGTTGCGAATCTTATTCACATAATCCTTAGCCTGATTAGCATCGCCACCTGTCTCCAACAAAAGCTCTGCAGCATTGAGGTAAGCCTCAGCCAAGCGATATACACGGAGATTGTTATTATAGTTAAGGTTATTATCGAAACCTGCGTCAGCATTGTTCTCTGTGAACGGACGATACTTGGCCAGCCAAAGACCAGTATCCTCATAACGTTTGGTATATTTCACGCCACGACAGTCCCATACAGTAGCATCACGGCGCTTGTCGTTGTCAGCAAACAGAGCATAGGTTTCGGTACGAACAGGTAGGAATCCCCAACCGTCACCGCCTTGGTTCCAACCATCGCCACCAGGCCAAGAGTTTGGAGAAATCAAGGTAGGCAATATTGTACCACCAATAGCCAATGGTGAATCCCAACCACGCTCGTTGTTACCATCCTCATAGTTTACTTCCCAGATGCTCTCCTTGCACCATTCGCCGCTTTCTTTCCAAATAGAGGCGTAATCGTCTACTATATCATAGTCACTCTTGTCGGCGATGAGCTCCTGCATATACTGGAGAGCCTTAGGATAGCGAGTCTTGTCATTCTGATACATCACCATCTCGGCATACATCATATAGCACATGGCCTGCGACATTCTTCCACAGTTGGCATCGTCCCAACGCATTGGCAGGACCTTGGAGTCAATTACAGCCTCAAGCTCTACTATCAATTTGTCATATACTTCATCAGCCTTGAGCTGTGGGGCTGTGTAAGGAGCAGACAAGTTCTCCAGATAGAAAGGAATATTGCCGAAGTAGTGCCACAAGTTATTGTAGAAATATACACGGAGGGCTCTACCCTGCATCTCATAAGATGCCCTGTTTTTCTCGTTCAAGTTTGCCTCTGCCCAGCCCAAATACTTCAAGAGGTCATTACAACGCTTGATGCCTGAGTAGTCCACTGTCCAAAGTGAGCTAAGGGTATTGCTGGCATTTGCCTCATAGTTGGCAAGCATGTGCCAGTGCTGTTGATCGGTTTTGTTAGAACCGCCTACCCAGAAGTTATCGCCCATTATCTCGGCATCGATATTGAGAGCATTATACTGTCCCAATCCCCAGTCTGGCCAGTGGATAGGATCGTAAGCCGCATTCAGAGCCTCATTGATATGGGCATCTGTGGTATAATATTCTTCGAGGTTTTCACCTGATGGGTTCTCCACCTCTAGGAAGCTGTCGCTGCAAGATGTGTTTGCCAGTGTCATACTGGTTGCCAACACTCCTAAAGCTATATATTTTATTGTCTTCATAATAGTCTTTATTTTAAAGGTTCTTATTTTAGAATGAAAGGTTTACGCCGATGGTGTAGGTGCGAGCCTGTGGATATACACCATAGTCTACACCGAGAGAAGTTCCACCTGATGAGATTTCAGGGTCAAAGCCCCAATACTTGGTCCAGGTAATCAGGTTCTCTGCCATCACGTAGAAACGCAAGTGACTGATAGACAACTTCTGTGTAAGCTGCTTTGGCAAGGTGTAACCCAAAGAGATATTCTTCAATCTCAAGTAAGAGCCATCGCAAAGATAGAGGTCTGAAACCTGCCAGTTGGTAGCATCGCCATTCTTCAGAATAGGATACTTATTGGAGGTACCCTCGCCAGTCCATCGATCGAGCATCCAAGTAGGGAAGTTGCCAGAGAACACATCTGTACGATAGGTTGCATCAAATACCTTATTACCCGTTACGCCCTGCAAGAAGAGGTTGAGGTCGAAGCCCTTCCACTCTGCATTGAAGTTGAAACCGAAGGTCCACTTTGGTGTACCATTACCAATATTGGTGCGGTCGTCTGGAGAAATCTCACCATCGCCATTAACATCTACGAAACGTACATCACCTGGCTTGGCATCTGGCATAATCATATTGCCATCCTTGTTGACGTAAGCCTGAACCTCTGCCATATTCTGGAACACACCAGCTGTCTTATAACCATAGAAGTATGGGAAAGGCTGACCGTTAGATCCACGAGTGCCACCACCAGAGATACCCAGGAAGCCATCGAGGTCGATGTAACCTGTATCATTACCGAGGTTGGTCAACTCATTGTGCAGATAGGTAACATTAGCCTTGGCATTGAAGCGAGCATCAGAGATGTGCCACTTATAGCCGAGCTCAAACTCAAGACCTGAGTTCTTCATGTCACCCACGTTACCGATTGGCTTGGTCTCACCTACGTAGCTTGGGATAGGCATAGTAATCAACATACCGTTGGTCTTCTTTACATAATAGTCAGCTGAGAATGTCAGCGCACTGCCGAAGAAACCGAAGTCGAAACCGATATCAGTCTGCTCACTCTCCTCCCACTTCAAGTCTTCATTGGCTGTGGCATTCGCCTTAGAACCATTAAACTTGACTGCATTCTTTCCGAAGAGCACGTTGTTGCCCATAGCGGTCAATACGGTATAACGGAAGTCACCGATGTTATCATTACCATTCTTACCCCAGCTGGCACGGAACTTCAAGTTGCTCAACCAATCGCGAGTACTTTCCATGAATTTCTCGTTCATAATATTCCATCCGATAGAGGCAGATGGGAAGGTACCATATTTATGAGATGGTCCGAAACGGCTTGAACCATCTCGGCGGATTGTAGCCTGAAGCATGTACTTCTCATCATAGTTATAGCTCAATCGACCGAAGAGAGAAGATATAGCATGCACTACATTATTGCCACCTGATACAGCATGCTCAATGGTTGGAGCACCTACAGAGATGATGTTACCTTCAGCATCCTTCACGATGGTCTGGCTATATTTACCAGTAGCATAGTCGATAGAAGGCTTGTTTACATTCACAAGATTCCAACGGCTGCCGTTCAGATAATCACTCTTATTCTTCATTGCACTCTGACCTAAGACAACTGCAAAACTATGCTTGCCAATAGTCTTATCGTATGTCAAAGTATTCTCCACCTGCCAGTTGATACCCTTGTCAGAACTCTTGTAAGCCTGGGTATGCTCAGCCTTGACGTTACCAGAGAGGTAATACTTGGATGCGGTGTAGCTATCTGAACCCCAGAAGCTGAGGTCTGCACTATAAGTGAAATGATACTTCAAGTTATCCCAGAGCTGGAGGTCGATAGAGAACTTAGGCACAAACTTATGTGACCAGTTCTTAGCTGCTGGGCGCGCCATCATGGCAAGAGGGTTGTTCATCTCCTGATAGGTACCTCCCATACCTGGGATGGTATAATAGTTGCCATTGGCATCACGAAGAAGCTCGTAAGTATCACGAGTACCTGTAATATTACCATCTGCATCGTATGTATTAGGATCCTCGTAGGTATTATAATACTTCTTCGCCACATTGCTATTGGTTACCGTAGGAGCCAATGTTGGAGCAAGATAGAGGGCACTACCCAATACCGAGCCATTACTATTAGCATCGATACCTGTACTCTTTACACGGGTGTAAGCCATGTTGACGGTTACATCGAGCTTGTTGAGGAAGTTGCGATCCTTGCTGGCATCCAATACATTATAAATGTTGTTGCTACGCATAGAGAGACGCTCATAGTTGCTCTGTCCGTAGTTACCACCTACGATACCTTCCTGCTTGTAGTAGCCCATGGAGAGGTAGTAGTTGATCTTATCGGATGCACCACTGATGCTTACCTCATGGTTCTGTACAGGGGCATTGTCGTTGAATACCAAGTCCTGCCAATCAGTACCAAATCCATTGATAGGATTGCCATTAGAGTCAGTCAGTTTGTATGGATCAGCATAGATAGGAGCCTGACCACCATTCACTGCACGCTCGTTCTGAAGGATGGCGTAGTCAGTGGCGCTTGTTACATCACGCTTCTTCCATGCGCTCTGCCAGCCGTAAGAGAAATTGTAGCTGATCTGTGCCTTGCCCATCTTACCCTTCTTGGTGGTTACGAGAATTACACCGTTGGCAGCACGGGCACCATAGATAGCACCCGAAGCAGCATCCTTCAACACCTCGATACTCTCGATATCACTAGGGTTGAGATAGTCGAGACCACCCTCGATAGGCATGCCGTCTACGATGTAGAGAGGATCTGAATTGCTGATAGTACCTGTACCACGAATACGAACCTTAGGAGATGCACCAGGCTGACCTGAAGAAGAGGTTACGTTGACACCGGCAGCCAGACCCTTCAATGCGTTATCAACACGCACTGGGCTCTTGCCTGCCAAATCTTCGGTGCTCACTTTAGCGATAGCAGCAGTTACCACGCTCTTCTTCTGAACACCGTAACCTACAACAACCACTTCGTCCAAAGCTTTGTCGTCTTGTTTCAGAGTAATCTTCATGTTGGCTGAAGGACGGATCTCTGCATCCTTGTAGCCAATGTAGGTGATAACCAAGGTCTGGTTAGCATCTGCATCGATGACAAAGTTACCATCAAGGTCGGTAATTGCACCGGCTCCCTTGACGCCTTTAACCTGTACGGTGGCTCCGATAACGGGTTCACCCAGGTCATCCAACACGACACCCTTGAAGGTGTTTTTCTGTGCGAACGCTGACGTCGACATCAATAATGCGGTCGCCAGCAATAGACTTTTTGTTTTCATATTCGATTATTAGTTTAGAAAAATATCTGTTTGTTAGTTCACTCTATTATAATAATGTTTAAGACTGTGCGGCTGTGCATTTTCTAAAATGCGTTAAGCCGTGTTTTCGTTTGCAAATATAATATGATTTTTTGATAATTCCTAACCCCTTCAACAGATAAGTGGGAAAAATACTTGCTTCAAACAACTTATATTGTTAGCTTTCAGATACTTATCTGTTTCCTATAACTATACGAAAGTGGATGGGGTAAAATGGAGAAAATGAGGCTAGAACACCCCTGAAACGTTATATCAGTATATTTCAGTGTTCACACTCTGCCACTTTTCAATAACGCACATCGCTCATTATACTTCTCATTATCAACAACTTACAAAAGTTATATTTTTACACCCATCCACTTTTCACCTATCGCCCACCATTTTTTCATTATTTATTTAGTAATTTTGCAGATGAATGAGCATATACGCTTAAACGCACAAAAAAAACGTGAGAGGCGGTGTGCAAAACAAACAACTGCAAGAAATAAACAAACCATAATAAATATTACTTATGAAACAGTTCATTTTATCATGTGTCTTGTCTGTGGCAGCCATCGCTCCATCTCAGGCACAGCAGACTACCAGACAATTGCCAGTCTATCTCGACCAGACCAAGCCGGTAGAGCAGCGCATCGATGATGCTATCTCCCGCATGACGCTGGCAGAGAAGATACGCATCATCCATGCTCAGAGCAAGTTTTCATCAGCCGGTGTACCACGCTTGGGATTTCCTGACTTCTGGACGGATGACGGACCTCACGGAGTGCGTCCTGACGTATTGTGGGATGAGTGGGAACAGGCTGGCCAGACCAACGACTCCTGTGTAGCCTTCCCTGCCCTCACCTGTCTTGCCGCATCATGGAATCCGCAGATGAGCCGCATCTATGGCGAAGCATTGGGCGAAGAAGCCCTGTATCGCGGCAAGGACATGATTCTGGGTCCTGGCGTCAATATATACCGCACGCCTCTCAACGGCCGCAACTTCGAGTATATGGGCGAAGATCCGTTCCTGGCAAGCATCATGGTAGTGCCGTATATTCAGGGATTGCAGTCTAAGGGCGTATCAGCCTGCGTAAAGCACTATTTCCTGAACAACGATGAGGAATACCGCCATCAGGTCAACGTAATTGTCAGCGACCGTGCTCTCCACGAAATCTATCTCCCTGCCTTCAAGGCGGCTGTTGAGAAGGGTAAGACATGGGGTATCATGGGAGCCTACAACCTATATAAGAATGAGCACAACTGCCACAACCAGTGGACCCTGAACAAGATTCTGAAGGGCGACTGGAAGTATGATGGTGTCGTGGTAAGCGACTGGGGCGGTGCCCACGACCTGGAGCAGTCTGTAAAGAACGGGCTGGATATGGAGTTCGGCACCTGGACAGACGGTCTTACGATGGGCGCTACCAATGCCTACGACAACTATTATCTCTCCATGCCTTACATGAAGGCCATACAGGAAGGAAAGTTCACCCAGAAGGAGCTGGACGACAAGGTGCGCCGCGTATTGCGCCTCTTCTATCGCACCACGATGAATCCGAACCGCCCTCATGGTTTCCTCTGTTCCGAGAGCCATTATGCAGCAGCCAGACAGATTGCTGAGGAAGGCATCGTATTGCTCCAGAACAGGAACAATGTGCTCCCTATCAACACCCAGAAGGCTAAGCGCGTGCTGGTAGTGGGCGAGAATGCCATCAAGATGATGACCGTAGGCGGAGGCTCTTCTTCGCTCAAGGTACAGCGCGAGATTTCGCCTCTCGATGGCCTGAAGACGCGCTTGGGCAAGGACGGCATCGAGGTAGATTATGCCCGCGGATATGTGGGCGATGTAACGGGCAACTACAATGGCGTTACAACCGGTCAGAACCTGGAAGACAAGCGCAGCGAGGCTGAACTGATAGCCGAAGCCGTAGAGAAAGCCAAGACTGCCGACTATGTCATCATGTTTGGTGGTCTGAACAAAAGCGATTTCCAGGACTGTGAGGGTCACGACCGCAAGCATTATGAGTTGCCATACCATCAGGATAAGCTGATCGAGGCTTTGGCTAAGGCAAACAGAAACTTCGTTTATGTCAACATCTCGGGCAATGCGGTAGCTATGCCTTGGAAGGCTAAGGTTGCCGGCATCGTACAGGGCTGGTTCATCGGTTCGGAGAGCGGCAAAGCCCTTGCAAGCATCCTTACAGGCGATGCAAACCCTAGCGGCAAGTTGCCGTTTACATGGGTCAACTCGCTGAAGGAAACAGGTGCTCATGCACTCAATACCTATCCGGGAACCTGGCGTCAGGAAGGGGGAGCCAGCACGAAGGGCAACATCATTGATGAGGAATATAAGGAAGGCATCTATGTAGGTTACCGCTGGACCGATAAGGAGCGCATCAAGCCTACCTTTGCATTCGGTCACGGCTTGAGCTACACCCAGTTTGCCATCTCTAATCTGCGCAGCGACAAGATGCAGATGAAGCAGGACGGCACAATCACCTTTACCGTAAACGTAAAGAATACCGGAAAGCGTGCCGGAGCCGAGACGGTTCAGCTCTACATCCACGATGTCAAGTCATCAGTAGACCGCCCTCAGAAGGAGCTGAAGGGATTCCAGAAGGTTTATCTCCAGCCAGGTGAGAGCAAGGATATCAGCATCACCATCAGCAAAGAGGCCCTCAGTTTCTACGATGAGGCATCTTCATCCTGGAAGGCTGAAGCCGGAAAGTTTGAGGCTCTTGTTGGTAATGCAGCCGATAACCTGAAGCTCAAGAAAGCCTTCGAGCTCTTTTAAAAAGAATGATTCGATTCTGAGAAATTGAACGGAGGGAAGAAATAAATATAACGCATAAAAGTTTGTTACGGTGAAACGCCGTAACAAACTTTTATTGTATTCCCCTGCTTTTCATCCTATCGACAAGCTCGTAGAAACGGGGATTTTCCAAAATATCAATATCCTGATTATCAGAAGATTAACCTACTTGACACCCTAAAATAGGGCGCATGGGTATCTGCAGCATTTACTCCTGAATTTTCGCAAGTTTGCGCCATCACGCCCAGAAAGGCTTATTTCATGCCAATCTGCTTCACACGCTGCTCGAACTCTTCCCTGTCACAGATGGCACTATTCTTGATTTTGGCACGATAATTATAGATAGTGTTCACAGAATAGTGAAGGAACTCGGCAATCTTAGAACTGTCCTCGATGCCCAGACGGATAAGGGCAAAGATACGGAGGGTGGTAGAAAGACGGCTGTCATCTTCGAGCACGATACGCTCTTCAGGCCTCAAGAGGGCATTGAACTCCTCAACAAAGTCAGGGAAGAGCTTCAGGAAGGCGGAATCGAAATACTCATACAGCTCGCCCATGTAGGCCTCGCCAGCCTGCATCTGCTCCAGCAACTTGTTGAGTTCTCTTGCCTTCACCAGTTTCACTACTCGCTTGCGCATGGTCTCTATCTTGTCGACATAGATGGCACAAAGGCGCAGGAATCGACCAATATATACTTCCTTCATCTTGTTACTCTCATTGAGTGACTGGTTCATCTCGTTGAGCGACTGGTTCATATCGTTGAGCGACTGGTTCATCTCGTTAAGACGCTCATTTGCCAACTGCAAGGCATGGTTGGTTTCCTTCAGCTTATGATGGGCCGCAGCAATGCGCTTGCGCTGCTTGTTGACATAGTAGAGCAAGAGCATAACCACAAAGAGAAGCAGGACAGAAAACGCTACCATGAGCCGCAGATGCTGGTTGCTCGAAGAAAGCTCTTTCTGATATCCCTCCTCAATCTGCGTGAGCACAGGCATGATCTGGCGGCTGCGGATAGGCGTATTGAAAACGGTAGCCGACTTCCAGGCAAACTTGATATACTCGTGAGAGCGCTTCTGCTCGCCCGGGTCGGCGTTGAGAAGATTGGCAACTTCCCAGAGAGAACCCTGGTCCATCACAGCCAACTGGACATCGCAGATAGCAGAACGCAAGAGGCAGCTGAGAAACTGCTCTTCATCGCCAAACTGATTGTAGGTCAAGCCGCGATAAAACTGTACAATGGCATACTGATGGGTGCCCGGTTTCGTCATCGCCAGCCGCTTATCGCTCAATCGCAAAGCCTCCTTCATATTGCCTGCATCGCGTGCCCTCACCTCCTGCATCTGCAGATAAAGGTCATCATCATGGCTGAATGTGCTGTCTATTGCAGCCTGATAGGCATTACGCTTGCCGGCATAATATTTCTTCAAGGAAGGAACGTTGGAATAATATGCCATCTCGCCATACAGGTGCTGGCAAGCCCAGAGGTAGTTGCGTTTGCCCTCAGCATCAAGATCAGCGATATTGACAGACTTCAGCAGGTCGTACGATTCGGCATAATCGCCCGTGGTAGATTCCTGGAAAGCAAGCAGCGCCTTGGCATTTCCCACCTTCTTTTTATCGCCCATTCTGAAGGCAAGTTCCATACACTGGTTGATGTATTTCAGCGCCATGTCGTTCTTGTAGGAGCGGTATTCCTCAAAGAGCGCAAAACAGGCATCATACTTACTGCTTAGGCGCCTGGCGGTCTTCAGCTTCTGCTCCCAATCGCGAATTCGGGCTTCACGTACCTTCACATAATCAGCCGAATGGGCAATGGCGTTGTCCAGACTCTGAAAAAGCTGCTCTATATTATCTGTTGTTTTTGCTGCAAGAGAAAGAGGCATCAAGACAAAGAGCAGGAAGAAGAATGCCTTTCCCCATAATTCATTTACGCGATACATCAACTTGATTCCGTTTAAGATTGATTCATTTTCATGAGGTTTCATGTGCAAAAGTAATAAAAAAATCGGAAACGACAAATCAAATATAGAAGAAATGTAGATTTCTTCGCATTTTTCGTCTATACCGCATCCACTTTTTATATATTCTCCATTTTTCTTATCCATCTCATTATCAGACACATTTCTATCTAAAAAAGAAAAGTTCATCCACATTTTAACATTTCTATCGCGCATCGTATCATCTTTTTTATTATCTTTGCAAAAGATAAACATAAAAATAACAATTAACATAATAAACAATGAGAACAGCACTTTTATCACTCACATTTCTTTTGGCTGGTTCTATGGCAGCACCTGCTTTCGCCCATACCGCAGCCCCTAAGAAAAAAGTAACTGCCACAACCAAGAAAGGCAAGATTCTACCCATGAAGGAGTATATCGACCAACTGATGGCGAAGATGACGCTACAGGAGAAGATTGGTCAGCTGAACCTGATGGTAGCTGGCGACATCACCACCGGCGGCGCACTTGATACTCAGGTAGGCAGCGATATCGCCCAGGGTAACATGGGCGGAGTTTTCAATATCAAAGGGATCGACAAGATCAAGGCTCTGCAGGAAATCGCCATCAAGAACAGCCGTCTGGGCATCCCGCTGCTCGTAGGTATGGACGTGATTCACGGTTACGAAACGATGTTCCCTATCCCTCTCGCCCTCTCCTGCTCATGGGATACCGAGGCAATGAAGAAGGTAGGCGAAGTATCGGCCAAGGAAGCAAGTGCCGACGGCATCAACTGGACATTCTCTCCTATGGTAGACATCGCACTCGATGCCCGCTGGGGACGAATAAGCGAAGGAAATGGCGAGGATCCTTATCTGAGCGGCGTGATGGGAGCAGCGATGACACAGGGCTACCAGGGCGTAGATATGCGCACAGAAGAGATTCTGAGAGCCAACCGCATCATGGCCTGTCTGAAACATTTTGCCCTGTACGGAGGCGTTGAGAGCGGAAAGGAATATAACACGGTAGATATGAGCCGCGTGCGCATGATGAACCAGTATCTGCCACCTTACGAGGCAGTGGTGAAGGCTGGCGTAGGCAGCGTGATGTCTTCATTCAATCTCATCGACTACACACCTGCTACAGCCAACAAATGGATGATGACCGATGTCTTGAGAAAGCAGTGGGGATTCAACGGTTTCGTGGTTACCGATTACGCTTCTATCGCCGAGATTCTGCAGCACGGAACGGCAAAAGACATCCAGGAGGCTTCAGAACAGGCGCTGAAGGCGGGTACCGATATGGACATGTGTTCCAATGCCTTCGTAAAGCATCTGGCTAAGAGCATAGCAGAAGGAAAGGTGAGCGAGGAGGATGTGAACATCGCCTGTCGCCGCATTCTGGAAGCGAAATATAAACTGGGCCTGTTCAGCGACCCTTACCGCTACTGCAACACCAAGCGCAGCAAGAGCGAGATTTATACCGCTGAGAACCGTCAGGCAGCCCGCGATGTAGCAGCAGAGACCTTCGTGCTTCTGAAGAACGAAGGCAATATCCTGCCACTGAAGAAGGAAGGAAAGATAGCCCTGATAGGTCCGCTTGCCGACACCCGAAACAACATAGCCGGTACATGGAGCGTGGCACAGGTACCATCGAAATATACCACCATTAAGGAGGCTATGGAGCATACACTTGCCGGAAAAGCCACCTTATTATATGCCCAGGGAAGCAATATCTGGCGCAATCAGGAACTGCAGAAAAACGGCGAATCCGGTAAACCAATCAACTGGGGCAACGAGGCTGAAATGAAGGCTGAAGCGCTGAAGATTGCGAAAGAGGCGGATGTGATAGTATGTGCTATGGGCGAAAGTGCCGAGATGAGCGGCGAATGCGGTAGCCGTACCAACTTGGAGATGCCGGACGTACAGCGCGAACTGCTTGCCGAACTCCTGAAGACGGGCAAGCCTGTAGTGCTCCTCAACTTTGCAGGCCGTCCTACGGTTCTTACTTGGGAGAAAGCCCATGTACCAGCCATCATGAATATATGGTTTGGAGGTTCAGAGATGGGCGATGCACTCTGCGATGTCATCTTTGGCGACAAATCGCCATCGGGTAAGCTCACCACTTCGATGCCTAAGACTACCGGTCAGGAGCCTCTCTACTACAACCATCAGAACACCGGTCGCCCTGTAGCAGACGATAATGAGAAGTTTGCCAAGTTTGCCAGCAACTGTCTGGATGTAAGCAATGGTCCGCTCTATCCTTTCGGTTACGGTTTGAGCTACACCTACTTTTCATACAGCAACTTCCGCCTGAGCAGCCAGGAGGCCGGCATCAGCAATGAGGAGGCTACCGAATGGCAGGATGGCAAGAAGATTACAGCTAGCGTCACCATTAAGAACAACGGCTCCCGCGATGCCGACGAGATTGTGCAGCTCTACATCCGTGACATGGTAGCCAGCATTTCCCGCCCTGTAAAGGAACTGAAAGGTTTCCAGCGCATCCATCTGGCAGTAGGTGAGAGCAAGGAGGTAAGCTTTGATATCACCCCAGATATGCTCAAGTTCTACAACGCAGATTTGAAGCACGTGATAGAACCAGGCGACTTCCAGATTATGATAGGAACCAACAGCAAGGATGTAAAGACAATGAAACTGAACGTGAAATAAACAAGAAAAATCGCCCTGTAAGAAGCAAAAGCATAGCTTAAAAGATGCTTTCCTTCTTACAGGGCGATTATCATCTACTGAGCCTACTCCAACAGAAGGCTCGGATATGGGGATTCTATCCTTCAAATTACTTAGTCATCTCGAAACCTACACGCATACCATCGTAATTATTGGCGATAGTACCGAGAGCGCTGAGGGTAGAACTACCCTTGAGGGCACTCATGGTCTTGATGAGGTTGAGCAACTTCTTCTGGTCGAAGAGCAGGCTGATGCCGTTGGTAGTCTTCGTAGCATAGCCCGACATACTCAAGAGCAAGCCCTTCATCTGAATGGCATGAGTCTTCTCATCAAAAGTATAATTGCCCTGCCATGACTTGCCATCTATCTTGGCAGCGAAAGTTCCATCAGTTTTGAAGGTGAAATAGGTGTTTGAACTACTGAAGCCAAACTTGCTGTAATACTCACCCAACTTCTCCTCTACCTTGTTGGCAGCTATTTCACCGCCAGCCTTTGCCAGGAGATTCTCAGAGGTAAAGGCGCATCCCGGTTTGCTGTACTTCCAGGTATGGGCACAGAGATCCTGCTTGCTGAAGGTACCTGAACCGATTACATTATTCAGAATGCCATTGATAATGCTGCTACCTGCAGAGCTGCTGCTGTTAGAGTTTCCGCCCAGTACAGCACCCAAGATACCTGCAACGGCTGAACCTGCATTGCTGGTTGCACTGGTAGATGTAGCGGCATTGCTGGTTGTTGCAGAAGTTGTTGTTGCAGTCGCAGCTGTTGTGTTAGATGCTGCAGAAGTTGTTTTCTTTGTAGAAGTTTTCTTGGTCGAAGTCTTCTTTGAAGTCTTCTTTGCTGTCTTCTTAGCCGTTTTCTTAACCGGCATCATCTCAGACATTGAGGCATTGAGCGCTGCCTCGTTCATAGCGCTTGCGTTGCTGCCAGCTGTGCATGCGAGCACGAGGGCAGCCAAAAGAAATACTTTTTTCATTGCTTTCTATATATTTATTTTTATCACTCTTATTTATATATACCCACACTTTCTATTGTTCTTTCGGGTGCAAAGTTCGCAAAAAAATCGGAAATACGATAAGAGAAATCCCTATTTCGCGGTATGAATCTCCCTAAAAACTCAGCATTTCTGCTCTTTCTACGTTATTATAGACGAATACTATGACAATTCGTTTAAAAGACTATGAAAAAATCGTTCAGGAAATGATAATTATCGGTCTAAAGGAGGGAAAACTGTTCAATCGTTTGCACTTTTTTTGACATACATCAAAAAATAACGAATAAAACACGTATTTTCATGCATTTTGTACCTAGAAATAGGTAGAAAACCCCTATCTTTGCAAGCGGTTAACAAATATCAATAGGTTATGAATGATTTAATTAAGGTAAATTCAGAAAATCTGAATCAGGCTATCGATAGATGCCAACAGATTCTTCAGGATCGCCGCGAGGCTCTTGCCTCTAAGGCAAAGAGAAGAGGTTAATACTCTTCAGAAACATTACGTAAAGGAGGAAAGATGATGCTCTTATACAATATAAAGACGCATCCTTCCTTTTTAAAGAGAGATTTTTCGAAACGACTCTTAAATGATGAGTTTCAAAGATTTTGGGAAAAGAAAAAAACGTAAAAATCCCATTGTCAGCCATCTGGCTTGTACAACGGGATTTTTTCGTTTATTATATCAAGTCCGAGATTTTACTTCTCGTTCTTCACTGCCTTCATGATGATCTCGAAGTGATTACCACTCTTCAAGATGACATTCTTCAGGAAGTCTGAAATCTCAGATGCCTTCAGATTCTTCACCATCTCCTTGTAATCGCTATGAGTATCAACACCCATACGCTCGTATGTGCTCAACGCACCAAGCCAATAAACATTGGTTTTTTCGCTAACAGCAGCCTGCTTCAGGAGAATCTCCTTCACCTTCAGAAGGTCTTCTGCATTTGGCTGGGCTACGGTCTCTTCCATACCCTTGAAGAAGTAAGGAATAGCGATATCCGACTTCTCTGGGTTCAACTGAGCCACGGCTGAAATAGAGATGGCAGCCTTGTTATCATAATCGCGAAGCAAACCATAGTTTGCACCTGCATGATAAGCAGCGCTGAGTTCCTCACGGATAGTACGCAAATACTTCATCTCCAGCAAACGGGCAGAAACATCAGCAAGAACAGAATTCTTCAAGGTGAATGGCGCCTTGGTATACCAGATCTCTGTTGCCTGGTTCTGTGGGTTCTCCATTGCCTTGGTAAAGACATTGCTTACCTTACCATTAGCATAAGGAATCTGCTTGTTCTTCAGCTTGAAGCCATTGTTTGGCAGACTGGCGATATACTGCTCGATGAGTGGGAGGAGAGTCTTCTCATCATAGTTACCTACGAAATAGAAGGTGAAGTCCTTGGCATTGCCGTAGAACTGCTTACCAATCTCCAGGATACGGTCGTAGTTGATATCCTTTATATCGCTTGCCTCTGGCACACGGGCAAGTTTGCTACCCAAATAGAGGGTGCTCTGAACAGAATCCTGATATACGAGGCTTGGGTTGTTGCTCTTGTTGGCAAGAACAGTAGCCACCATACTCTTCATATTGTCGAAGCTCTTCTGGTCCTTGCTTACTGCGGTCATCTTGAGATAGATGAGCTGCATCAGGGTTTCGATGTCCTTAGGAGTAGAATAACCCTTCAAACCATGATTGAAAGGACTCAAGCTGAACGAAACGCCAACCTGCTTACCTGCCAAAGCCTTATCAAGATCATTGCTTGAGAAATCGCCAAGACCACTAGCATCGAGCACATCTGCTGCAAATGCAGCATTCAGGAAGTCTTCCTTGCCGAAAGTAGAATAGCCCACATTGGCTGAAGCTGCGAAAGCAATCTCATTGTCCTTGAAATCGGTCTTCTTCAATACCACCTTAGCGCCATTAGAAAGAGTCAACTCCTTGAAGCCCAACTTCTTGTTCTCAACAGTCTTCTTAATCTTACCAGCCTTAGGAGCCTGAGCGATGAGAGGTTCCTGCTTAACATTATCCACATAAGCCTCGAGCTTTTCAGCACGTACCTGCTTTACGATGGCAGAGAGTTCCTGCTCGGTAGGATAAACGGCACCAGCCTGCTCGCGCATCATAACCAATGATACAAGGTTAGTATCGCTCTGGCAAACCAACTGCTTGGCATAGCTGTTGATAACCTCAAGAGGCAAGTTTGGAACTACCATCTTCCAGATCTGGCTCTCCTCTTCTACTGACGGAATAGGCTCGTTAGAAGTGAAGTTATCCACATACTGGGTGGTAAACTGCTCGTTCTTCATCTTATCCTTGTTGGCAAGCGCCTTGTCAACCTGGCTCATGAATTCATCCTTGGCACGCTGATACTCAGTAGCTGTGAAACCGAACTCATGCATACGCTGTGCCTCGCGGAGAACAGCAGCATAAGCCTCCTTAATCTTTCCTGGCTTAGCCACACCGGTAAGGGTGAAAGCATCCTTAGTGCTTGAAATCAGGTATGAACCATCACCGGCACTTGCCTGGAGATATGGACAGTCTGGCTCCAATGCCTTCTCAGCATAACGGGCAGCCATCATTGAAGAAATCACGTTATCCATGTATCCCTTCAGGAGATAGCTCATATTGCCCTTCAGAGAATCTGGCACAGCATTGTGCTTCATATAAATCTGGAAGAGATCAACCTGCTGCTCCTTATCCTTGTCGATAACATAGATGGCTGAATCATTATCAGATACTTCTACCTTCTCTATCTTAGCGGCATTCTTAGGTACCTTGATACCTGAGAAGAGTTCCTTAATCTTAGCTTCGATATGATTTACATCTACATCACCCACGATGATAATAGCCTGATTGTCTGGACGATACCATTTGCGGTAGTAAGCACGGAGAGTTTCTGGCTTACAACCATCGATAACGCTCATCAAACCGATAGGGAAACGGTAGCCATACTTTTCGCCCTGATAGAGCTTAGGAAGTGAACGCTCTATCATGCGCTGCTGACCTACAATGCGCATACGGTACTCATTGTGTACCACATCGCGCTCGTCATTGATGGCTTCCTTGGTAAGAGAGATACCGTTGCTCCAATCCTTGAGGATGAGCATGCATGAATCTACGGCTGTAGGGCGGGTAGTAGGTACATCGGTGAAGTAATATACGGTTTTCTCTACGCTGGTATAAGCATTGAGATTTCTACCATACTCCACTCCGATGCTCTGCAGGTAATCCTGGAGGGAATTACCTTTGAAGTGATCGGTACCGTTGAAGGCAAGGTGCTCCAAGAGGTGAGCCAAACCGCGCTGGTCATCATTCTCATTGATAGAACCCACTTTCTGTGCGATGTAGAAACTGGCTACATGCTCAGGATAACTGTTGTGACGAATGTAGTAAGTCAATCCATTATCAAGACGACCTATCTTCACATTCTTGTCTACCGGAATAGCTGGCATCTGCTGTGCCATCGCTGTACCTGCAGAAAGGAACAGCACAACTGCTGCAAAAATCTTTCTTAGTTTCATCTGATTTTAATTATTTATATATTTATTGTTTTCTATATCATTCTTTCTATATACCTTATTATATATATCATGCTACTTAACAAGTTCACCTATATATAACGGCAAAACCTGTGACATGGTTACTGTCTGCGATGCAAAATTAAGAAAAATAAAAAAGATTTGCAAACATTTTAGAGAATATCTTCGCGATGTATGCAAATCTTAACCTAAAACTAACATTGGAGGCAGAAAACCAATCCTAACCTACATGAAAACTCTTCATCCATGAACCGCTGAAGAGGCGGATAAGGAAGAGGATTCCCCTGAATGTGAGTTCGGTAGCCATTGCTATCCATACTCCCTCCAAGCCATAGCTCTTGGAAAGCGCATAAGCCAGAGTGAGGCGCACCAGCCACATGGTACCGAGATTGATCATCGCCGGTTTTCTGGTATCGCCCGCTCCTACACAAACACAGTAGGTCACGATGCTGGCTGCAAAGAATGGTTCAGCAAAAGCCTCGATGCGCAAACAGATGGTACCCATCTCACGGATACTTTCTACCGGAGAAAGAACGCCAATCATCTCAGGAGCAAAGACATACATCACCACTCCCATCACAGCCATCACAGCCATTCCAAGTCCTACTGTCATATAAGCAAAATTCTTGCACAAACCTACTCGCCCTGCTCCATGCGTCTGTCCCACCAGAGTAGTAGCCGCATCACCAATACCATAGCCCGGCATATAGCAAAGACTCTCTGCCGTAATAGCAAAAGAATGGGAAGCAATGGCTATATTGCCAAGAGGTGCCACAATCATGGTACTCACTATCTGCGCCCCGCTCATCAATATGTTCTGTATGGCTATCGGAATGCTGATTTTACAGGCATTATGAACATACGACCTAACCCAACGGAAACGGACATGGTCCTGACGGAGATTCAGTATCTTATTCTTGAAACCAGCAAGATAAAGATTAGGCAGAGAGATGCAGACATAAGCCATCGCCGTTCCTAAGGCAGCCCCCACAACACCCAACTTCAGGATATAGATAAACAGGTAATTGAATATCACATCGCAGATGCAGATCAATACAGCCATCACACTAGGCGTATGCATATTGCCCGCAGATTTCAGCATCATCTCGGATATATGATAAAGGAAAACGAATGGAAGTACCAGACCGTATATCAGGAAATAGCGAGAGGAATTGGTGGCTATATCAGCACCTCCACCCAGCCAATAAGGCAGATAAGCATGAATGCCGACACAGAGAAGAGAAACAAAAATGCTGAACGCCACACCGCAAATCAGCGCATGACGAAACACCTGACGGGCATTTGCAAAATCATTAGCTCCGATAAAATGAGCTACCTGTACAGAAAAGCCAGTAGCAGCTGCACTGAGCAAGCTACCTATAAGCCAGGTAGTTGACTCAATCAATCCGATACTGGCAGAAGCCTCTGCTCCCAGATGCCCCACCATAGAAGCATCAATGAAGAACATCATCACCGTAGAAATCTGAGCCAGCATAGAAGGTATACTCAACCCTACAATAAGATTGAGTTTCTCGCGCCGATCCATCTCCCTACCCAGGCGAATCGACTCCATCAAATAATCTGTCTTCTTGCTATAAAGCATAAATTAATTTCTCGTATATCGCTCATACAAAAAAATATGTGCATATATCATTTCAAACATATGCACATACTTTTCTCTAAATATTTATTCTTATTATTCAGTAATCCACTTCTTGCCAGAAGCTCTCTTATAACTCTTGAGCACCATCTCAAAACGGAGCATTGAATAGGCAGGAACACTACCATTCCCCGAGGAGCCATAAGCCAAGTCGGATGGCATGAACACCTGCCAATGGTCGCCAGGGTGCATCGCCATCAACGCTGTGGTAAAACCATCTATCCACCCGCCAGAGCTTTGACTTGAGGCCTTATCGGTCTTTGCCTTTATAGGCAATGCCGTCGTCTCGTCATACGTTCCGGTGAACGATTGGTCAAAGACATAACCTGTGGCATAAGAATCGGTAGGTATCAACCTGCCACGATAGCTCACCTGGATGGAGTCGGTATAGAGGGGCGACCCGTTGCCATTGCCATTGTTGAGCACATGCACTACGATATAGTCGGTGTCCTTGTACTTGAGCGCCACCTGGCTGCCATTGATTGGCGTCTGGTTGGCAAGGCTATAGTTGGGTATCACCTTCCACTCGGTACTGCCAGCGGCAATCTGTGCCTTGGCATACGCCAGCGTGTCGGCGAACGCCTTGTCGTTACGCTCCTGCCAGTTGGCATACTCGTCGGTGGTGGCATCATCTTCGCTACATGATGACAGTGTGATTACTGCCATCATGAGGAAGAAGAAATATTTCAAACTCTTAAGATTCATCTAAATATATTTGATTAATTAGAAGTTCTTGATTTCCTTGCCAAGCTTCTTCAATACGCTAGTGATGCTTACGCGCTCCTCGATGATGCTGCGAAGATCAGAGATAGCTACGCGCTCCTGCTCCATGGTATCACGATAACGCAGAGTTACCTTATGATCGTTTGGAGTCTCGTGGTCTACGGTGATACAGAATGGAGTACCGATAGCATCCTGACGGCGATAACGCTTACCGATAGAATCCTTAGGATCGCCATAGTGAGTATTGAAGTGGAACTTCAGTTCGTCAACGATTTCGTGTGCCAACTCTGGCAAACCATACTTCTTATCCAATGGGAACACAGCACACTTAACAGGTGCCAAAGCCTCTGGCAAACGCAAAACAACACGTGTCTCGCCATTCTCCAGCTTCTCCTCGCAGTAAGAGTGGCACATTACGCTGAGGAACATACGGTCTACACCGATAGATGTCTCTACATCGTAAGGTACATAGCTCTCGTTCTTCTCTGGATCGAAGTACTTGATAGAACGGCCGCTGTACTTCTCGTGCTGAGAAAGGTCGAAATTGGTACGGCTGTGGATACCCTCTACCTCCTTGAAGCCGAATGGCATCTTAAACTCGATGTCGGTAGCAGCATTGGCATAGTGAGCCAGCTTCTCGTGATCGTGGTAACGGTAGTTCTCATTACCCATACCGAGAGCCTCGTGCCAAGCCAGACGAACCTTCTTCCAATATTCAAACCACTTCATCTCAGTACCAGGCTGGCAGAAGAACTGCATCTCCATCTGCTCGAACTCACGCATACGGAATACAAACTGACGGGCGACAACCTCGTTACGGAAAGCCTTACCAATCTGGCAGATACCGAATGGCAACTTCATACGGCCGGTCTTCTGAACACTCAGGTAATCTACGAAGATACCCTGAGCAGTCTCAGGACGGAGATATACCTTGCTTGTAGCATCGCTGGCAGCACCCATCTGGGTAGAGAACATCAGGTTGAACTGACGGACATCAGTCCAGTTCTTGGTACCGCTGATAGGGCAAACAATACCCTCATCCTCGATAATCTGCTTCAGCATCTCCAGGTTAGGACCCTGCATAGCCTCAGTATAGCGGGCATGGAGATCATCAAACTTCTTCTGGTTCTCCAGAACGCGAGGATTAGTTGCACGGAACTGAGCCTCATCAAAGCTATCGCCGAAACGCTTCTTAGCCTTGGCAATCTCCTTGGCAATCTTCTCCTCATACTTAGCCATGTGATCCTCGATGAGCACATCGGCACGATAACGCTTCTTTGAATCGCGGTTATCAATCAATGGGTCATTAAAAGCATCTACGTGTCCAGATGCCTTCCATACTGTAGGGTGCATGAAGATAGCTGCATCGAGACCAACAATGTTCTCGTGCAACAAGACCATACTCTGCCACCAGTACTGCTTAATATTGTTTTTGAGCTCAACACCATTCTGACCATAGTCATAAACGGCAGCCAAGCCATCATAAATTTCACTACTTGGGAACACGAAGCCATATTCCTTGCAATGGCTTACAATTTTCTTAAAAACATCTTCCTGTGCCATGATTAAATCTTATTTTTTTCAAATTTTCGGCAAAGATACTCTTTTTTCTCGAAAAATTGTTGTATTTTTGCCATAAATTAATAAAATAAGTATTAAAAGCTATATATGAGCGACGAAATTAAAGATAAAAACGGTCTTGAAGAGGAAAAATCGCCAAATTTGGAAAATTCTTCTGCAGAATCTGAACAGAATGCTGCGGAAGATGCCAACGAGGAGATTTCGACCGAGAAACATTCCGATTATAAGCCGGTGAACCGATTCGATGCTTCTGCTGTACATCACCTCAGCGGAATGTATCAGAACTGGTTCCTCGACTATGCATCGTATGTGATCCTCGAACGTGCCGTTCCTCATATTGAGGATGGTTTGAAACCGGTACAGCGACGCATCCTCCACTCTATGAAGCGCATGGACGACGGAAGATACAACAAGGTTGCCAATATCGTGGGACATACTATGCAGTTTCACCCTCATGGCGATGCGTCTATCGGAGATGCTTTGGTACAGATGGGACAGAAAGACCTGCTCATCGATACGCAGGGTAACTGGGGAAACATTCTTACGGGCGACCGTGCTGCTGCTCCCCGATATATCGAGGCACGCCTCTCTAAGTTTGCTCTCGATGTGGTTTTCAATCCTAAAACCACCGACTGGCAACTCTCTTATGATGGCAGAAACAAGGAGCCTATCACGCTCCCTGCCAAATTCCCGCTGCTCCTGGCACAAGGTGCCGAGGGTATTGCCGTGGGATTGAGCAGTAAGGTTTTGCCACATAATTTCAATGAGATTTGCGATGCTGCCGTCCACTATCTCAAGGGCGAGCCATTCCAACTCTATCCCGACTTCCCTACAGGCGGTGCCATCGATGTAAGTAAATACAATGATGGACAACGAGGTGGTGCATTGAAGGTAAGAGCCAAGATAGACAAGCTCGACAACAAGACACTCGTTATCAGCGAGATACCATTCAGCAAGACTACAGGCAGCCTCATCGATTCTATCACCAAAGCGGTAGAAAAGGGTAAGATTAAGGCACGCAAGGTAGACGATGTTACTTCAGCAAATGTTGAGATTCTTGTGCATCTGGCACCAGGTACCTCATCAGATAAAACGATGGACGCACTCTACGCATTCAGCGATTGCGAAATCAACATCTCGCCCAACTGCTGTGTCATCGAAGACAACAAGCCTGTTTTCCTCACCATCAGCGATGTGTTGCGCCACAGCGTAGACCGCACTATGGGATTGCTGCGCAAGGAGCTGATGATCAGAAAGGGTGAATTGGAGGAGCAGCTCTTCTTCTCTTCTCTCGAACGGATTTTCATCGAGGAACGCATCTACAAGGAGCGAAAGTTTGAGCAGAGTAAGAGTCAGGATGAAGTTGTTGCCTTCATCGATTCAAAACTCGAGCCATTCAAGGACAAACTCTTTACTGCCGAAGTAGACGGTAAGGGTATGGTAGAGTATGCCTTCCATCGGGAAATTACCCGCGAGGACATTCTCAAACTCCTGGAAATCAAGATGCAGCGAATCCTTAAATATAATAAGGATAAGGCAGACGAACTGCTGATGAAGATTAAGGCAGAACTTGCTGAGATAGAGAACGACCTGGCTCACATGACTGATGTAACCATCAACTGGTTTGAATATCTCAAGGGCAAGTATGGAAAGAACCATCCTCGCAAAACAGAAATCAGAAACTTCGATACCATTGAGGTGACTAAGGTGGTAGAGGCTAACCAGAAACTCTATATCAACCGTCAGGAAGGTTTCGTTGGTACAGGGTTGAAGAAGGATGAATTCGTATGCAACTGCTCCGACCTCGATGACATCATCATCTTTTATAAGGATGGCAAGTTTAAAGTCACCAAGGTAGCAGACAAGATATTCGTCGGCAAGAATATCCTCCATGTTCAGGTATTCAAGAAGAACGACAAGCGCACCATCTACAACTGTGTTTACCGCGACGGCAAACAAGGCGATTACTTCATCAAGCGATTCAATGTAACCGCCATGACCCGCGACAAGTTGTATGACATCACCCAGGGCACACCTGGCAGCCGCGTCATCTACTTCACCGCCAATCCGAATGGCGAGGCAGAAATCATCAAGTGTACGATGGAGCCCGACCTGACGAAGAAGCGCCAGAGCATCTTCCTGGAGAAGGATTTCTCAGACATTCTGATCAAGGGGCGTGCTGCCAAAGGTAATCTCCTTACCAAGCGCGCCATTCGCCGCATCGGTCTGAAGAGTCACGGCCACAGCACGTTAGGAGGCAGAAAGGTTTGGTTCGACCCAGACGTAAACCGCATCAACTACGATGAGAACGGCCGCTTCCTGGGCGAATTCAATGATGATGAATCTATCTTGGTAGTACTCGACAACGGAGAATTCTACATCACCAATTTCGATGTCAACAACCACTACGAGGACAACATCATCCGCTTAGAGAAATGGGATGAGCACAAGATCTGGACGGCTATCCTTTACGATGCCGACAATCAGGGATATCCATACATCAAGCGATTCACGATGGATGCCACCAAGCGCCATCAGAATTTCATGGGAGAGAATCCTAACTGCAAGCTCATCTTGCTTACCGACACGGTATATCCACGCATCAAGGTTACTTATGGCGGTGTGGATGCCATCCGTCCTGCCGAAGAAATCGATGCCGAGCAGTTCATTGCGCAGAAGAGTTTCAAGGCAAAGGGTAAGCGCCTCACGACATGGAAGATTGAAAGCATCGAGGAATTGGAACCAACCCGATTCCCTGAACCTCTTTCTGAGGATAATGATGAGGAACAGGATGGTTCTGACTCAGAGAATGAAGGTGAAAACCTTGATCCAGATGCTGGCAAAAGCGAGCAACAGGTGATTGACGAACTGACTGGTCAGACCAACCTCTTCTCAGAAAAAGATTTCGAAGAAGACCAGAAGGATAAAGACTGGTTATCGAAGCAATAAAAAGCGCTAAGAAAGCGAAAAAGAAAGCGCAAGAAAAGCAGCAAGAAAAGCGCCCATCATAAAAAAAGGAGCTTAAGCCCCAAAAAGCTTAAGCCCCTTTTTTATTATCTAGCCATTTGCATTTCGCGCTTTAGCGTTTCAGCATTTCGCGTTCAGCAAAAAAGAAGCCAGTCCCCCTCCTGCCCCCGTTCCAGGCGATTCCATCGCTTGTCCCCCCAGCAGTCAGTAGCCTTCATTTTTACCTTTTATACCCCGCCAGCTTTTTCAGGCAGTATTCCTTAAAGTCATTCCAATGGTAATAAGGTGCCACATCGCTCTTGATAGGCAAAGTAGCCTCATCTTCATTCAAAAGCACCTTCACCAGCACATCATTCGCCTTGTTTCTATAAAAAACGAACTGCAGGTTGGTAGCCATCGGGGTAATCTTATAATCCCACCATTGAGAAGCAATCTTCTCCGGATCCTTAATCTCTTCGCCATATCCATTCAAATCCAACAAACAGGTAAGCGGAGTAACCATCGTATCGTGTCCATATCTCAATGTAGCTCCCGGATGCGGCAAGGCGATGCAGCTATCCGCCTTCTGAATGATGTTTCTCAAGAGATTGCGCTGGGAGAATGGCTGCACATTGCCCGTATAAGGCGAGTTGCCGTAAGCCATCTGCCACCAGATGTTGGCATTCAGCCAGTTCTGATACAGTTCCTCCTCCGTAAAGAGGTCATAGAGCGAAACCTTGCCCCTCAGTTCCGTGCCTTGGATTGAACTTGCCATCTCATAAAGTTTTCTGTTCAGGTCACTCTGGTTGATATTCTGCTTCACCCAGGCAGGGTCGTTGAACAGTTCCTGCATCACACGGCTATAGCTAACGTGCTTCTGTGCAAATTCCTGCTGTGCCACCTTGATACCCACGCTGTTCTTCAAGCTATCCAGGTATCTGTCGCCCTGGTTCATATAATACATATCATGCTCGCTGGCATCATGGAAGATATGAAGTTTCGGATTGATACGCAGCATCTGCTGCAAACCGTTCTCCATAGAGAGGATGCATCGGATTACCAAAGTACTTCGGGCCTCAATATTCGTATTACCGGCAAAAATCTCAGGGAAGCGCTCCATCATTCTTCTGGTAATACCCTGATGCTGGAGAGCTCCGAGCGGAGTCAGTTCGCCATCGCGCCCCTTCGCCTCCTCACGAATCATCTTCACCTTAGCCAGCGTTTCCTCGCCCTTAGCTGTCAGTTTGCCCTCCTGCTTCGCTTTGAGCAGAGAGAAATAAGGCACATCATAAGCCTTCTTGCCTATCATATAGCGGGAACCATGCCGGCCATAATGGCTCAGATAGAAAGGCTTATAACCCTTAGGAGCCGCAGTCAGCGGTTTCTGCGGACCACGATAAGCTACATAGTTACTACCCGAAAGCGTAATATCCCGCTTGAAATCCTCTTGCGGAGTCTGTGCTGTCAGAGGCATCGCCAATGTAAGAGATGCCAACAATAATAGATTTTTTGTATTCATTGTTATCATATAATTTTGGTTTGGAAACATACAGTCTCATTTAATTCCAATTCATCAGTTTTCTCAGGAACGGAAGCAATTCTGCGGCCATCTTCCGATGCTGCAGCATACTAGGATGCCAGCTGGCGCCATAACCTAAATCTCCTTTCTGGAAACTGAAATCGAAACGATAAATATTCTTGTCGGTTTTATTAGCATCAGCACAGATTCTATCAAGCACAGTTCGCTGCTTGCTACTCTCCTTCTCGCCGAGCATCGGACCTGTCAACATCAAAATCTTTGCATGAGGATACTTGCTACGTACCGTTTTAAGAAACATGCGATAATTCTTCTCATAGAGTTGAATATCATAATTCTTGGTAGAAAGATCGTTCGTACCCAGATTGATACAGACTAACTGAGGCTGATACTTGGCAAAATCCCATTTTTCATCATGCTGGTCAAATAAGGTATATTCATATTGCCAAGACATGTTATCGGCATCACCTGTCTTCGGACCATTATAATTACGATATACACCGATACCACTACGGGAGATAGAAGTATGCTGAGCCTTCAGACTGTCACTTACGATATTGGCATAAGTAAGCCAATGGTTCTCCGTTTCATCTTCAAAAGGATCAGACATGTTGATACTTTCTACGCCATAACCGCAGGTGATTGAATTTCCGATAAATTCAATCTTCCGTTCCGGGAGAGCCGGAGCCTCAACGAGCTGACATCCCTTATCAAGAACGAATCCCCTGAATTCCGGTTTGCGGAACAAGCCTTCTATCACATACATCACCTTAGCATGATGCACCCCCTTTGGCAAAGCCGCAGCCAGGGTTACAACCGAATCGCGTTCGGCATTAAAGCCCACTTTGAAAGGTTTGCAACCATCAATCTGCGCCATGAAATATCCAGTCTTCGGGCGACACAGCATTTTCAGAGAAGACCCTTGAAAACTAGCCTCAATCGTAGTTCCCGGATAATTGAAACTGGCTACATCAGGATTCTTAGCAAAGCTCACACGCCCAACATACTGAATCATCGGATGAGAAGCCTTTACGATCTCTCCCCAAATAGGAAGAGTCGTTGATTTCTTCACATTTCCAGCCATCATCGTGGAAGAAACCATCAATGTAGCCAGCATCATAACCCATATTTTTTTCATATTCCTGTTATTATAGTTTTTATCTGTCCTTACTGTCCTGCCTTCGTTTTTTTGCAAAATAAAAATAGAACAGTATCTGTTTGCAAAATTACCATTATTTCTCGTAAAAAGCAAGTAAAACCATCATTTTTTTCATTTTTCTTCTTTTTATTCAAATTATTATTGTATCTTTGCACCCAAGAATGCGCTTGTGGCGAAATTGGTAGACGCGCTAGACTTAGGATCTAGTGGTTCAGGCCGTGTAGGTTCGAGTCCTATCAGGCGCACAAAAAAAAAATGCTAAGTAGTTAATATATAACTATTTAGCATTTTCTTTTAATATAACTACCTGTCTTTTTACACCTTTTTGTCAGATCCTTCTCCTAAAGCAGAGAGAGATACCTACATCATCCCTTCCAGTTTTTCCTGCGCCTCGCGCATATCTTTTTCAAAATTCACATGGTCTAGAAGGAATTCCGTTCTGCCTTGCGAAAGAAGAAGATAGAGCTGCGGATTCATGCCCTCTACATACTGGGCGATGGCATACTCTATATCATCACGCTGCGTAGGATTGGTGGAAAATTCAAAAACCCTGAGCTTCTGATGAATAAAGCAATATGCCGACTCTATACAATCTCTAGTGATGCCCCCTGCCAAGAGAGCATCACCATTATTATTCTGATTCATTCTGAATATCCTTTTTATTTCACGCCCTTCATCGACAAGGCGATGCGCTTGCGCTTCAAATCTACTTCTGCCACTCTCACCATCACATGCTCATGAAGTTTTACCACCTCAGAAGGATCCTGAATGTAACGGTTTGACATCTGGGATACATGAACCAGACCATCGTTGTGGACACCTATATCTACAAAGGCACCAAACTTGGTAATGTTGGTAACAATGCCCGGCACAACCATGCCCACCTGCAAATCCTCTATCTCCTTGATGCTGGCATCAAACTCAAACTTCTCTACCTCGCCACGAGGATCCAAGCCCGGCTTGTCAAGCTCAGCCATGATATCGGTCAAAGTAGGCATACCCACCTCAGCACTCACATATTTTCTGATATCAATCTTCTTCTGCAGCGCCTTGTCTTCTACCAGCTGCTTCACCGTTACGCCCTGATCTTTCGCCATCTGCTCTACCAGCGCATAGCGCTCCGGATGAACGGCACTGTTATCCAAAGGATTCTTAGCGCCAGGAATGCGGAGGAAGCCGGCACACTGCTCGAAGGCCGAAGGACCCAGACGTGGCACCTTCTTCAACTGGGCACGGGAAGCGAAGGCTCCATTCTCGCGGCGATATTCCACGATATTCTTGGCAAGCGTAGGTCCCAAACCGCTCACATAGGTCAGGAGATGCTGCGATGCGGTATTCAGGTTGACACCCACCGAGTTCACGCAACTCATCACCACCGTATCCAGACTCTTCTTCAGCTGAGTCTGGTCCACATCATGCTGATACTGTCCCACACCGATGCTCTTCGGATCAATCTTCACCAACTCTGCAAGCGGATCCATCAGTCTTCGTCCGATGCTCACAGCACCACGCACGGTAACATCCTCATCCGGGAACTCATCTCTTGCAATCTTCGAAGCCGAATAGATCGAAGCGCCATCCTCGCTCACCACATAGATATCTACCGGATGAACGAAATCGATGCTATGCAGCCAGTCGCTGGTTTCGCGGCTTGCCGTACCGTTACCTACAGCCATTGCCTCCACCTGATACATCTTTACCATGCGCTGGATGGCAGCCGTAGCCTCGCTCTTCTTGTTGCGGGGAGGATGAGGATAAACAATTTCATGATGAATCAGATTGCCCTGCGCATCAAGACAGCAAGTCTTGCAACCATTGGCAAAACCTGGGTCAACCGCCATCACGCGTTTCTGTCCGAGAGGAGCCGCCAACAGAAGCTGGCGCAGGTTTTCGGCGAAGACCACAATAGCCTCCTCATCCGCCTTCTGCTTGCTGAGCGCAGCAAATTCGGTTTCAATGCTAGGCTTCAGCAGCCGCTTGAAGGCATCATCCACCGCTTCACCCACCAGCGTCTGGCACTCACCGAAACCATGTACATAGTGGCGCTTCAGTTTATCCTGACACTGCTCATCATCAGCCGAGATGCTGACACGCAAGAATCCTGCCGCCTCGCCTCTACGCATAGCCAGCAGTCGGTGCGAAGAACATTTCTTCAATGGTTCTGAGAAATCGAAATAGTCGGAGAAGCGCTGCGCCTCTTCCTCATCCTTCTTCTTGGCTACCACCTTAGAAGTGATGATGGCACCGCGTCTGAACTCGCCGCGAATCTGATTGCGGCTCTGCTCATTCTCGCTTACAGTTTCGGCGATGATGTCCTTGGCTCCCTGAAGTGCAGCCTCCACATCCTTCACCTTATCGCCCACAAACTTTCTGGCAGCCTGTTCCGGATTGCGCTCACGCTGGAAGAGGAGCAGCTGTGCCAGAGGCTCCAAGCCTGCCTCACGTGCTATCTGTGCACGGGTGCGGCGCTTTGGCTTATAAGGAAGATAGATATCTTCCAGTTCGGTGGCATCCCAGCACTGTTCGATGCGTTTTTTCAGTTCATCCGAGAGTTTTCCCTGTTCCTCGATGGTTTTGAGGATAGTCTCCTTTCTCTTCGCCATCTCAGAGAGTTTTTCGTTAGCCTGTGCGATGGCTTCAATGTTTACCTCGTCCATATTACCGGTTTTCTCCTTGCGGTATCGCGAGATAAACGGAATGGTGCAGCCCTCTTCGAGCAGCGCCAGAGTATTTTCTACAGCCTGCTCCTTCAGATTGAGCTGGGCTGCTATCAGCTTTGTAAATTGATTCATTTATGATATTAATAAAAAAAGATTCAAACTGTTTGTTCATGCAAAGATAGAGAAAAAAGTTGGTTTGCCCAAATATTCCCTCATATTATTTGGCGGTTTCACTAAAAAATCGTAGCTTTGCAGCAGAAATAGCATTAGATACATTCAGCATGCCTACTTTTCTTGATTTACATCAACAATACGGCTTGTTTTGCAAGAAAAACTGAGAAATAGTTTTGAGTTTCAAGTTATTTCCTATATCTTTGCCGCCGAATTAGAGAGTGCAGGGCATGTCTGGGATGTGCTTTGCTATCATAAATAAGGGGCTGAAAAGCTACCTGATTAGAGTGATAAAATAAAGTAATAATTAAAAGAAAAGATTGATTATGAAGAAGATTATGTTGAGCCTTGCTATGGCTCTCGTTTCAGTTTGCGCTAGCGCACAGGTTTACATTGGTGGTACAGCTGGTATTTCCAGCAACAAGATCGGTGATGGTGACAGCAAGACAGCTTACACCTTGATGCCAGAGATTGGTTACGAGTTCAACAACAAGTGGGAGGCTGGTCTCGAGATTGGTATCAAGAAGGGCGAAGTTTGCAAGCTTTCTCCTGTAGGTGAATCTACAACATTTAGAGTAGCTCCTTACGTACGTTACACAGCCGTAGAAACCAAGTTGGTTAACCTCTTCGTAGAAGGTACAATCGGTTACAGCAGTTACAGCAAGGGCGGTGGCGATTCTTACGAGGTAGGCATCAAGCCAGGTTTGGCTGTTAAGCTTTCAGACCACGTAAACTTCATCACAAAGGTAGGTTTCCTCGGTTACAGAGGTTATTCTCCTGACCAAGGTAAAAATTCATCAACATTCGGACTTAACGTAGATGCGAGCAACATTTCATTTGGTGCTATCTACAAGTTCTAATCTTAGGATGCTCATTTACTCATAAGCAATAATATCAGGGGCGCAAGCGATTCTTTTCATGGAAACAGCTTGCGCCCCATTTTTTATCTGCAAGCGAACACGCTTTTACTCTTCACTCTTCACCTTTCCTTCGGAAATCCCAGTGTTTATCGGCATTCCGAGGGGTGAAGAGTTTGCAGCTACTCTTCACCCACTCTTCACCGATTCCAAAGACCAACAGGCGTAAATTGCAGCGCAAGACCGCTAGGCTTCTCTAAGGTGGGTGTGTCATAAGTCTGAATAACAGTTGGCGCATAACAGTTGACCATCGCATGCACATCACCTGTTGTGCATGCGCATATCAGCTGTTATGCGACCGAAGATACAGACTGCCTCAACAACATATCCTATCTCTTCCAACAACATATTCTTACTCTTCCAACAACATATCCTAGCTCTTCAAACAACATATACTTACTCATCCAACAACAAGAAGAGGGTGAATCATAAATTTATGACACATCCTCCCTTTATTTTGTTTCCGCCATTGCCATCCAACCAACAGCACAAGAACAGATTATAAAAACACTTTTTACAGCAGAAAAATGCGTATTTACGCAAAAATCTTTTGTAAATTCATCAAAAAAGCGTATCTTTGCAGCAGAAAAATGCGTATTTACGCAAAAATCTAACGTAAAATTAAATCAATATATTTAGATAGATTATGATCATCGAACGCAAAAGATACATACAGCAACTGCTCAATAGCAGACACAATGGACTGGTAAAAATCATCACCGGTATTAGAAGATGCGGAAAGTCTTTCCTGCTATTCAACTTATTCAAGAGACAACTCAAACTAGATGGTGTAGACAAAGAGCACATCATAGAAATGGCTTTTGATGACTTTGGCAATAAGGTATATCGCGCCCCTGATAAGTTCTACCAGTATGTAAAGAGCCTCATCAAGGACGGTAGGATGTACTATATCCTTTTGGACGAGGTGCAGATGCTGAAAGATTTTGAGGATGTTCTGAATGGATTGCTCCATATCCCCAATGCTGACGTATATGTTACAGGCAGCAACGCCAAGTTCTTGTCAAAGGACATCATTACCGAGTTCAGAGGTCGAGGCTACCAGATTCATATTTCACCACTCAGTTTCTCCGAATTCATGTCTGTCTACCAAGGCAGCCAAGAGAGCGGTTGGGTAGAATATCTACAATATGGCGGACTGCCACCTGTCATCCTACAACCTACAGATGAAGATAAGATTAGGCTACTTAAAGACCTTTGGCAAGAAACTTACTTGATTGACATTCTTAACAGAAATCGCATCAAGAACAATGCTGAGCTAGAAGAACTTCTCTGTATGTTATCATCTGGCATTGGAGGACTGGTAAATCCTCAAAAACTATCGAATACATTCAAGACCAACAAAAATATATCCATTGGCTCTACCACTCTGAAAACATACATCGATTATTGCTCAGATGCCTTTCTTATAGAGGAAGTCAAGAGATACGACGTGAAGGGAAGAAAATATATAGGTACTCCTATGAAGTATTACTTCACCGACTTAGGACTGCGCAATGCACTCATCAATTTTCGCCAAATAGAGAAGACCCATCTCATGGAGAATGCGATATATTGCGAGCTGAGAAGACAGGGATTCAATGTGGATGTAGGCGTGGTAACAGTGAATGGGAAAGACGAAAACGGCACTAGTTATCGCAAACAACTAGAGGTAGACTTCGTGTGCAACAAGGGCAGTCGCCGATGCTATATCCAGTCGGCCCTCAGCCTGCCATCGCAAGACAAGATAGAGCAAGAAATCAACTCATTGCGCCGCATAGATGATGGTTTCGAGCGAATCGTCATTGTGGGCGAAAGCCTCATCAGCAACCGTGATGCAAATGGTATACTCTTCATGAGCATCTATGATTTCATGCTGAATGACTTATAATCATCGACTATAAAAAAAAGGCTCCCTCACCATATCCCATGGCAAGGAAGCCTAAAATTATGACACATCCTCCGCCGAACCAGCTAAGGTGAAGAGTGGTGAAGAGTGGGTGAAGAGTTGTCTCTGACTCTTCACCCCTCGAAACGACCATAAACACTGGGGATTCCGAAGGAAAGGTGAAGAGTGAAGAGTATTTCCTTTATCCCTTACTTACAACATTTTTACAGGCATTTACGCTGACTGTTGCAGTAGAACAGCCAACTGGCGAGCGTATGGCTAGTCAGCTGTTCTTCATTCGCCAGTACACTATTTCCGGTTAACAGCCAACTTATTCCTCGGCAAAATACTCTTCCATAACTAGGCTATAATCGCTACATACTGATAAAAATCTCTGGCAATTATTAGAAATAAGGGTAAAGGACACTGTACTTCCCTGAAAAAGGTTGTCACTTAGGAACAAACAGAAGTGACAATGAAAC
>CAUFXJ010000016.1:0-75929 GCA_959596915.1 Segatella copri
ATTAGGGCTTGTTAGGGACTTGCACCCATTAGAATAAGCTCATACCGAGCATACAAAGAAAAGGGGCCTGTCGTAAGTTACGGCAGGCCCCTAGTATATTATGTTGTTCACATCCACATACGGCGTCTCGACTCACGACTTCTGGAATCTTGAGTTACGCCACCACCATGATGTAGATACGAATGTATTCATATTGCTTTTTCTTTTAATTGTTTGTTACTACCAAAAACGAGGCGTTTCTTTCTTTTTAACGAAAAGATTCTCCTTCGTTCTTCATTTCTACTGCAAAAGTACAGTTTTTCTTTTAAACTACAAACTTTTTGTCGAGAAATTTTAAGATTTAACACTATTTTATCATCTAAATCACCATTTCGCCCACTTTTTCTTCCCCTTCTCTCCCCTATACCTTATTATATATAGGAGAAAAGAAAAAAATATTTCGCCGAAATGTAATAATCTGCCAGACGTGCCGTTATTTATCTAGAGGACAGGTAACAGGCGGAGGAAAACTCCACAGAAAGAAATGCCCGTTCTGAAATCAACAAATAACAAGAAGTATTATTCAAATTTAAAGATTCACGCCTATGAAGCAAGTATTTACACCAAAGAAAATGAGACCTTCGGCCCAGACCATCTACTTCATCAAGCAGATAGCCTACTCCTATCATACCATGGTGCAAAATGGGAAGCTAAAGGTGTGCTATCCTAACTAAAAGAAGAAGAAAGATGAAAACAATGGTATCCCCTTCATTGCTCTCAGCCAACTTCATTGACCTGAAGAGTGATATAGAGATGATTAACAAGAGTGAGGCCGACTGGCTCCACCTCGATGTGATGGATGGTGTCTTCGTGCCCAACATCTCGTTCGGCTTCCCTGTGATAGAAGCCGTGAGCAAGGTGTGCACCAAGCCCCTCGACGTCCACTTTATGATACAGCACCCGGAAAATTACATTGAGCAGACTGCCAAGCTCGGTGCCATGATGATGAACGTGCACTACGAGGCCTGCACCCATCTGCACCGCACCATCCAGCAGATTCATGCAGCAGGCATGAAGGCAGGAGTTACCCTCAACCCTTCTACCCCGGTATGTGTGCTGGAAGACATCATCTGCGATGTAGACATGGTACTTTTGATGAGCGTTAACCCAGGCTTCGGCGGACAGAAATTCATCAAGAACACCATCAAGAAGATAGGCCGTCTGCGCCAGCTCATCAAAGAGAGCGGAAGCCAGGCACTCATCGAGGTAGATGGCGGCGTGCAGGCAGAAACTGCTCCAAGACTGGTAAAAGCCGGAGTAGACGTGCTGGTAAGCGGAAGTTATGTATTCAAGAGCACAGACCCTTATGCTACCATCCATGCCTTGAAAGAACTCCACTAATCAAGATTCAGATAGATATTGTGCTCCTTAGCCATCTTGCGGAGGTTAAGGAGCGCATAACGCATTCTTCCCAGACTCGTATTGATACTCACATTGGTACACTCGGCTATATCCTTGAAAGACATCTGCTGATAAAAACGCATATAAACCACTTCGCGTTGTGGAGCCGGCAGAAAGTCTACCAGTTTCTTCACATCACGGAGCACCTGTTTGCGTACCATCTCCTGCTCAGCACAGTCTGCCTGAAAATCTTCGCCTCGCAGACAGGAAAGATCATTATCGTTCCCCTGTTCTACCATGCGGAACACACACTGACTGCGATAACCGTCTATGATGACATTATGCGCTATGCGCATTAACCACGAACTAAATTTGCCCGAACTGGAATACTGACCAGCATGTAAACGACTGATTGCCTTTACGAATGTCTCCTGGAAGATATCATTCGCCAGATCCTCATCGTGAACCACGAAAAGGATATAAGAGAACAGTTTCACCTCGTTGCGGGAAAGCAACAGGTCAAAGGCTCTGTTGTCGCCCCCGACATAAGCCAGGGCCAACTCTTCGTCTGTCATTTCATTGAGTTTACTCATTTTCTTAATCTTATTTTATTCATTAAGTAAATGTCTATCTAATAGGCTACCCAGTATTTATTGCGTTAATAATGTTAATTATCGTTGCAAAGGTAACATTTTATTTTCAAAACACCAAACATTTTTCCAAAAACATTTAATTTTAACATTACCAGCACCTGTTTTACAAATAAAATTCGTATCTTTGCAGCGATGTGTTAAACGTAAGACCCGACTAACGAATAAAACAGATCAATACAAACGAATTCATAATACAAATAATCATAAAACTAGAACAAAGACAATGAAGAAATTCTTTAAGACCTTACTCGTTGCTCTGCTTCTCATCCCATCCTGCGCTTGGGCCGACGGATGGAACGATGCTGAATATCAGCGCATTGAACAGAGCATACAGTTGCCAGGCATCAAGCAGGCAGCTAAGAAGTATGCAATTTCTGCCTATGGAGCCAAGCAGAACGCTTCGGCTGCACAGAACCAGAAGGCTATCAACAAGCTCATCGCCCTCGTTTCTAAAAAAGGTGGCGGTACTGTAGTCATCCCGAAGGGTACCTGGCGCACAGGAGCCATTGAGATGAAGAGCTTCGTAGAACTGAATCTCGAAGAGGGTGCCGTACTGCAGTTTGCCTTCGAACCGAAACTCTATCCGCTGGTACGCACATCATGGGAGGGCATCGCATGCTGGAACTATTCTCCATGCATCTATGCCTACAAGGTTACCGACATCGCCATCACTGGTAAAGGTACCATCGATGGAGGTGGTAACAACGATACATGGTGGCCAATGAACGGTAATGCCAGATTCGGATATAAGGAGGGCGTAACCAAGGAACACCAGAAGATGGGATCACGTGCCAGACTGCTGAAGATGGCTGAAGACGGTGTGCCTTTTGACGAACGCAAGTTCGGCATGGGACAGGGTCTCCGCCCTCAGCTCGTCAACTTCGTACGCTCTGAGCGCATCCTCATCAAGGATGTCAAGATGATCAATTCACCTTTCTGGGTGATGCACCCTCTGCTCTGCAAGAACATCACAGTAGACGGCGTAACCGTATGGAACGAAGGACCTAACGGAGACGGATGCGACCCTGAAGCATGCGAGAATGTACTCATCCAGAACTGTATCTTCCATACCGGCGACGACTGCATCGCCATCAAGAGCGGACGAAACAACGACGGTCGTCTCTGGAACCAACCATCGAGAAACATCATCATCCGCAACTGCCGGATGGAAGACGGACACGGTGGCGTAGTCATCGGTTCCGAGATTTCAGGCGGATGCGAGAATGTATACGCCGAAAACTGCGAGATGGACTCTCCTCATCTGGAGCGCATCCTCCGCATCAAGACCAACAACTGCCGCGGCGGACTCATCCAGAACATCCACATGCGCAAGGTTACCGTAGGCCAGTGCAAGGAAGCCGTGCTCAAGATCAACCTCGACTATGAGCCAAAAGAGGCTTGCTACCGCGGATTTGAACCTACTGTGCGCAACGTGAGCATGGAAGATGTTACCTGCCAGAAGAGCAACTATGGTGTGCTCATCATCGGTGGAAACAAAATAGAAAACGTATACGATATCCATGTAAAGAACTGTAAGTTCGATGGTGTCATCAAGCAGCCTGTCAAGATGACCGGCAAGACCCGCGATGTGAAGTTCGACAACCTTTTCATCAACGGTTCCCTGGTTCTCAACAAGGAAGACCGTCCTTACCAGACCTATTCAGAGTGGCTCACCCACAGCGAGATGCAGCGCACTCCCCACCCATACAACCTCGACTTCAGCCCGAAGAAACCTCGCTGGAGCTACGTGATGGGCATTGAGATGGAAGGCATGCTCGACACCTACCTCCATTACAAAGACGGAAAGAGCACCTTCAAGGGAGCTGATGCCGAAGCCAACAACGAGGCTATCATCAACTACCTGAAAGAATATCCAGCCAAGATGATTGACGAAAAAGGAAACATCACAGGCTACAAATATGAGGATTTCAATCTCGACAATGTGCGCACCGCGAAGTTCATCCTCCGCATGCACAATCTCTTCCCTAGCAAGAGCAGCGAACTGGCACTGAAGACGCTCTTCAAGCAGCTGCAGAACCAGCCTCGCACCAAGGAAGGCGTTTACTGGCACAAGGCTATTTACGCCAACCAGGTTTGGCTCGACGGCATCTTCATGGGGCTGCCTTTCTACTGCAACTACGCCGTACAGAACCTCAAGCCTAAGAAGGCGAAGAAGATTCTCGACGATGCGGTAGACCAGATTGTGAAGACCGACCTGCGTACCTACGATGAGAAGACCCAGCTCTGGAAGCATGCATGGGACGAGACCCACAGCCAGTTCTGGGCAAACAAGGAAGACGGAAAGAGCCAGCATACCTGGGCAAGAGCCCTCGGATGGTACGTCATGGCGATGACCGAATGCCTTGATGCCATGCCTGAAGATTATGATCGCCGCAGCGAAATCATCACCTTATTAAATAAGGCAATGAAGAGCGTGGTGAAATATCAGGATAAGAAGACGGGCGTATGGTACGATGTGATGGACGTAAAGGATCCTCGCAACTACTTGGAGAGCACCGCTTCAAGCATGTTTGCCTATGTTCTCCTCAAGGGTTACCGCAAGGGATACCTCGGCAAGGAATATCAGGAAGCAGGTATCAAGGCTTATGAGGGAATCCTGAACAACTTCATCAAGGTAAACCCAGACAAGACCATCAGCCTTACCCGCTGCTGTGCTGTCAGCGGACTCGGTCCTGGCCCTGGTCCATACGTCAAGAAGCCAAACTTCAAGCGCGACGGAAGCTTCGACTATTACATGAGCGAGCCAATCCGCGACAATGATGCCAAGGGCGTAGGTCCTTTCATCTGGGCTAGTCTGGAAATGGAAATGCAGGGACTGAATAAGTAAAATTTAGTTTATAGTTTACAGTTAATAGTTTATAGTTTACAGCGGCTTCGCCGTATAGCAAGATTGCCCTATAAACTATTAACTAAACTGTAAACTGAATTTAAAGAATTCTCACCGATGGAAAAGAAAATATTCACAACAATGGCAGCAGCGCTTATGAGTGCTGCTGCTTTGGCACAAACTCCAGCCTTTCCGGGCGCAGAAGGTCACGGAAGATACGTAACGGGCGGAAGAGGTGGAAAAGTAATCCACGTAACTAACCTCAACGACAGCGGAACGGGTTCTTTCAGAGAGGCTGTCAAGTCGGGCAAAAGAATCATCGTCTTCGATGTGGCTGGCGTCATCGCCCTGAAGTCTGATCTCAAGTTTGCTGACAACATCACCATCCTCGGACAGACAGCCCCATCTCCGGGCATCACCCTCAGATATTACACCGTTCAACCGGGCAACAACAACATCATCCGTTTCCTCCGCATACGCCGCGGAGAGGAAAAGAACATCAATGACGGTGCGGATGCTACCTGGCAGCGCAACAAGACTGGCATCATCTTCGACCACTGTTCCTTCAGTTGGAGCATCGATGAGGTGGCTTCATTCTACGACAACAACAATTTCACCATGCAGTGGTGTACCATTGCCGAGAGTCTCACCAATCCGGGCCACTCTAAGGGAGCACATGGTTACGGTGGCATCTGGGGAGGTAAGCTTGCCAGCTTCCACCATAACTTCGTAGGCCATCTCATGAACCGCGGTCCGCGTTTTAATGGTGCAAGATACGGATGGACAGGCTACACCAGTAACAAGGATTACGATACCTACCAGTGGAAGAACACAGTGCAGGCAGAAAACGTAGACTTCCGCAACTGCGTGATGTATAATGCGCAGGGTACCTGCTACGGAGGTCCGGGCGGCGGACAGATCAATATCGTCAACAATTACTACAAGGCTGGACCTAGCCAGGGACTTAAAGGAACTACTCTGAATGGTCTCAAGGTAGATATAAGCACAGGCAAGGAACGTGGCAACCAGGAACGTATCACCTTGGTTACCTTATCTAACAGCAGCAACTCCGACAAGAATCATCCTGAGTTATACGACATGACCAGCCGTTACTTCATCAACGGAAACACCACCGAAACCACCAAGGGTTCTGTTACCAAGAATCAGGATTGGAAAGGTATCAGCTACGACAAAGGCATTCCAAGCCTGAACGGAGAATACTACAGTCCGGATGCCAAAAACTTTTATGGTGACAATGTTGCCCATGTAACCATCAGCGGCAAGTCTTGCGTCAAGATCAAGATGGATAATCCTGCTCCTACGGGAGAGATTACCACCCACTCTGCAGCCGAAGCATTCAGCAAGGTTCTGGCATACGGCGGAGCCTCGCTCTACCGCGATGAGATAGATGCACGCTACATGGAAGAGGCTAAAACGGGAACGGCACTGTATAAGGGAAGCATCACCCTGTCGCCTGGTATCATCGACAAGGTATCAGATGTAAAAGGTTACACCGAGGCAAACTTCGGCACCGCTACTCGCCCAGCCGACTTCGACACGGACAAGGACGGAATTCCTGATGCATGGGAGCTTGCCAACGGTTTGAATCCAAACGATGGCAGCGATGCCCTCACCTACTCGCTCGACGGCAAGGGTTACTACACCAACGTGGAAGTATACGCCAATTCGCTGGTTGAGGACATCATGAAGCAGGGCAATGCTGATGCCGAGAGCAAAGTAGATGAATACTATCCTGCATGGAAGAATCCTACAGGCATCTTGCAAAACACCGGTTCCAATCCCAGTGAGTTGGTCAAAGTAACGTATTACAGCCTCAACAGCACCCTCCTTTCTGCTCCTCAAAAAGGCATCAATATCCGCAAGATGCTGTTTCAGAACGGACAGACCGTAGTGGATAAGGTAATAAAGGTATAAAACTTCTTATAAAACAAAAAGGGCATCCCCATGTTTGGGAATGCCCTTTTGTTTTATATGTATATACAATCTGTTACTTTACATACTTCTTACCATTCTTGATAATCAAGCCCTTGGCAGAAGAAGAAACCTCCTGACCAGCCATGTTGTAGGTCTTACCATTCTTCTTGGCTGCGGCAGCACTGATGTTAGAAATGCCGGTAGATGTACCACCACGTACAACTGTAACCTTTACAACACAAGTGCCAGTATTACCATTTCTTCCAAACTTCACGCTAGGCATATCTTCCGTCAACGTAATTTGCTCCTCTGCAGGATCATCCGCTGTATTTCTACTATTGACAAATTGTTTTGTCGTATAATAAGTTTTTCCTTTTTCACCAACTTCACCAGTGAAGAAAGCTACAGCAGCTTTTTTGGAGTCATCTGCATTATTAAAAACACCAGCAATAGTAATTACATCACCCTTTTTGAATCCACCTTCTGTTGTCAACTCAACAAAGTTATCTACAACAAGGTTTTCTGCACTAAAGCTTTTTCCTATCTTAATACAAGGTACCTCATCTTTATTAGTATGAATTTTCACTGTTGCAAACGAAATCTGTCCGCCAACATTGTGAAGGGTTATACCTGACTGAGATGTAGGATAATCTATCAAAGTTGTCTGAGCATTAACACTTGCAGCCAAAGCTACAGCTGCGATAAGAGTAAAGAATTTCTTCATAATCGTTTTATTTTAAGTTTATATATTATTAATTAGTTGATGAATAACTTTATTTTAGTTTGATTCATTTACTAGTTTATTTCGGTGGCAAAAATAATAAATCATTTTGAGAATCTCAGAAAAATACGAACCAAAATGAGCTAAAACTACGAAAACGATTGCGTAAATCCAAACGTCAAGTACCAGAATATAAGAGAGTTTTAGCTAGCAGACACCAAACGGGCTGAAGAGACAGCAGCCCCTTCAGCCCGTTGCAGAACTATATACTAAAGTACAGTATTTTATCCTTCCTTTATCTTCCAATCACTAATTGTCCGCTGATTACTATCGTAATTAACACCAATTTTGAACAAGCGTTTACCATCAGCAGAATATGGAATCAGATATCCCTTTTCATCTATCTGTTTGATTGCTTCTTCGGCAGAACCATCATACTTCAATTCGAAAACAAATACAGCATCAGGCATATACACAACGGCATCAGCCCTGCCTATTGCACTATCCTCCTCTACCCTCATATGGGCGCCCATCAGGTTAAAGATAAGATAGAACACTGTCTGGAAATCCCGTTCGTTCTTATTGCTCAAACGGTTGGAGATGCTGGCAAGATACGCTTTCAATCGAATCATTGCTCCCTCTACATCTCCATCATAAAGCATTTCCAGGAAATCACCTACCAAGCTGTTATTATCCAAAGATATTGGTGAAAGATAGTTAGGTGCAAGACTCTTGAGCATACCTATCTTTACCTCCCTGTTAGGATATTCCAGTGAATAACGATGCAGCATCGGGTTATACTTCTTGATGGTGAGATAACCACTCTGATAGAGCAATGGAAGCGCAGAAGTCATCATTTCCGGCGAAACATCAAAGTCATCCACATCACATGATTTCTTCTCAATATCCATCACATTGACGTGATACTTCTGCAGCGTCTTGATAAGATAAGTCGGCGTACCCGAGCCAAACCAGTAAGGAGCAATCTTTCGTGCATTCAGTGCCTTTACCAGACTGAACGGATTGAAAACATCCTCTGATTTCTCACTGAAATGATAGCCGTCGTAGAATCTTGTCAGCTCTGCCAGGCATTCCTCATACGTCATGCCAAGGTCTTCTCCCAATGCCTCTATATCCGGTTTCATCTGAGTGGTAAGTTCCTTCTTGCTGATACCGCAGATAGCCGAATACTGGTCGAACATGCTGATATTGTCTAGGTTATTCAGCTCGCTGAAGATGCTGAGCTGCGAGAACTTGGTGATACCCGTAATGAAGGTAAACTCCAGATATGGGTCGAGCTTTTTCAGAGGACTGTAGAAGTTCTGCATGATGCGGCGGAGGGGCTGCAGGTTCTCCTTCTCATGTACCACATCCAGCAATGGGGCATCATATTCATCGATGATGACAACCGCCTTTTCGCCCGTTTGCTCATAAGCACGCTTTACGATACCATCCAGTCTTTCATTAGAATATTTTTCACCTTCTCCCTTACCGTATAGCTTTTCATAGGGCAAAAGCTGTAGATTCAGACAACTGTTCAAGGCATCAGCATCAAAGTGCTTGGCACCGCTCATATCAAAATGAAGCACAGGATGCTTCACCCATTCCTTCTCATAATCAGCTATTGCCAATCCCTCGAAGAGTTCCTTTCTACCCTCGAAATAAGCTTGAAGAGTAGAGGCAAAAAGCGACTTTCCGAATCGTCTTGGACGACTCAGAAAGACATACTTCATACCTTTTTCTCTGAAATCCACGATGTATTTGGTCTTATCTACATAGAGATAACCTTTCTCGCGAATTTCTTCAAAAGTCTGAATTCCTACAGGATATTTATTTACTATTTTTACCATATTCCTACATGCTTTACGTTTTGCGCGGCTAAATTACAAAGAAAATCTGAATTAACCAAAGAAAATATCAAATAACTTAACTTTCACTTATCAAGAAATGAAAGGAGATAAGGAAGTACTATAAAGATAGCAAGAGGGTGTGCCATAACTTATGACGCACCCTCTATATACCTTACTAAAGTTTAGTAGTTTGTTTTGCCTGCAAAAGTACGACTTAATTCTCGTTTGGCAAAAAGAGATAAAAAGGCGGAAATGTACGAAAACGATTGCGTAGCTTTTACGACAAAATCGTAACAAAAAGTTCTTAAATAGAAATAATAAGTGTATTTTTGCACCAACAAACTTAAAAAATAAATCGAAAATAAAAATTATAATAAGTATAACAACCTAAAAGGCAAACAAATGAAAAGAAATCTACTAAGATTGGGGCTTCTCAGCCTGTTGCTTGTCTTTGCTTTTATCGCAAAGGCACAAAATGTCACTGCTGTTTGGGACTTTCAGAACAATCTTCCTGAAGGTATCAACACTGCAGCTAACTTCCAAGGTAACGAGGGCGACCTCGCTTCTACCGTAGAAGGCATCACTATGCACGTAAACGCTACACAAGGTAAGTTGAAGGGCAGAACATATGATGCACAGTTTAACACAGGAACCATCCTGCAGATTCCAGTAAAATCAGCAAATGATGTTGTAACCGTAACAAGTTACCCAAACTACCACAACCTCACCGTAGGCGGAAAGGCAGCTACTGAAGACGTAACAGAATACAACGCAACATCAGCCGAAGTGGCTAAAGGATATGTAGAAGTTGTTGCAACAGGTCAAAGCTACCTTTATCAGATTAAGGTGGTACACGTAAGCGCCATCCAGGAAAAGGCACTCTACACTACCGACTTCACCGAGTGGAAGAAGGTAGATGGCAAAACAGCCAACAACACTTTGGTAGACCTCAAAACTCTCTATAGTAAAGAGGCATTTACCATGACTCTCAATGGCGTTGAGATAAATCCAACAGGAACAAACACTAAGTTCGCTGATCGTACCGGTTATATGAAGACCCTAAAGTACACTGGCGAATACTCTACAGCCGAACCAAGCGCAGTAACCTCTCCATTGGCAAGCATCACCAAGATTACCCTCCACCAGGCTGCTACAGGTGGCACACGTGGTATCAAGGTATCTGTAAAGGGCGACGGCGATGCTGACTGGGTAACCATCCACAACGTATCAATTGTAACCACAAGCGGTGAAGATCTGACACTCGACGTAAACCGCACCAACTGCCAGATCAAGTTCGAGGGCTTTAAATTGAGCCAGAACGCATTTGTTACCGACCTCGCTATCTACGGAAATGTAGATATGAGCAAGACTCCAATGCTGGGCACTTTCAGCCTCAACGGCACCAAATATTCAGCCGTTGACATCTTCAAGGAAGACGCATCAGGCAAGCAGCTCGCTACCCTCCTCGTTTCAAAGAAGACAAACCTCATCAGCGAGACCAATCCGCTGAAAGACCTCGTTGCTGCAAACGGAACCACCAAGAGTACAACATATACTACCACCGGAGAAGGTGCAGACCAGAAGACCGTGGTAACCATCGTTGTAGAATCTAACGGAGATGAGGTAACTTACGAACTCACCGTAGCCTTCAAACCAGACTTCACCCTCACCTATTATAATATAGACGGCACAACAGCTATCGGAACCCAAAAGGTGGAGCAGGATGCAAACATCGAAAAATTTGCAGAAGGCATGGAAGAGAAGGTAACCGTATCCGAAGGCAAGAAATTCCGCGGTTGGGCTGGCGAACTGAAGAAAGACAGCAAGAAGTTCACCACCTCCTCTGTCATCACAGCAGATACCAAACTCTATGCACTCGTTACAGATATTGAGACCGCAAGTGAAACAGCCCGTTACGATTACGACCTCCAAAAGGAAGGATTCGACATCAACGACCACGAGGCCATCTCAGTAGAAGGCAACGGCAAATGGCATGATGCCACACACGGCTGGAGCTTCGAAGCTACCGACAAGCTCAAGGTTAAGATGGGCGGCAAAGGTTACATCAAGATGAACCTCTGCCAATATTCTAAGACAGGTAAGATTATCCTTCTCAATCCTAAGGGAAATGAAGTAAGTTCTATTGATGCAAAGCCAACAAAGGACGGCAACCTCGGTATTCTCCAGAACGAATCTACCGAGAGCGGAGAATATACCCTCACTTTTGATGCAGATACTTACATCCACAGCCTCAGCATCGTAAACATGACAACTCCTGCTTACACACAGAACGGCAACTGGATGGAGGTAAAGGCTGGCGACGCACAGGGCTTCATCACAGCCCTCGAAATAGCAAACGGCAACAATATTGAAACCAACGCTGCCCGCACATACATCTTCTTGCCTAACGGCACATACGATCTCGGAGACAAGTGTCTTACCCCAATCAGCGGTAACAACATCTCTATCATCGGCGAGAGCATGGACAACACCATCATCGTGAACAAGCCAGAGGTAGAGGGAATCGGTGTTACTGCAACATTGTTCAACACCAGCACAGGTCTCTACATGCAGGATCTCACCCTGAAGAATGCTTATCCATTCGACAAGAGCACCGGCCGTGCCGTCTGCCTCCAGGACAAGGGTACACAGACCATCTGCAAGAATGTGAAGATGCTTTCTTACCAGGACACTTACTACAGCAACAACAATAAGGGCCAGTACTACTTCGAAGGTTCAGATATCCACGGAATCGTAGACTTCATCTGCGGTGGTGGCGATGTATTCTTTAACAAGTGTACCTTGACATTGGAACCTGGTAAGGGTTCATACATCACAGCTCCTTACACAGACGGAACTGATTATGGTTATGTATTTGACGGATGTAAGATTGTAGGTTCAGCTACTGACAGCTTCACCTTCGGTCGCTCTTGGGGTGGAACAGCCAAGTGTGCATTCCTCAACACCATCCTCGACAAGAACGCAGCAGCCAACATTGCTTCAACCCGCTGGACAACAGATGGTATGAACGTGGTTGCCAAGAACTTCTTCGAGTACAACACTGTTGATGAGAACGGCAAGGTAATTTCTCCTGCTGAGAACATCGTGAAGTTTACAAAGGATAAGGAAGTTAGCGAGTACAACACTATCATCACTGCTGAGAAGGCAGCAGAGTTCAACCTCAACAAGGTATTTACCAACTGGAAGCCAGCCGACCTCGCTTCTCAGACCACAGCCACAGCGGCTACATTGGGCAACGACAAGCTTTCATGGACAGGTGATGCCCAGATGTATCTCGTAGCAAAAGACGGCAAGTTCTTCGCCCTGACCACAGAGAAGTCAGTAAACCTCAACGGCGAGAAGGGAACATTCACCGTACGTGCAGCCAACCAAATGGGAGGTTTCGGTGCAACAACCAATTCAGTAAGCACCGGCATCCGCAACATCACCTCAGCTACAGATGCAGCAGTCATCAAGACCGCCATCTATGCAGCCGACGGCACCCAGCTCTCAAATCTTCAGAAGGGTATCAACATCATTGTGAAGACCCTGGCAGATGGCAGCAAGAAGACAAGCAAGGTCATCGTAAAGTAAAGAAGCAGAGACCTTAAGTAATTAGATTGACAGATAATATTCGGAGTGCAATATCCCCATCCTCTTTCAGAAGGGTGCCGGATATTGCACTTTTTTTGTTCCCTCAACTCCCGAAACAGCAGAAACGGGAACTGAGAAAACAGACCGTCGAAATGTAAAAAACAGAGTATTTACGCAAAAATCTGTAAACGTTTACGTAATTTTTTACCCCCAATATACCTATATTCTCATATTTTTTATATACTTTTGCAACAAGAAAACCAAGACTTAGCTATTGCTACGCATCTAGGTAGCCCCATCGGAGCCTTCGGGTTCCAAGAGGAACATCCCTTCAGCAAGCATCTGCTCAGAACTGGAATTCTACTTAAAAACATTAAATAAAAAACATTAGAATATTAGTAATTTAGAATAAGTTTTATCTAAACCTAAAGTGTATGTCTGGTAAATACAAGAATCTTAGATTTGCGCTTGTTGCTGCTTCATTGGTTATGTCAGCTAATGGATATGCGCAAACAGTGATTAAGGGTAACGTAACCGACAATACGGGCGAGCCTGTTATTGGTGCTTCTGTCATTGAAGATGGAACAGCCAGCAACGGTGGTGTAACCGATATTGATGGTAACTTTACTATCACACTGAAAGGCAACAGTAAGAAAATCAAGGTTTCATACGTGGGTATGAAGCCTCAGGTAGTCAGCGTATCTGGCAAGTCTGTCATCAACATTAAGTTGGAAGACGACAACACCACCCTCAACGACGTCGTTGTAATCGGTTATGGTGCTGTCAAGAAGAAGGACTTGACCGGTGCTGTAGCTACGGTAGACAACAAGGCTCTGACACAGGTGCCTGTAGCTTCAGCTTCTGAGGCATTGACAGGTAAGATGCCTGGTGTACAGATTACAACAACAGAAGGTTCTCCTGATGCTGATGTAAAGATTCGTGTACGTGGTGGTGGTTCTATCACCCAGAGCAATGATCCTCTCTACATTGTTGATGGCTTCCCTGTAGAAAGCATCAGCGATATTCCTGCATCCGACATTGAGGATATTACAGTATTGAAGGATGCTTCATCTACGGCCATTTACGGTTCACGTGGTGCTAACGGTGTAATCCTCGTTACTACTAAGGGTGGTAAAGAGGGTAAGACCAGTGTGTCTTATAACGCATACTATTCTTGGAAGAAAATTGCCAAGAAGCTTGATGTACTGGGCGCTCGTGACTATGCTAACTGGCAGTATGAGTTGGCTAGCCTGCTGAATAAGGTTGAAGACAAGTACGAGCCTTATTTCGGAAGCTACGATGATTTGGACATGTACGACAATGTTGCTACCAATGACTGGCAGGACATCGTATACGGAAGAACCGGTCACACCTTCAACCACAACTTGAACATCAATGGTGGTACAGACAAAATGAAGTATGCTTTCAGCTATGCACGTATGGATGATAAGGCAATCATGCAGATGTCTAACTTCGTACGCGACAACCTCAGCCTGAAGCTGAATGCTAAGCCAACAAAGACCGTAACATTGGACTTCCAGGCTCGTTGGTCTAAGACCAAGATCAATGGTGGTGGTGCTAATGAGCAGAGTAGTACTTACAACACAGACAAGCGTCTGCGTTATGCTATCCAGTACACTCCATTCCCTGTTGCAGGCTTGTCTACAGATACGGATGATGATGACACAACCAACTCATCATTCTACAACCCTGTAACAAGCTTGAAGGACAACGATCAGAGAAGAGTGCGTACAACATTCAACATGTCGGGCGCTTTCACTTGGGAGCTTTACAAGAACCTCAAGTTCAAGACTGAGTTCGGTTACGATACCTATAAGGTAGATACAAAGAGATATTATGGTACAACAGCCTATTATGTCCAGAACGTTCCATCTTCCGAGAATCAGGGTAAGCCAGCAATCACACTGACTAACCAGTATCGCACCAAGTTCCGTAACACCAACACCTTGAACTACGATTTCAAGGCTTTATTCGGCAAGAACAGCAAACACAGCTTAAACGCTTTGCTCGGTGAGGAGTACATCGTCACCAAGAATGAGACAATGACCAATACGGTTCATGGCTTCCCAAAGACGTTCTCAGCTAACGACTGCTGGAGACTGACTACTCAGGGAACACCATTCCAGATTACCGACTTCTATGATCCAAATGACATTTTGAATTCATACTTCGGTCGTGTAAACTATGGCTATGATGACAAGTACCTCTTGAGCGCTACAGCCCGTGCCGATGGTTCTTCCAAGTTCTCTGACGGCAACCGTTGGGGCTTCTTCCCATCAGTAGCTGCAGCTTGGCGTATTTCTTCAGAGTCATTCATGAAGGGTACAGAAAAGTGGTTGGACGACTTGAAACTTCGTCTCTCTTACGGTACAGCAGGTAACAACAATATTCCTTCAGGCCTTCTGGTACAGGAATACGTAGCTAATTCATCAAGCTGGATTAATGGTTACAATTCTTATCTGGCACCATCTAAGACCATGGCCAACCCAGACTTGAAATGGGAGACAACCGTTACTCGAAACATCGGTATCGACTTTACTCTCTTCAACAGCAAGTTGACAGGTAGCATTGATGGTTATTGGAACAATACCAAGGACCTTCTGATTCAGTATCCAGTAGCTGGTACAGGTTATGACTACCAGTACCGCAACATGGGTGAGACCCGCAACCAGGGTCTTGAGTTTGCACTGACATGGAATGCCATCAACAAGAAGAACTTCGGTTTGACTCTTGGTGCTAACATATCATTCAACAAGAACAAGGTTCTTTCATTGGGAGATATGGAATCAATCGACAACATCAGCACTCAATGGGCTTCTTCAGAAATCGATCAGGATTTCGTCATCAAGGCTGGCGAACCTATCGGACAGATTTGGGGCTACAAGAGCGCAGGTCGCTATGAAGTAAGCGATTTCGATATTGAGGCATCAAAGGCTCAGGGTAAATGGGTTTTGAAAGAAGGCATAGCCGACTGCAGCAACGTTTTGGGTACAAGCGTACGTCCTGGTAGCATGAAGATTGCAGAGACCAAGGCAGAGAAGACAGGTACTATCACAACTGCAGACCGTCAAGTGATTGGTGATACAAACCCTACACATACAGGTGGTTTCAATATCAATGCACGTGTTTACGGTTTCGACTTGACAGCCAACTTCAACTGGAGCGTAGGCAACGACGTATACAACGCCAATGCCATCGAGTATACCCAGACTTCAAAATATCAGTATCGTAACCTCATCGATAAGATGGCTGGCGGTTCACGCTGGACTAACATCGATGCAAACGGTAACTTGCTAAACTGGGATAATGCAGAAGAATTAGCTGCACTCAATGCCAACACAACGATGTGGTCACCATACACAGGTAAGTATGTCTTGACAGACGCTTATGTAGAGGATGCATCATTCCTCCGCTTGAGCACATTGACTTTGGGTTACACCCTGCCTGAGAATCTTACCAAGCGTGCAGGAATCAACAGTCTGCGCTTCTATGTAACCGCATACAATGTATTCTGCATCACCAACTACTCAGGTTTTGATCCAGAAGTATCAGCCATCCGCAAGACCAACCTGACCCCAGGTGTTGACTACTCAGCATATCCTAAGAGCCGTCAGTTTGTAATCGGTATGAACCTCAACTTCTAACAAATAAAAGACTATAAAAATGAAAAAATCATTATATATTTCATTTCTTTGTGCAGCAACATTGATGTCTTCGTGTGATTTGGAGGCTCCAACACAGTCTTCTATTACAGAAGAAACAGTCTTCTCTACCGAGGCACTTGCTGATGCTGCCGTTATGGGTATCCACCAGTCTTTTGGTGAGACCAACTCATATCGTGGTCGCTTCATTCCATATTATGGAACCAATACCGACTGCGAGATTTTCAACAACTATGCCGGTGTGAGCGACCCATCTACCGATAAGGAAGCATCATTGGCTTGCTATTCAGCCTCTTCTACCAATACATACATGAACACAAGTTCAAACGCTTGGGCAAAAATGTATGAGGGTATTGAGCGTGCCAACAAGGCTATCGTTTCTATCCAGAAATATGGCAATATTGACACCAATAAGAATATGGCCCAGCTCTATGGCGAGTTGCTTTCATTGAGAGCATTTATCTACTTCGACCTGGTAAAGGCATGGGGCGATGTTCCTTATCGCTTTGAGCCTAACACCTCAGAGACAGTATATCTGCCAAAGACTGACCGTGTTACCATTCTCAAGAAATTGATAGAGGATTTGGAGACTGCTGAGAATTATCTCGGCTGGCCTAACGAAAACTCTTATACCAAGTCAACAGAACGTGTCAGCAAGTCTTTTGCAAAGGGCCTCCGTGCCCGTATCGCTCTCTTCCTTGCTGGTAAATCTGAGTGGCCAAACGAAGGTCTCCGTTATAATCTTCAGGATGAGAACGAGCGCAATCAGATGTACACCATTGCAAAAGATGAGTGCGTAAGCATCATCAATCAAGGCTGCAACAAATTGGGCACAAAATTCGACGAGAACTTCCGCAACCTCTGTAATGAGGATGTTACAGCAGGTAAAGAGTCTATCTATGAACTTCCTTTCTCAGACGGTCGTGGTCGTGTACTTTACACCTGGGGTGGCAAGCACAAGACTGTAGATAGCTGGACAAAATTGGCAAAGGGTGGTGTAAACGGCCCTACCCCAACTCTCTGGTATGATTTCGACAAAGACGATGCTCGCCGCAACGTTACCTGTCTTCCATATACATGGGATGAAGGTGTGAAGACTATCTCAGGTAGTTCTGGCGGTGGATGGAGTTTTGGTAAGCTTCGCTTTGAGTGGATGAAACGTAAGGTTACTTCTACCAATGATGACGGTATCAACTATCAGGTTCTTCGCTACGCAGATATCTACCTGATGGCTGCCGAAGCAGAGAATGCCCTCAATGGTCCTGCTAATGCAAAGCAATATCTGATGCCAATACTCAACCGTGCTTATCCTTCAGCCAAGGTTAGCACCATCTTGAACGAAGCATCTACCAAGGAAAGTTTCCAGCTTACCATCGAAGACCAGCGCAAGTTTGAGTTCGCTGGTGAAGGATTGCGCAAGCTCGACCTTATGCGTTGGGGTAAGTTAGGAAGCACTCTTGCACAAACCAAGGAAAAGATGACCCAATTGGCCAACCGTACAGGAATCTATGCCAACTACCCTAAGAAGCTCTACTTCAATGAGGGCTTAGGTGCAGCCAGCACAGATGCTGACAGCTACGAAGTTTACGGTTTGGAAGCAGGACAGACTGATGCTGAGGGCAAGTCTCTTTACGAAAGCAGCACCAACTGGTTTACCTATAGAGAGCACGTTGACGGTGAGAGCAAGGATGACAATAAGAGCGTTACTGACAACAATAACAAGATTGACAAGTATCTGAACTATCTCTACATCAACAATCCAGACGAGAAGATGTTCTGGCCTATCTGGAAGGTATTCATCGATGGTAGCAACGGCTTGCTCAAAAACGATTATAATTATTAATCCATTCAAGAAGAAAAGATTATGAATATTATAAAGAAATTAACTTATATCTTAGCTCTTGCTGCGGTACTCTTTACCGCAGCAGGATGCTCAGACCCAGACGATGAGTTGACAAGCGTAGAATACGACCGACTCTTCAAGCCTACAGCTGTAGAGGCTAAGGTACAGAACAAGACTAATGTACAACTTACCTGGGAATGTTTGTCTAAAGCAGACAGCTACACCATTCAGTTGTTTGCTGAAGATGCTGATATGAAGTTTGAAGGAACTCCAACCTATGAATATACAGACGTAACAACAGTTCCTTATCTCATTACAGGTCTTTCTGGCGAAACTACCTACTCTATCCGTATCAAGGCTATAGGTAGTTCCAAGGAATCTCATTGGGCAGAAGCCTCTGTTACAACAGATGCTGAGCAGATTTTCGAAACCGTTACTGATGATGATATCACTGCAAAGAGCGTAACATTGAAGTGGACTCCAGGTTCAGAAGTTACTACCATCGCCATTACAGGCGGTAAGGAAGAGACTTATACACTCTCTGATGAGGAGAAGCAGAATGGTACAGCAACCATTACAGGTCTGAACTACGAAACCAAGTATACATTCACTATTCTGAATGGCACCAAGGCTCGCGGTAAGGTTTCTGTAACCACCATGCCAAACTACACTCCAGCTTATCCAGGTGCTGACCTTCAGGCATTGATTGATGCTACTGAAGAGGGCGGTACTGTCATGTTGCTCCCTGCTAAGGACGGTTCTACCAACGAGTTTATCTACACAGGAACCGATGGTGCTGAAACAACCAAGGAGTTGACCATCAGCAAGAACATATCCATCAAGTGTCTCGGCACCAAGCCAGTCAAGGCTCGTATCAAGTTCGTACTCGACGGAGCTACCGGCTTCACTACAGAAAACATCCAGTTTGAAGGTGTTACTGCAGATGCTCTGATCAAGGGTGTGAACTGCTCAGGAACAATCAACGTCAACAATATCGAGGTTAGCGGATATGGTAACTTCTTTACAGAACCTGGTGAGAATGTTTACGAGGTGGCTGAGCTGAATATTACCAACAGCTATTTCCACGACATGTGCGCAGGCAAACGCTTTATCGACTCTCAGAAGAAGAAGGGCGCTATCTTAAAGTTGAACATGAATCACTGTACCGTAGCTAACTCTTGCAATGGTTATGATTTCATCCGTTTCGACTACAATGCCAAGCAGCCTATCGTCATCAACTTCGAGAACAATACCCTCTATAAGGTAGAAGCTACATCTAAGGGCTTGTTCTACATTCGTTCTAACAAGGCAGGCGACAAGTTCTTCACAGCAAACATCAAGAACAACGTATTTGCAGAAATGAGCGCAGACGTATTCTTCAGCAAGGACCCAAAGACAGACAACCTCGTATTCAGCAACAACAACTACTACAATGCTGCTACCTTACAGCAAAACCCTGACGGAGGTGCAGGTAAGGTATTCGATACAGAGGGCATCAATCTTGATCCTGGTTTCAAGAACGTTGCTACTGGTGACTTCACTATCACCAACGAGACATTGGTTGACAAGAATATCGGTAATATCAAGTAATATATGACCAAACATTTGAAGAAATATAATATCCCTTAATCATTAAAGGCTGTATCTTTAGGCATTGTCCTTCTGATACAGCCTTTTTTCTTTATACAGCTTCTCCCAAAACGTCGAAGACTGGTTCCTCCACTTCCTGGATAAGCACGCTTATGGTCGTGTGGTTCATCTGCAACTAGCCAAATGGGTAAACGACTGGCTCTATGTTCGCTATGTAGGCAACGTAATCAACTGGACAAACAACATCGTTTCAAACACTGGTGCTGTATGGTCTAACCAGTCAAAGACTGGCGTTCCAACATTCCAGAACAACGTATACTTCAACTGCGCTAAGCTCAATGTAGCAGACGTAGAGGGTAAGTCAAACATGTTTGCTGACGAGGCAGGCAAGGTTGATGACCCTGAGTATAAGGATGCCGCTAAGGGCGACTTCACTATCGGTAACGAGAGTATTAAGAAGCTCGGTGTTGGTGACCCAAGATGGTAATCACCTAAAAACATGGATATATAAAAGCTGCAGCCCACTTGTTTGGGTTGCAGTTTTTTCGATTTATAACTTCAATCAAACTATATTCTAAGAAAGCGCAATGTCCACACCGGGCGTTGCACTTTTTTGTTTCTCTTCCCATCCCCCACCACTCACAAAAACTTTTTTAGTTAATTCCTTGGAAGTTACGAAAGAAAAGCGTATCTTTGCAGCGTAAGTACATAAGGAAGAGTGTACTACGTTTTTAGATTGTTGGATTTATAATTTGAAGCATATGGAGACTTTAGAAAAAATGCCTTTCGAGGCTCAGCATAAGATATTCAAGAGACTGGCAGAAATCGCCGACTCCAAGAGCCTGACCAAAGAGGAACAGGAGAAATACGACAACAGCATGATGGTCATGTGGGACAATTATGCTGTATATAAGCATGCTATGGAGAAAGAAGCCAAAAAGGTAAGCAAAGAGATTGCTTTGAACCTATTGACATACAACACTCCAATAGACGTCATTGCAAAATCCACAGGCTTATCTATCGAAGAAATCAAGAAATTGGAACAATAATACTATACAAACAAGAGGGTGTGTCATAAGTGGGATGACATGCCCTCTTTTTTTCGCTATTTCAGCTACTTCTGTCAGCTAACTCAACCACTTCATTCTGCAAACTCAGCCACTTCATTCTGCAAACAAATCCGTCTCATTCAGCTTACGAATTCGAATCTTCGAGACTACGAAGTCATATCTTCAAGCCAGCGCAATCGAATCTTCAAGCCAGCGCAGTCGGATCTTCAAGCCAGCGCAGTCGGATGTATCGGCTCAATGAAACGTATGAACTTGCGCAATGAAGAACATGGTTTCATCAGCGTAAGCGGCTCCACTTGCCCTGAGGCTGCTGAAATTACGTCACGACGCAGCTTCTGATGCGTCACGACGTAGCAATCAGTGCGTCACGACGCAGCAACAGATACGTCGCGACGTAATTCCGGCTACATCCTGCTTCCATCAAATGATACTATTCTGTATGGTATGAAACAGATGCCGAGCAAGGTATGCGTAATCGTTTTCGTAGTTTTTCGCTCACTATCTGCATGCGATAAGCAAAAATGTCGTAACTTTGCAGAAAATCTTATAGAATACAAAAATAATAAAAAAATAAACCTAAGAAGAAATGAAGAAATCAATCATTAAGACAGTCGTGCTTGCTGCACTCATGGCTCTGCCAATGTTCGCTAAAGCACAAACTTTCGCTGGTATCACAGCCGAGCAGATTGCACAGAACACTCCTGGAGGATGGACTGCCGTAGAACTGCCACAGTTGCCTGCCATCACTTCGGCAAATACATTTAATATCAAGGATTATGGTGCTTCTACTACGGCAGAAGACAACACCAAGGCTATCCAGAAAGCGCTTGATGCAGTGCCTACAACAGGTGGTATGGTCGTGATTCCTGCCGGTACATGGATGTTTGGTAGCACAGACCTGATGACCAGCAAGACCGAGGTGCTCAGCATCAAGGCGAAGACCATCCTTCACCTCAGCGCAGGTGCCACATTGAAGCTCGTGGAATACGGCAAGGCGCCAAACAATAAGATTGTCTTCATCGGCGGAAAGAACAAGGGCAAGAACGTTACCGACATTGTTATCGAGGGTGAAGGTGAAACTTCAGTCATCGACGGTCAGGGTGCACGCTGGTGGCTCGCAAGAGAGAATGGTGAAACCTTCAATCCTGGTGCAATGATCCGCTTCGAGCAGGGCAAGCGCTTCCTGCTCCGCAACTTCAAGATTCAGAATACTCCGGGTGTAAACATCACCATCAGCAACAGCGGTAAGGCTAGCCATGCTACCATCCATGATGTAACCATCAGTGAACCTTCATCTGAAGCTGGCAAGGGAAAGGCATCGCATAACACAGATGGAATCTCTATCTGGGGTCCATACGTTAATATCTACAACTGTAACATCAGCAACGGCGATGACAATATCGTTTGCGACAATGATGCACAATATATCCATGTATGGAACTGCTACTTCGGAACTGGACATGGTGCTTCTATCGGTAGCTTCACCAACAACATCAAGCATGTATGGTTCGATAACATCACCATGAACGGTACTACTGCGGGCATCCGCATGAAGACAGGTCAAGATGTAGATAAAACAACCAACAAGGTAACTCTGCGTGGCGGTGGCGAGGAGGACTGGAAGTTCACCAACTTCACCATGACCAAGGTTAAGAACCCATTCTCTATCGACTGCTACTACGACAAGAACTACAACAGTGACCCTGCCGTAGACAAGGCAAATGCCAGAGCTCTTGATAGTACTACCCCAACCTACAACGGCATTCTGCTTCAGAACGTGAAGACTACAGATGTCTGCGAAGGTAATGCTATCTTCCTGATTGGCCGCCCTGAGAGCCACATCAAGAATGTGACTCTCGACAACGTGCAGATTTCAGCCAAGAAGGGCATCGATATCCGCTTCGTAGATAATCTCGTGTTCAAGAACAACTCTAAGATTACCGTCAGCAGCGGTTCTATCTGGCTCAAGAAGTTTGATTCTACTTGGACTGACGAGTGTGATGCTACGTCTACAGGTTCAACCGTTACTGATACCAAGGGTCCTTTCACATTAAACTCAAAAACTTTGACGGATAAGACAGCCGGTTCTTTCAGCAACGGCTTCGCTATCAGCAATGAAAAGGGAAAGACATACGATATTGGTTCAGGTACTACTTATATCAAATTTAGCGCCAACCAATACACCATTGTCATTCCTGACGGCATAAAGATTGTCAAAATGGATATCGAGGGAAAAGACAATAACCCAGATGCAGATGCCTATCTCGGCGAGATAAACGGCACAACCTATGATGCTTCTACCTATGTTTTTCCAAAAGACAAAAGTCTGAAAAAATATACAGTAGAGTTTGATTCACCTGTAGAGCACACGCTTACTTTCACTCCAAAGGTAAAGCAGTGCATCCTGCAGTTCACTCTCTATACAGAGACTTCTACAGGCATTCAGCCAATTGCTGCCATCGCCAAGGTAAACAATAACAACATTTACGACCTCAGCGGTCGCATGGTAAAGCTCAATGCCAAGGCAGAAGACCTGCAAGGTCTCAAAAAAGGAATCTATATCTACAACAACAAGAAATACGTAGCTAAATAATTCATTTAAACATCGGTAACAATGAAAATAAAATCGCATTCACTCCTGTGCATTCTCGCCACCATCGCATTGAGTTCTCCACTCTCTGCGGTGAGCGTGCATGCCCAAAAAGCGGTATCCAAGACATGGAATCCGAACCTGAAGAACGGAATGTACCGCAACCCAGTTATTGACGCAGACTACTCAGACCCAGACGTATGCCGCGTGGGTAATGACTACTACATGACCTCCTCTTCCTTCCAGTGTTTCCCTGGCCTGCAGATTCTGCACAGTACCGACCTGGTAAACTGGGAGATTATCGGTGCTGCCCTACTCGATGACTATCCTGTTTTGCCTGAATACCAGGGCACCGAACTGGATTGGCGCAAGAAGGTTCAGCATGGTAACTACGTGTGGGCACCCTCTATACGCTATCACAACGGATGGTTCTATATCTACTGTGGCGATCCTGACCAGGGACTCTTCATGACCAAGACACAAGACCCTCGTGGTCCTTGGGAACCTATCACCTGGGTGATGAAGGAAAAAGGTCTTATCGACTGCTGCCCTCTCTGGGATGAAGACGGCAAGGCTTATCTTTCGCATGGATGCGCCGGTTCAAGAGCCGGTATCAAGTCAGTGCTCTTCGTAGCTCCGATGTCACCTGACGGCACCAAGGTGATTGGTCCTTCACGCATCGTATATGATGGACACGAAAATCAACCTACCATCGAAGGAACCAAGTTCTACAAGCGCAACGGCTACTATTACATCATGAGTCCTGCGGGCGGCGTGAAGTATGGCTGGCAGGTAGAACTGCGTTCCAAGAATCCATACGGCCCTTACGAGGAATATGTAGGTATGGCACAAGGAAAGAACAAGAAGGTAAATGGTCCTCACCAGGGTGCGTGGGTAGATACCCAGAATGGTGAAGACTGGTTCCTCCACTTCCAGGATAAGCACGCCTACGGACGTGTAGTTCATCTGCAACCAGCCAAATGGGTGAACGACTGGCTCGTTATCGGAGACGACAAGGATGGCGACGGCTGCGGTGACCCTGTTCAGCAATGGAAGAAGCCAAACCTGCCATCAAGCGGAAACTTCCAGCCTAAGGAATCGGATGATTTCAACAGCGTAGATTTAGGTCTGCAATGGCAGTGGAACGGTCCTTACAGTCAGTACTGGTACTTCTGCGATGCCAAGAACTCCAAGTTGCGTCTCTATGGTGTGCAGCAGGCTGAAGATGTAAAGAACCTGTATGATTTGCCAAACCTCCTGCTCCAGAAACTCCCTACCGAGAACTTTACTGCTACTGCCAAGGTGAAGTTCATACCTAACCGCACCGAGGCTTACAAGGAAAAAGATAAGGTACTGGGCGAAAGCGCCGGCATGATCATGCAAGGCATGGACTATGCGGCACTCAAGTTTGTTGATACCAAGGAAGAGGGGGTTGTTTTGCAATATGTAACCTGCGAGAAGGCTGAGAAGGGAAAGGCTGAGAAGGTGGTAAAGCAAGTGGCCATCAAGACCAGCAAGCAGCCTCAACCTTACACCGTGAAGTATGCCGTAGATGATATTCCTTCTTCCCGCATCGCTACTCAGGATGTATGGCTCCGCGTGAAGGTTCATAGCGAAGGCATCGCCAACCAGATACAGGCTATCGCTGAATGGAGCTACAGTCTGGATGGTAAGAAATTCACCAAGATAGGCAATCCTTTCACTGTGCGTGAAGGCAAGTGGATTGGTGCCAAGCTCGGTTTCTTCAACACCCGCACAGCCAAGAAGAACGATGCTGCCTTCTTCGACGTAGACTGGATTCATTTCGAAAAATAACGCTTTCCAGCTAACGCGTTATTTCAGAGAATATTTTGGGAAATAAAAAAAATCCCCCTCATTGCAAATCACTGCAGCGAGGGGGATTAATCGTTATGAGTAATCTAAAAATTCTAATCTTTCTTTTCTTCTGTAGGCTCTGCCTTTGTTGCTTTCTTGGCAGGTGCCTTCTTGGCAGGAGCCTTCTTGGCTGCAGGCTTAGCTGCGGCCTTCTTGGCAGGAGCCTTAGCAGGCTTCTCGCCATGGTGCTTCTCAGCCTCCTTCTCTATCTTTTCAATCTTAGCCTGAAGACGGACAATCTCCTTGTCCTTCATCTCTATCTCTTCATCCTGATTCTTGATGGTAGTAAGCAAGCCCTCCAGCTGATCGTTATCAACATCAGCAGGATAGAGGTCGTTCACACGGTTGATGAAGTCACCAAGAATGTTCATATAGTTAGTGAAAGCATCGAAAGGACTTGAATAGATACCTCTGTCAAGACCCACATTGCTTGGCTTGGTAGTCATGAAGCGGAAGTTGTTACTTGCCTGCAGGTAATCCCAGTCCTGATTGATACGTGGATCGTTGGCGATACGTACACGGTCTGCCACACTGTAAAGCTTGTTGAAAGCCTCACGCTGCATCGGGTTACCCAACCACGAACTTACATCACGCTCCTCGTCTACCCAACTCAAGGTATCAGGCACATTCACCTCGCCTACCGACTTGATCTTCTTGCAGATTTCTGTAGGTGTTGAGAAGGTGATGCCACGGTCTTTTGCACACTGAGGCAAAGCCTTCATAAACTCGAGGATGTTGCTTGACAGAGGCTGGGCAATACCAAGAGCAGAAAGCTCCATAAAGATATTAATAACCTGCTCCTCCTCTGGGAAGGCAGCAATCTGGTTCATATAGTTGTCGGCAAAGAGTGGATAACCGTCCCAATCGCTGTTGCTGAAGCGCAGAGAGATATCATCGCTCAGGTTCACATCGCGCAAAAGGAGCTTCAACTTAGGGTTCAGGGCGCAATGGTAAACATAGTGAGGAGACTTCCAGCCGAGCACGTGCTTGGCACCCTCGGTGAGCATACCAATGAATCCCATGTTGGCAACATCGTTACCGATATCATCGCTGTAGATGAGCGAAGAGTTGCGCAATACGGTAGGTTTCTTTCCGAAATATTCCTCAATCTTAGTACACTGGCGCATCACCTCATCCTTGAAACTTGCCTCATTAACCAGAGAAGCAAGTCCGTGAGAGTAAGGCTCAGCCAGGAACTCTACACAACCCGTATTGTTGAGCTGCTGAAGCTTCTCCAGTACCTGAGGAGCATGAAGTTCCAACTGCTCCATACCCACACCCGAAAGCGAGAAAGCTACCTTGAAATACTTGCCGTTCTTTTCAATCATCTCCTGAAGGGCATTCAAGGCTGGCATATAAGAGCGCTCAGCAATCTCGTTGATGCTACGGTCGTTCTCGTAGTCATCATAGTAATAATGGTCGGAACCGATGTCGAAGAAGCGGTAGCGTTTCAGATGGGTAATCTGATGTATCTCGAAATATAAACAAATTGTTTTCATACTTTGAACTTTAAATTTTGAACTTTGAACTTTATGATTAGCCCTTTAACATTAAACATTTAACATTACTTCCACCCTAAGGTCTTGAGGTACAGGTCTTTGATGCGGGCTCCCACTTTCTCCCAGGTAATCTGGTCTACTTCTTTCTTGCCTTCCTCTGAGAGATAATCGAAAAGACTCTCGTTGTGACAGATGCTGTAGATGGCATCGGCAAGGGCATGGATATCCCAGTAGTCTACCTTGATACAGTTGGACAGGATTTCTCCACATCCACTCTGCTTGGAGATAATGGTTGGTGTGCCGCACTGCATAGCTTCCAAAGGTGAGATACCGAACGGCTCGCTCACAGATGGCATCACGTAGACATCACTGTCTTTCAGACATTCATAAACCTGTTTGCCGCGCATAAAGCCAGGGAAGTGGAACCGGTCGGCAATGCCTCTTTCGGCAGCGAGATAAATCATCTGATCCATCATATCGCCCGAACCTGCCATACAGAAACGCACATTGCGGGTACGGTGCAATACCATGTTGGCAGCCTCAACGAAATATTCAGGTCCCTTCTGCATGGTAAGACGTCCCAGGAAGGTTACTACCTTCTCCTTGCCCTTATGATTTGGGCGTGGAATATCCTGCCACTCCTGCTTCAATGGGTATACGGCATTGTGCATGGCAAAACACTTGCGTGGATCCTGGTGATACTGGTGAATCACTGTCTGGCGAGTCAGTTCGGATACACACATGATGCAGTCGGCATTATCCATACCGTCTTTCTCGATAGCATAAACGGTAGGGTTCACCTTTCCACGGCTACGGTCGAAATCAGTAGCATGAACGTGGATGCACAATGGTTTGCCACTCACGCGCTTGGCATGAATACCGGCAGGGAATGTAAGCCAGTCGTGAGCATGGATAATATCAAATTCTTCTGAACGGGCTACAACTCCGGCAATGATGCTATAGTTGTTGATCTCATCATGAAGATTTGACGGATAACCACCGGCAAATTCCATACAGCCGAGGTCATTTACATGCATATAGTTAAAATCGGCATAGATGTGGTCACGGTAGCGGAAATAATCGTCCGGATTCATGATATTGCCTACGCGCTGCTGCACATAGTCGTGATTTACATCTCGCCAGGCGATAGGCACACTGTTCATTGCCACAATCTTGCAGGCACTGCGGTCCTCATCACCGAAAGGATGAGGCAGACACAATGTGATATCAACATCGCCCTGGGCATGAAGTCCCTGGGAGATACCAAAGTTGGCAGTTGCCAAACCACCAAATACGTGAGGAGGATACTCCCATCCAAACATTAAAACTTTCATATAGCAGTCCTCCTATTATTAATATTGATATTTTTCAAGTAACTCGAGCGCACGCAGAATCTCAGCCACATTCATGGCGAAAGAGATGGCACCACGACCTGCGAATGGAGGGTTTCCATCGAAGAGTTCGCTGATGGTACCGAGACAGTGGGAAGACATTTCGTCCTCATAACCTACCATCTGGCGTTCGATAAAGCTCAAACGGGTACGCTTATAGAGTTTCAGACTTGCCTCCATATAGAAGCCGCCGAGCCATGGCCATGCCGTACCCTGATGGTAAGCATAGTCGCGCTGGGTCTGCGGACCTACATAAACAGGATTATATCCACCGCTCTTTGGCGAGAGTGAACGCAATCCCTTAGGAGTAAGGAGTTCGCGTGTACAGATATCAAGAACCTGCTTCTTCTGGTCTTGCGACAATGGAGAATAGTCGAAAGCCACTGCAAATATCATGTTCGGGCGAACGCTCCAGTCCATCATATTTCCATCAACATAATCATAGAGATAGCCATATTCATTGAGGAAGGTATCGAGGAATGCCTGCTTGGTCAGCTCAGCCTGAGCCAGGAGTTTCTGCTGGCTGTCTTCTTCACCTACTGTTGCAGCGAGAGAAGCACAGAAACACAAGGCGTTATACCACAAAGCATTAAACTCTACGATATATCCGGTACGTGGAACCACTGGTCTGCCGTTGGCAGTAGAGTTCATCCAGGTAACAGCCTTGTCCTTACCATCGGTATAGAGCAATCCGTTCTCTTCGAGCTTCAGGTTCGGATGCTTGTTATCCTGGATAAAGCTGATAACATCCTTGATAAACTGTCCATACTTCTTGAAGCATTCTTCCTTGCTGGTTTCCTTGGCATACTGCTGCAAAGCCCAGATAGCCCACAATGGCACGTCAGGCTGCTCTATCTCAGCAATATGAACGCTGACCGGCTTGCCTTCCATAAACTCGTAATATCCCTTCATGGCAGTCTTCATCACCAGTTCGAAGTAGTCATCTTCCTCGATAGAGAGGGTGAGACCCGGAAGAGCGATGAATGTATCGCGGGCTCTGCACTTGAACCAAGGGTAACCTGCCAGGATATAACGGTCATCGTTCTTTTCACGACGATGGAACTGATGAGCCGCATTGACCAGACAGTGGAAGAAATTGTCACGAGGCGAACGCTCATCCACTTCCTTGTCGAAGAGCTTCTTCAGGCTGACCGCCTTGATTTCTGATGTAGAAGCAGCAAAGACGATGGTTTCGCCTTTCTTGATATCCATTTCAAAATAGCCAGGAACATAGAGGTCTTCGTTAGAAGCATAACCTCTCTCCTGCTCCTTTGGATATTCCACGCCACGATACCAATCTGGACAGAATTTAAACTCGTTCTTCTTGGAGAACTGCATATAGAGATCAGGATAACCTGCATACATACAGGTCTTGATGCCATGATCTACCTCAGCATAATCACGAGATGCGGTAGCATTCTCATGAGTAAACTGACGGACACTGCGGAAAGCCAGAAAAGGACGGAAACGAAGGGTTGTAGCCGAATGGCCGTCTACCAGGGTATAGCGAATCAGAATGCGATTCTCATAATGCTGGAATACAACTTCCTTTTTCAGGATAACACCACCTACGCGATAAAGGGTAGTTGGCACTTTATCACAATCAAACTCACGAATGTACTTGTGGCCCATCGGACTGTAGTTGTTGCCCTGGTACTTGTGCAAGCCGAGGTTAAACTCTGCTCCATGCTGAATCACCGTAACATCCAGCGAACTCAAGAGCACATGATTCTCATCGTCCAGTTCTGGAACCGGCACGACAAGTAATCCGTGATACTTGCGGGTATTACAGTCTACAATCGTTGAGCACGAATATGCACCCGAGCGATTTGTTCTCAACAACTCCTTAGGCAACGACTCTTGAAGATTCGTCATAAGGGCCTTTTCGAATTTTAGATAACTCATAGATCTATATTAAGGTTCTATATTTTTGTTGACTAAATTAATTGCTTTCAAAGGTAACACTTTTTTGTGGTATAACAAAGTTTTTTGTATGCCATTTTTAGAAAAAATTGCCTTTTTATGTTTTAAAACATATTTTTAGACAAAAATGCTTGATTATTTCAAGAAAAAGCATTACTTTTGCACTCAGTTTTCAGTTTAAAAGATTTGTACACATGGCAGCTAGAGGAAAATACGATAAAGAAAATATAGCAATGCTGATTGCTAAGCTATGGGGAGGCATCACTGATGACCAGTTCGATTTACTGAAAGAACATCTGGAAATCAAGAAGTATAAGAAGAACGAAATCATCTACAAGAACGAGGGTACTCCCGAATATGCACTATGTCTCATAGCGGGAAAAGTGAAGATATACAAAGAAGGTATCGGTGGCAAGAGCCAGATTATCCGTGTTATCAAACCGATTGAATTTTTTGGTTTCAGAGCCTATTTTGCGGATGAGATATACAAGACGGCAGCCATGTCGCTGGAAAACTGCGTCGTTGCCCAGTTCCCGCTGGCAGTTCTCATGAAACTGATCTCCAAGAGTTTCAACATCGGCTTCTTCTTTATCAAATATCTCAGTGTGGAAATAGGTAAATCGGACGACCGTACCGTGAACCTCACCCAGAAACATATCCGTGCCCGACTTGCCGAGGGACTGATATTTCTGAAAGACTCTTATGGGTTAGAAAAAGACGGAAAAACTCTTGACATCCGATTGAGTCGTGAAGATCTTGCAAATCTCTGTAATATGACAACGAGCAATGCCATCCGTACGCTCTCAGCCTTTACGGCAGAAGGACTCATCAATACTGAAGGAAGGAAAATCAAAATCTTACAGGAAGAAGAAATCATAAAAATAGCAGAACTCGGATAAAGTTCTGCTATTTTTTATTTATATGTTTTACATTATACGTTTTTCTTGATACATTTCCCTTATTACGGGCATACTGGTTATACGGGTATCAGGAAGTTGATAACCTCCTGAATTACAGTAATCTGGAATGGGCCTACCGGTGTATTCATCAATCTGCCATCAATACCTATCAGGGCATGCTGGGCATCGAGCACCTCTACCTCTCGGGTACGGTAAGGATGCACACTCTTATGGTTGAGGAACTTACCTTTCACAAAAAGATAGATTCCCTCGAAGAGCTGGGTTGTCTTAGGATGAGATACCACCGACACATCGAGCAGTCCGTTATATGGCACAGCATTCGGAGTCTGTCCATATCCTGTTCCATTGCCTATACACATCGTCATCACTCTACGCTTGATAACATCCGAATTGATTTTCACATGCATCTTATAGTCCAGACGCTGGAATATCATCAGGATGAAGGAACAGAGAAACGACAGGGTACGTGAACCGAAGATATGATGGGTTTTTCGTCTCAGGTTCATGATGGCGGCGATGAGTCCGATATTGATACAGTTGAGGAAATAGCGACGGCATTTCTCCCCCTTCTTGTTCACATAGCGGATACAACCGAGGTCAATCTTTCTGATACGACGTTTTTTCAGCGACGCCACCGTCTTCTCGATATCGCTGTCGCTGAATCCCCAGAAGTGGGCAAAGTCGTTCATCAGTCCGTTAGGAATAACACCCAGTGCCACATCTTCTCTTTCTTTCGGATCTATCTGCATCAGACAGTTTACGGCATCATTGAGCGCAGAATCTCCACCAACGATGACAATGGTCTTATAACCATTGTTGATAAACATTCTGATGAGCCGTTCTACGCTCTTCTGATTCTCGCTCTGCACAAAGTCGTAATCCACGCCTTGCTGCTTGAGCACCTTCTCTATTTTTTCCCAGCGCTTGTTACTTCGCCAGCCTCCTCTAGGGCAATAAAGCAGCCCCCATTTATTCTCGTTTACCATTGTCTCTTCTTTGTAATTTGAAAGTTGTATAAAATAGCACTTCCGCCCAGCCACCGTTGCATCCGATTCCATCGGATGCCAGCGCCCTAGCCAGATTCCAGGCCGCAGCCTAGCTTCTCATCAGCTCCAAAACCGTCTCCACCTTTTTCTCCATTGGCTGCAATGCATCTACCCAATGGATAGTAAAGCCTCTGCGCTCCATACCTCTGAACCACGTCATCTGCCTTTTGGCAAACTGATGGATTGCTATTTCCAGACCGCGATACATCTCATCGTATGAAGTCTTACCGATCACATATTCTGTAATAAACTTATATTCCAAACCATAATAGATGAGATTTTCGGCAGGAATACCACGATCTAGCAGTCCCTTGATTTCATCTACCATTCCCTCATCCAATCGCTGTTTCAGTCTCCGTGAAATTTTCTCCCTTCTTGCGTCCCGGTCTATGCTGACACCGATAATCAGCGAATCAACCGCAGGGAGTTCACGTTCGGGCATCGGATGCTCCAGATTATAGCTTTCAATCTCTATCGCCCGGATAGCTCGCTGTGCTGTATCCACGTCTGTGCGATTGTGCATATTAGAACCCGTTTTCGCCTTCAGCTCTTTCAGTATCAGCGTAAGTTCCTCTAAACTCTTATGAGCCAACGACTCACGGAGTTCCGGGTTCTGCGGAACAGGTGAGAGATGATAACCTTTCAGCACCGACTCAATATAGAGTCCTGTACCTCCACATAATATCGGAAAAGCCCCTCTCTTCTGAATATCCTGATAGGCATCATAAAAATCCTGCTGATATTCAAAGAGATTATATTTCGTACCAGGCTCACAGATGTCAATGAGGTGATAAGGTATCTGCTTGCCATGAATGGTATAGTCAGCCAGATCCTTACCCGTACCTATATCCATGCCGCGATATACCTGCCGGCTGTCAGCACTAATGATTTCAGCGCCCTTGGCAGGGGTACCCGACAAATGGGCACCCAGGCTATTGATCCTGGCTGCAAGAGCGGCAGCAAGACTCGTCTTACCACTCGCCGTAGGTCCCAATATGGTTATCATCGAATATTTCATGCCGCAAAGTTAAATGAAATTATTGAGAAAACAAAATAAAATGAAAAGAAATTCTCACTTATAAAAACAAAAAGCCGTCCAGCATTGAAAAAATGCTGGACGGCCATATACTTAATCGTTAAGAGGCAACGAATTAACCGTTGTGCTTCTTCATGATCTTGATCAACTCAACAACCTTGTGTGAGTAACCAATCTCGTTGTCATACCAAGAAACAACCTTAACGAAGTTGTCTGTCAAATAAACACCTGCGTTAGCGTCGAAGATAGATGTCAAAGCGCAACCCAAGAAGTCAGAAGAAACAACAGCATCCTCTGTGTAACCGAGTACACCCTTCAACTCACCCTCAGAAGCAGCCTTCATAGCAGCGCAGATAGCCTCCTTAGAAGCAGGCTTCTTCAAGTTAACTGTCAAGTCAACAACAGATACGTCCAAAGTAGGAACACGCATAGAGATACCTGTCAACTTACCGTTCAACTCAGGGATAACCTTACCTACAGCCTTAGCAGCACCTGTAGAAGAAGGGATGATGTTGCCAGCAGCTGCACGGCCACCACGCCAGTCCTTCATAGATGGACCATCAACAGTCTTCTGTGTAGCAGTTGTAGAGTGAACAGTTGTCATCAAACCTGTCTCGATACCGAAGTTATCGTTCAATACCTTAGCGATAGGAGCCAAGCAGTTTGTTGTACAAGAAGCGTTAGAAACGATCTTCTGACCATTGTACTTGTCAGTGTTAACACCGCAAACGAACATATCAGCCTGGTTACCGTTAGCGTCAGCCTTAGAAGGAGCAGAAAGTACTACGTACTTAGCACCAGCCTTCAAGTGCTTCTCAGCCTTGTCGTAAGCGAGGAAGAGACCTGTAGACTCAACTACGTACTCAGCACCAACCTCATCCCACTTCAAGTTCTCAGGATCACGCTCAGCAGTAACACGGATGTGGTTACCGTTAACGATCAACTCGCTCTTCTCAACGTCAGCCTCGATAGTACCGTCGAAATGACCGTGCATTGTATCATACTTCAACATGTAAGCCATGTAATCTACTGGACACAAGTCATTGATAGCTACTACCTGTACTTCCTTTGCGTTCTCAGCCTCAACTGTAGAACGGAATACGAAACGACCGATACGGCCAAATCCGTTAATACCAATCTTAATCATTGTTCTTAATATTTAAATTAAAAGTTTAATAAAAATTACTTTTTTAACTGCTTTCGAGCGTTCATCCGATGCTGAAACATTCAAAATTTTACGCCTTAGAGCATTTTTTCTTCTTTTCGAGCGCAAAGTTACTAATTTTTTTCTAACTTTGCAACCAGAATGAGTATTAAATAAGTTAAAAAAGAATAGTAGAGCTTTAATATTGGCATTATTTTCACTCATTACATGCCATACTGACAACTCCATATTGCAAAAAGCAAAGGAAAAACTCAGCATTCTATACCTTATTATATATATAAGAAAAGAGAAAAAGAAGAACAATCAAACTATAGTTATAATTAAAAAGATAAAAGTATGAGTAAATTTTTGAATGAATTCAAGGAATTCGCCATGCGTGGCAATGTGCTCGACATGGCTGTCGGTGTTATCATCGGTGGTGCCTTTGGAAAAATCGTAAGCTCTGTTGTTGATGATGTCATCATGCCTCCTATCGGATGGCTGATTGGCGGCGTGAATTTCGCTGACCTCAAATTCACCCTCCCTACCGTCAATGTAGCGGGCGAGGAACTGAAGGCGGCTACCATCAACTACGGTAACTTCCTCCAGACCTGTTTCGACTTCCTCATCGTTGCCTTCTGTATCTTCATGCTCATCAAGGTGGTGAACAAGATTTCCAAGAAGAAGGAAGAGGAAAAACCGGCAGAAGCTCCTAAGGCTCCGGAGCCAAGCAATGAAGAAAAACTCCTCATGGAAATACGTGATCTCCTGAAGAACCAGAAATAAGAATAAAAAAAAATCGCCCTCTTTGAAGGCGACTTTTTATTCTGTTTATTCCCACTCAATTGTCGAAGGTGGTTTTGAAGAGATGTCATAACATACACGGTTTACACCCTTCACCTTATTAATAATCTCATTACTTACCTTAGCCATGAAATCATAAGGAAGATGTGCCCAGTCAGCAGTCATCGCATCTGTACTGGTTACAGCACGCAAGGCAACCGGGTGCTCGTATGTACGCTCATCACCCATCACACCTACTGAACGGACAGTAGAAAGCAATACGGTACCAGCCTGCCAAATCTGATCGTAGAGAGAAACCTCGATCTCGCCATTCTGCATGTCAGCAGGAACACCGGCAGCCAAGACGCGACGAGCTTCCTCACCACTCAACTTCACCTTATACTCACGCAAGCCACGGATATAGATATCGTCAGCATCCTGAAGGATACGTACCTTCTCAGGAGTAATATCGCCCAAGATACGGACAGCCAAACCAGGACCTGGGAATGGGTGACGAGTAATCAGGTGCTCTGGCATACCCATAGAGCGACCTACACGGCGAACCTCATCCTTGAACAGCCACTTCAAAGGCTCACACAACTGAAGGTTCATCTCCTTAGGAAGACCACCTACGTTGTGATGACTCTTGATCACCTTACCGGTGATATTCAAGCTCTCGATACGGTCAGGATAGATGGTACCCTGAGCCAACCACTTGGCACCAGTCTGCTTTTTAGCCTCAGCATTGAAAACCTCCACGAAGTCGCGGCCGATAATCTTACGCTTCTTCTCAGGATCGGTAACACCAGCCAGGTCAGCAAAGAACTTCTCTGATGCATCCACGCCGATTACATTCAAGCCCAAACACTTGTAGTCTTCCATCACGTCACGGAACTCATTCTTGCGCAACATACCATGATCTACGAAGATACAGGTAAGGTTCTTACCGATAGCCTTGTTCAGGAGAACGGCAGCCACACTGGAGTCAACACCGCCTGAAAGACCGAGGATAACCTTATCGTCGCCCAACTGTTCCTTCAACTCAGCAACTGTTGTCTCAACAAAAGAGTCAGCACTCCAGTCCTGCTTACTTCCGCAGATATCAACCACGAAGTTCTTCAAGAGCTGTGTACCCTGCAAAGAGTGGAACACCTCTGGGTGGAACTGTACTGCCCATACAGGCTGTTTGGTAGAAGCATAAGCAGCATACTTCACATTAGCAGTAGAAGCGATGCACTTGTAATCATCAGGGATAGCAGTGATGGTATCACCATGGCTCATCCAAACCTGAGAGTTCTCGATGAATCCCTTGAACAAAGGATTCTCCTTATCGAAATGCTCCAAGTTGGCACGACCATACTCACGGCTGTCTGCAGCCTCCACCTTACCGCCCTGGGCGTAAGAGAGGAACTGAGCACCGTAGCAGATGCCGAGTACAGGAATGCGGCCAATAAACTGGCTCAGATCTACCTTGAAAGCTTCCGGATCATGAACGGAATAAGGGCTACCGCTCAAGATGACACCAATGACAGATGGGTCATCCTTTGGAAACTTGTTGTAAGGCATGATCTCGCAGAAGGTATCAAGTTCACGGACACGACGGCCGATGAGCTGTGTGGTCTGTGAACCGAAATCCAAAATAATAATCTTCTGTTGCATAATATCTAATTTTAATTTACAGTTTACAATTTATAGTTTATAGTAATCTTGCTATACGGTATAGCCGCTATTAACTATAAACTAATTAACTAACGATTTCAGGAATGCTTCCGCCTCTTTCAGCGTTTCCTGCTTTCCCACATCCATCAGCTTGAGGTCGTTCTTTACATATCCCTCTATGCGCACCTTGTCGCAATGCTTCAGATAGAAGTCCATGATAGGGAACTTGTCCGGTTCCTCCTCCATCAATGGAAAGAGCGATGGGGCAACCATGTGGATGCCCGAGAAAGCAAACATCTTATAATCTTTGGGATTGAGATCAGGATAAGGACTCTTCACCTCGCCCGTTTCTATATTCGTCCATCCCACCAGTCGCATGCTGTCATCAAAGAGCAGATAGCGCTTGGTCTTGCGTTCGCTCACCATCAGGCGGGCAGCAATCATATCCCTGCTCTCCATCTGGTAGAATTTCTTCAGATCTACATTACTCAGAATATCCACGTTGTGGATAAGAATAGGCTCTGACTGGTTGAAGAGCGGCCATGCCTTCCGGATACCTCCACCCGTTTCGAGCAGCTTTTCACTCTCATCACTGATACGGATATCCATACCGAAGTTGTCATGTGCTCTGAGATAATCGATAATTTGTTGGGAGAAATGATGCACGTTCACTACAATGCGAGTGAAACCGGCATCCTTCAACTGAAAGATGACACGTTTGAGCAAAGGTTCTCCCCCGACACTTACCAGAGCCTTCGGAATGCGGTCGGTAAGTGGCTTAAGGCGAGTGCCCAAACCTGCTGCGAATATCATTGCTTGCATCATTGCTAAATAGCTATTTTAAAATGTGCGTGCAAATTTACTAACTTTTTGCGAGATAGCCAAATTTGCACGCTATTTTTCTATTGTTTTGCCGGCAAAACCTGTTCAATATGCTGTTCACGATGACAAATCTGCACTTCTACACCAAACTTCCGGTGAATATGTTCGGCAAGATGCTGCGCAGAATATACACTGCGATGCTGACCGCCTGTACATCCGAAACAGAACATCAGAGAGGTGAAACCACGCTGCATGTAGCGGTTTACATGATGGTCGGCAAGTGCATAGACATGATCCAGGAACTTCAATATCTCACCATCATCCTCCAGGAATCGGATAACAGGCTCATCCAGACCCGTCAACTTCTTATAAGGCTCGTATCTTCCAGGGTTATGGGTACTTCTGCAGTCGAAGACATAACCTCCACCATTGCCCGACGGATCCTCTGGAATGCCCTTACGGAAAGAAAAACTATACACTCTTACCACCAGCGGTCCCTTACCATCATATTTAGAATAGGTGGCAGGTCCGTCCTGCGGATGCGCACGATAGATATTGTTGTCGGTAGTCTTATAGCCGTCTGCACGACTCAGCGCCACACTCTCTATCACCTTGAACTGTGGCAATTCGGTCAGTCTTCTCAACATATCCATCATATAAGGATAAGGGAATACCTTGTCACCCATCTTCAGAAGATCTCGCAGATTCTGGATAGCTGGCGGAATACTGTCGATAAAATGCTTCTTGCGTTCGAAATAGCCGCGGAATCCGTAGGCGCCCAAAACCTGTAAGGTACGGAAGAGCACAAAAAGACTCAACCGGTTTACAAAATGGCGCACTGATGGTACCTCGGTATAATGCTTCAATGACTGGTAGTATTCCCAAACCAGTTCTCTGCGCAGTTTGAACGGATACTTAGCAGATGCCTGCCAGAGGAATGAGGCGAGATCATAATAGAACGGTCCTTTTCTGCCACCCTGAAAATCAATAAAGTATGGATTCCCCTTATCATCCAGCATGATGTTGCGCGCCTGAAAATCGCGATAAAGGAAACAATCCATCGGTTCTGATGTCAGATCCTTGGCAAAAAGCCGGAAGTTGGCTTCGAGCTTCAGTTCGTGAAAATCCAAATCGGTAGGCTTCAGAAAACAATACTTGAAGTAGTTGAGGTCGAAGAGTACACTGTCTACATCGAATTCTGGCTGCGGATAGCAGTTCTGCCAATCCAATCCTCTTGCACCGCGAATCTGGATATTCGGAAGTTCACGAATGGTTTTCTTAAGGAGTTCCTTCTCTTTCTGATTGTAACGTCCGCCCGCATCTCGTCCGCCCTTGATGGCATCGAAAAGCGAAGTACCACCAAGGTCTGTCTGAAGATAGCAGAGTTCATCATCGCTCACCGCCAGAATCTGGGGAACAGGCAACTGTCTGAGCTGGAAATGCTGAGCCAGATATACAAAGGCATGATCCTCATCACGACTGGTTCCTATCACACCAATTACCGTATCACCATCATGCCCAATGATACGGAAATACTGCCGGTTACTCCCCTGCCCTGCCAATTTTATGACATCAGCCGGTTCTTCACCCGCCCATTTTTTATATAGATCAATCAGCTTTTCCATCATTATTCAGTTTACGTCGTTTCCGATCATCATCAATCTTCTGTGCGAAGTTATCTCCGATAAAGAGAAGCAATAAGATACCCAGCGTAGTAAGGAACGAGTTTGTAGTAGTCATTCCCAACTCTGCCTTTGTAATATAAATGAGTCCTCCGATAACAATCAGAAAGACCACTGCTTTTTTCCAATCAATATTGTTCATGCTATGAATTTTCTATTATGCTGCAAAATTACACAATTAAATTGAGAAAACAAAATAAAAACAAAAAAAAATCGGATGTCTCACGACAACCGATTTCCAAAAACAAACTACTTAAAAACTAATCTACTAAAACAAATCAAAAAAATATCTTTGTCATCCCTTCGGATGATACTTTCTTTTATTTACGATGCAAAGTTACAAAAAAAGATTATTCGAACCAAATAATTTTGCTATTTTTTGCATCTTTATGACTAAAAAAATAAAAAAATAGGGATAATTCGCTGAGAATCACCCCTATTTGATATTTTCGCTTTGCAAACTCGCAGTCTTACGATGTGCTTTGTTTGCTCAAATTATTCATCTAATTACATCATGCCACCCATACCAGGTGCTGCAGCTGGTGCAGCTGGTGCAGGCTCTGTTTTGTCAACCAACACACACTCTGTTGTCAGGAACAAGCCTGCGATAGAAGCAGCATTCTCCAAAGCTACACGCTCTACCTTGGCAGGATCTACGATACCAGCCTGACGCATATCTTCGTAAACGTCCTTGCGGGCATTGTAACCGAAGTCACCCTCGCCCTCGCGTACCTTATTTACTACTACAGAACCCTCGCCACCGGCATTGGCAACAATCTGACGGAGAGGCTCCTCAATAGCACGCTCTACGATACGGATACCTGTTGTCTCGTCAGCGTTATCACCCTTCATATCCTTCAACGCCTCGAGAGCACGGATATAAGTAGTTCCACCACCAGCAACGATACCTTCCTCAATAGCGGCACGGGTAGCGCAGAGTGCATCGTCAACACGATCCTTCTTCTCCTTCATCTCAACCTCAGAGTTGGCACCTACATAGAGGACAGCTACACCACCGGCGAGCTTAGCCAGACGCTCCTGAAGTTTCTCCTTATCATATGAAGACTTGGTATTCTCAATTTCGTTCTTGATCTGAGCTACGCGATCCTGGATATTAGCCTTCTCGCCATGACCATTAACGATAGTTGTATTGTCCTTGTTGACGGTAACCTTGTCTGCTGAACCCAGCATATCCAAAGTTGCCTGCTCCAACTTCAAGCCCTTCTCCTCAGAGATAACAACACCGCCTGTCAATACTGCGATATCCTCCAACATGGCCTTGCGACGGTCACCGAAGCCTGGAGCCTTCACAGCGCAAATCTTCAAACCGCCACGCAAACGGTTAACTACCAAAGTAGTCAAAGCCTCAGAATCAACATCCTCAGCGATAACCAACAAAGGACGACCACTCTCAGCAGCAGGCTGGAGAATTGGCAAGAACTCCTTCAAGTTAGAAATCTTCTTATCATAAAGAAGGATGTATGGGTTATCCATTACACACTCCATCTTGTCTGCATCAGTCATGAAATAACCGCTCAAATAACCACGGTCAAACTGCATACCCTCAACAACACCGATGTTGGTATCACGGCTCTTGCTCTCCTCGATAGTGATGACACCATCCTTAGAAACCTTGCGCATTGCGTCAGCCAAGAGCTTACCAATCTCAGCATCATTGTTGGCAGAAACAGTAGCCACCTGCTCAATCTTATCGTAGTTGTCGTCTACCTGTTCAGCATGTTCCTTGATGAAGGCAACAACAGCAGCTACAGCCTTGTCGATACCACGCTTCAAGTCCATTGGGTTTGCACCTGCAGTAACGTTCTTCAAGCCCTCTGTTACGATAGCCTGAGTCAGGATAGTAGCAGTTGTTGTACCATCACCGGCATCATCACCAGTCTTGCTGGCAACGCTCTTAACAAGCTGAGCACCAGTATTTTCGAATTTATTCTCCAACTCTACTTCCTTAGCCACGGTAACACCATCCTTAGTAATCTGAGGAGCACCAAACTTCTTTTCGATTACCACGTTGCGTCCCTTAGGACCGAGAGTTACCTTTACTGCATTTGCCAACTGATCAACACCCTTCTTCAAGAGGTCGCGGGCATCCATATTATATTTAATATCTTTAGCCATAATATATTCTTTCTAATAATGTTTAAATAAATATCTGCAAAAATTTTTTTTATCTTTTTACTTTTTTTACCTTTAAGAATTACTCTTCTACTACAGCGAGTACATCGCTCTGACGCATCATGATATATTTAGTACCATCGAATTCGAGTTCTGTTCCAGCGTACTTACCATAGAGTACGGTATCACCTTCTTTGAGAATCATCTCTTCGTCTTTCGTACCCTTACCTGTAGCAACGACCTTACCACGCTGTGGTTTCTCTTTTGCTGTATCAGGGATAATAATTCCACCTACTTTTTCTTCAGCTGGTGCGGGAAGTACCAGCACTCTGTCTGCTAATGGTTTAATGTTCATGATTCTATAATATTTTAATTGTTATACATTTATTTTGCCAACAGGTATTGCTACCCGTCACCCCGCCAGTATACGAAAAACGTGCCAAAGCATCCATACTGACACTTTGACACGTTCAAATACTGACATTATATCACAAAAACTTGTGTTTTATTTCATTTTCCATTGATAATCGAATCTTTCAATATCCTCCTCAACCAGTGGATTACCATTCTGAACTTCGATGAAAGTCAGCTGTGTAATCGCCTTGATGGCATGATAATGCTCCAGAGGAATCACCACGGTATCACCAGCCTTCACATGTTTCTCCTCACCATCAAGTACAAAGATGCCCTCACCTTCTACGAATGTCCACACCTCAGAACGATGGTGATGAAGCTGATAACTGATATTCTTACCTGGCTTCAAGGTAATACTCTTGGTGAGCGAATGATTGCCGTCAGCATACTCAGAATCGTCAATCACCCGATAAGTACCCCACCTTCTTTCCTCATACATCGGACGCGGAGTAAGATGTTCTACCGCCTTCTTGATGTCCTCGGAATATTTCTTTGCACAGACGAAGATGCCATCAGGACTCGCTGCAACAACAGCATCCTTCAAGCCATCCACATACAGAGGCAACTGGAGTTCGTTGATGACATGCGTATTCTCGCAATGACTTCCCATCACCGCATTACCGATGCTGGCATGATGCAGCTCATCAGTGAGTGTATTCCAGGTACCCAGGTCCTTCCATTCACCATTAAACGGTACTACCGCTACCGATTCAGCCTTCTCCGCCACCTCGTAGTCGAAAGAGATTTTTGGAAATTCGCTATATCTTGCACGAGTATCTTCAAAGTTCTCACTCTGCATATACTTACGTACAATCTGCATCATATAGCCCAAACGGAAAGCGAAGACACCACCATTCCAGTAAGCACCCTCCTCCAGGAGTTTCTCTGCTGTAGGCACATCCGGTTTCTCGGTAAATCTCTTCACTATCTGATACTTCTCTCCTTCAGCAAAAGGAACCACATAACCATATTTTGCACTTGGATAAGTAGGTTTGATACCCATCAGCACGAGGTCGGCGACGTTTTTCTCCACGCATTCCACCATACGGGCTATGGTATGGAAATATTCCAACTCGGTATAAGGATCACAAGGCATAATAACCACAACCTCATCATCCTCACATTTCTTCTTCAGTTTCAGATAACTTGCAGCTAAAGCGATAGCAGGGAAAGTATCACGCCTCTCGGGTTCGGTAACCACAGAAACCCGCTCTCCCAGCTGGTTCTGGATGATATCCAGCTGACTGGCGTTTGTAGCAAGCGTAATATCGTTGGTCAGACTTGCTTCCTGAGCCTGACGTACCACGCGCTGAACCATACTTTCCATCTCCCCATTCTCCTTTTCGAGCAATGGCAAGAACTGTTTGCTTCTAGCATTATTGCTAAGTGGCCAGAGCCTTTTACCCGAGCCACCCGATAATAAAATTAATTGCATATTATTACTATCTAAATCGTTTATTGTTCATACTTAAGATTTCACAAATTAACAGTGAGAGACTGCATCACATCAGGAGTTTACTCCCTGTACCAACAGGTCTCAAAGAAGAATCATCCGTGATAATCCGGCTGCAAAAGTACGTTTTTCTTTTGAGACCACCAAGCAATTTCTAAAAAAACTACCTATTCATATAAAAATACCTAGATATGCGCAAGAAAGTAAAAAGGAAGAAAAACCATCATTTAAACAGATTAAAAACAAGAAAAGCTGGTTCAAGTTGGTTCAAGTTGGTCTATTTCGATATTTTTTTGCTGATTTATTTCCGATTTTCAACTATTATTATTATCTTTGCGACCAAATATCAGTTTAAGCATACCTCAAATATCTTAAAAAGATATATAAATAACTAGGAGTATAAAAAACATAAGCAAATGACGAACAAGCATTATAAAGGAAATGAAATGATAAGGAGACTGGTGATAGGTGCCGATTTCGTTATTCTCAACATCGTACTGTTGTTCTATACCCAATATGGTCAAGAACTCATACCCGCGTATTTCGACAAAGCAACAAAGATTACCTTTTTTGTTGCCAATGCAGCCTTGTTCCTAGGCGAATACTTCTATTCCACCATCATTCATGTCAGAAAGATCGGGTTCCTGCAGGTTACAAAGCGTACTTTATATCTGGCTGCAGCAACAACATTCTGTTTCTTTACCTTCTCAAGACTACTCGGTCACGGGGGAAAGATGTTCTCCTTCAGCATTATCTTCGGCATAACATTCTATCTGTCTCTCATCATAAGCCGACTCTGCGAGTTCAAATTACTAAAGTATTTCCGCTCTAAGGGCCGCAACTCACGCACCGTCATCTTTGTAGGTAACGATCCTGCCGTGAGCGAAATGTACAAGACGATGACAGAAGATCCCTCGGCAGGTTATATCGTAAAAGGATATTATGCAGATGAAGACATCACTGATAATCCGGAAGGGTTGAAAAGAATAGGAAACATAAAACAGCTCAAAGAGATTATCTCTTCTACCATGAATGATACCATCAATGGTGATCCTTCCAGTATTGACGAGGTTTTCTGCTGCCTGTCGCATAAAGATCCTGAAATCATCAATATCATACACTTCTGTGATAAGAATGTGATACACTTCTACTACCTGCCACGTGTGTTTGGTGAGTACAAATTGCATCTTGATGCCCAGAATTTCATGGGAAGGACGGTATATTCAAACCGCATAGAATCCCTAACAAGCACGTCAAACCGCATTATCAAGCGTAGCTTTGACATCGTGGTGAGCGGGCTTGCATGTTTGTGCATTCTTCCATTCATTCCATTCATAGCTCTCATCATCAAGATTCAGAGTCCTGGTCCAATTTTCTTCAAACAGGCAAGAACGGGTCTGAATGGTGATACCTTCTACTGTCTTAAATTCCGTTCCATGCATGTGAACAAGGATGCAGACAAGGCACAGGCAACAAAGAACGACCCACGTAAATTTGCTTTCGGCAACTTTATGAGAAAGACGAACATAGATGAGTTTCCTCAATTCTTCAATGTTCTTAAGGGAGACATGAGTATTGTGGGTCCGCGCCCTCACATGCTGCATCATACAGAGGTGTATGGAAGCCTGATAGATAAGTATATGGTTCGCCACTTCTCCAAGCCAGGTATCACAGGTTGGGCTCAGGTTACCGGGTTCCGTGGTGAGACCAAGGAGCTCTGGCAGATGGAGGAACGTATCCGCCGTGATATCTGGTATATAGAGAACTGGTCGTTCTGGCTTGATATCAAGATTATCTTCATGACAGCCAAGAGCATTATCTGCCCTGACAAGAATGCTTATTAGGAGTCTATAAAAAGAAAAAGAGGATGTGCCATAAGTTTGGAAAATAGTTGGCGCACAACAGTTGGTCACCGCATGCACATCAGCTGTTGTGCATGCGCATATCAGCTGTTATGCAAGCGCACAACAGCTGTTGTGCGACCGGAGATACTAACTGTCTCAACAACATATTCTATCTCTTCCAACAACATATACTAGATATACTAGCTCTTTCAACAACATATCCTAACTCTTTCAACAACATATCCTAACTTTTCCAACAACATAACCTAGCTCTTCCAACAACATAACCTAGCTCTTCCAGCAACAAGAAGAGGGTGTATCATTAACTTATGACACACCCTCTTTTTAGGTATTCTCTTTACTTATTACTTAGATTACTTAGACGGAAGCCTGTTGAGCCAACAGGTAAGGTCATTCAGCATTTGGTCGTGATATGGGAAACCATGGGCAGCATCGCGGAACCCCCATCCATGTCCGGCAGTCGGATAGATGTGCATGGTACACTCGTTGCCCGCCTTGCTCATGGCAGAATAATAGGCTACGCCATTGGTTACAGGAGGAACAACCTTATCATCAAAAGACATCAGTATGATGGCACGAGGGGTAAGATTAGGACGAACAGCCTTGTCGTTAGACCACTCTTCTACCAGTTTCTTATTGGTATTACGCTCTTCACCCAAGAAATTCACACATGATCCCTTATGAGAGATACGCTCATCCATTGAAATCACCGGATAGAAAAGAATCGAGAAATCAGGTCGCACAGCCGCCTCAGCATGAGTACTGACGGAAGAAGCTAAATGTCCACCGGCAGAAAAGCCCATGATACCAACATCATCCTTGTTTATTCTCCATACTACAGAACTGTCACGAACGGTACGCATCGCCTGATAAGCATCACTCAACGGAACATTGCGGTTACCCTTAGGCATACGGTATTTCAAGACGAAGAAAGCAATACCCTGTTTGTTGAAATATTCTGCCCACTGATGCCCCTCATGGTCCATTGCAAGATGAGAATACCCACCTCCAGGACAATCTACTACAGCTCTTCCTGAAGGATTCTTAGGAAGATAACAGGTGAGTTCACTCAGACCGTCGCTACTGTTCTTCAATACGAACTTGCGAGCGGTAGATTGAGCTGATGCTGTAATTGCTGTCAGCATCAGAAGAAAAAAAATCATTGTCTTTTTCATTTTTCTTTTTTGTTATGTTGTTTATATCTTTATTCTGTTTTGCTAAGATAATGCAAAGATAGGCATTTTTTCGTTAACCCTATGTTATTTTTTCTTCTTTTTTTGGTGTTTTTGTTCCAATCGCTTTGATTATTGGTTCTTTTTTGCTATATTTGCAGAAAAATTGCTGTAAACGGCAATCGGAGAAAACATCTCTCTTCTGCCGCTGGCATTTATTTAGGAGTCTCACTTATAAAATATTGACATAGAATAATGAAGGATTTTTTCAAGAACGTGGCAGCCACTATCGTAGGACTGTTTGCCTTCGGGCTGATTATGACCATCCTGGGATTCATCTGTATCATCGGAATGGTAGCATCGAGCAACAGTAAACCGGCACTGAAAGACAATGCGGTGATGGTGATGAAACTACAAGGACAGATTGAAGACCGTACTGAAGACAACTGGCTCGGCGAACTGACAGGCGAGCAGTTTAACAACCTAGGCATGAACAGGATTCTCTCTTCTATCCGCAAGGCAAAGAATGAGGATAAAGTGAAGGGCATCTATCTGGAAACGGGTATCTTGGAGACAGATTATGCCACTTTGCAGGAAATCAGAAATGCACTTGCTGATTTCAAGAAGAGCGGCAAATGGATTATCGCATATGGTGATGCTCTCTCACAGGGTGGATATTATCTGGCTTCGGTTGCCAACAAGGTATATGTAAACCCAGAAGGCAATGTGGACTGGCATGGTATTGCATCGCAGCCACAATATATCAAAGATGTAGCAGCCAAGTTTGGCGTTCACTTTACGGTAGTGAAGGTAGGCAAATACAAAAGCTATACTGAAACATACACCGAAGACAAAATGTCGGATGCCAACAGAGAGCAGGTTTCACGCTATATTAGTGGACTCTGGCTACAGATGTTGGGAGATGTGAGCAAAAGCAGAAACATCAGCAAGGATTCACTGAACCGCTATGCTGACGGGCTGATGGTGTTTGATGATACCAAACTACTGAAATCTCGAAAGATGGTAGATGGATTCTGCTATTATGATGAAATCAGAGACGTGGTAAAGAAACAGTTAGGACTGAAGGCAGACGATACCATCAATCAGGTTGACTATAACGACGTAGATATGACTATAGACGACTCGAATCTGATGGGCGAAGAGATTGCCGTATACTACTGTCAGGGGTCCATTGTCAGGATGGAGACTCCTAGCATCTATGATTCTGAGCAACAGATAGTAAGTACAAAGGTCATCAAGGACCTTCAGGAACTTGCAGATAACAGTCAGGTAAAGGCCGTAGTTCTGCGTATCAATTCGGGCGGTGGCGATGCCTATGCTTCGGAACAGATCTGGAGAGCAGTTAAAGAATTAAATAAAAAGAAGCCGGTAGTGGTATCAATGGGTGGTATGGCAGCATCGGGTGCTTATTATATGAGTATGGGTGCCCAATATATTATGGCACAACCTACAACATTGACCGGCAGCATCGGTATCTTTGGAGCCCTGCCAGATTTCAGTGACCTGATGACAAAGAAGTTAGGCTTCAAGTATGATGAAGTGAAGACTAACCGCAACAGTGCCTATGCCTCTGCAGGCATGTCACGCCCATGGAGTGCAGAAGAGATTGCCAGCATGCAAAACTATGTGAACCGTGGATATAGCCTCTTCCGCAATCGTGTGGCTGAGGGCAGAAGAATGAATACCGAACAGGTTGAGAAGATTGCTCAAGGAAGAGTATGGCTGGGTACAGACGCCAAGAAGATCAAGTTAATTGATGGATTCGGCGGCTTGAGCGACGCCATCGACAAGGCTGCAGAATTGGCTCATCTCAGCAGTTATCAGGCGGTAGAATATCCGGCATTGGCTGGATGGATGGAACAGTTGCTGGATATGGCGGGTGGAAACAAGGGAACATATCTCGACGAACAGTTGCGTCTGGCATTGGGTGATCTCTACCAGCCATTCATCATGATACGCAATATGAAGGAGAAAGAGCCTATACAGGCTGCACTTCCTTACGTACTGAACATACAATAACATTTATAATAAGGTATGCGTACATTAATATATAGACATACCGAATTAAGAGAAAGGAAACAGACATGAGAACAGAAGGCGATCTTATCAAGATCAACGACTGGCTGCTACCACTGAGTTGGATTTATGGCGGCATGGTCAGATTTCGCAATTGGCTCTTCGATATCGGACTGAAAAAGAGTCAGTCATTCTCAATCCCGATCATTTCTGTGGGTAACATCACGGTGGGCGGATCGGGCAAGACTCCCCATGTGGAGTATCTGATACGCTTGTTGCACGACAAGGTAAAGATAGCTGTGCTATCACGTGGTTACAAAAGAAAGACCAGTGGCTATGTGCTGGCAGATAAAGATACGACAATGTCAGAGATTGGCGATGAACCCTTCCAAATGCACAGCAAGTTTGACGATATCTATGTAGCCGTAGACGCTAAGCGTGTGAGAGGAATCGAAAAGTTGCAGAATGAAGAACCGACCAAGGATGTAGATGTAGTATTACTGGATGATGCCTTTCAGCATCGCTATGTGAAGCCAGGTATCAACATTCTGCTGGTAGATTACCACCGTCTGATCATCTATGACAAGATGTTGCCGGCAGGAAGACTGAGAGAACCTCTAAGCGGTAAGAACCGTGCAGACATTGTGATTATCACTAAATGTCCAAAGGACCTGAAGCCAATGGAATTTCGAGTACTCACCAAGGCTATGGACCTTTACCCTTTCCAGAAGCTCTACTTCACCTGCATCAACTATGATACGCCAAAGGGAGTTTTCGAAGATCAGCAGATAGCCAAGGAGGAGTTGAAAAACTACCATGCTCTGCTGGTTACTGGTATCGCATCGCCTAAGCAGATGGAACACGACCTGAAGCCAATGGTCAAGAGTATGCAGTCGCTGAGTTTCGGTGATCACCATCGCTTTAAGAATAAAGACATCACACGCATCAACGAAGCGTTTGAACAGATGCCAGAACCCCGTCTGATTATCACGACAGAGAAAGATGCCGTGAGACTAAAAGAGACAGAGGGACTCTATGAAATAGTTAAGAAAAGCATATACGAACTGCCTATTAAGGTTAGTTTCATGCTGGAACAAGAAGATAATTTTAACGACAAAATCATTAGCTATGTACGAAAAAATTCAAGAAACAGCATCCTGGCTAAAAGAAAGGATGACAACAAGTCCGAAGACAGCAATCATACTGGGAACCGGTCTCGGACAATTAGCTTCAGAAATAACTGACAGTTATGAATTTCCATATAGTGAAATACCAAACTTCCCAGTATCTACCGTTCAAGGTCATGCAGGCAAACTGATTTTCGGTAAGTTAGGAGGTAAAGACATCATGGCTATGGAAGGAAGATTCCATTACTATGAAGGATATGACATGAAGGCTGTAACCTTCCCAGAACGTGTGATGTACGAGTTGGGCATTGAAACCCTCTTTGTAAGCAACGCTTCGGGCGGTATGAATCCGGAATTCCAGATTGGAGACCTGATGATTATCGATGATCACATCAACTTCTTCCCAGAACATCCATTGCGCGGAAAGAACTTCCCTACCGGTCCACGTTTCCCGGATATGCACGAAGCATACGACAAGAAACTCCGCGACCTTGCCGACGATATCGCTAAGGAGAAGGGAATTGATGCAAAGCATGGTGTATATGTTGGCGTTCAGGGACCTACCTTCGAGACACCGGCAGAGTATCGCATGTATCGTGTATTGGGTGGTGACGCCGTAGGTATGAGTACTGTACCTGAAGTGATTGTTGCCCGCCATTGTGGAATCAAGGTTTTCGGCATCAGCATCATCACCGATCTTGGCGGTTTCGATGTACCTGTAGAAGTCAGTCATGAGGAGGTGCAGATTGCAGCCAATGCCGCACAGCCTAAGATGACAGAGATTATGCGAGAAATCATCCGCAGATCTTAAGTATAAATTATAAACTATTATTTATTTTGGATATCTCAAAGTTAGGTGAATTCGGTCTTATAAACCATCTCACCAAAGGTTATGAAAAGAAAAACGAGTCTACAGTTTATGGTGTAGGCGACGATTGTGCCGTGATGCATTATCCTGACAAGGAGGTGCTCATGACTACAGATATGCTGATGGAGGGCGTACATTTCGACCTTACCTATATTGACATGGTTCACTTGGGTTACAAGAGTGCAATGGTAAACATCAGTGATATCTTTGCTATGAACGGAACCCCACGTCAGATGGTAGTAAGCATAGCATTGAGTAAAAAATTCAAAGTAGAAGACATTGATGAATTCTATAAGGGTCTTCGAATGGCATGCGACAAATGGGGAGTAGATATCGTGGGAGGTGATACTACCTCTTCTCTCACCGGTTTAGCCATCAGTATTACTTGTATCGGAGAAGCAGCAAAAGAAGAAATCGTATACCGCAACGGAGCCAAGGAAACAGACCTGATCTGTGTGTCGGGTGACTTAGGCGGTGCCTATATGGGACTTCAACTGCTGGAACGCGAAAAGGCTGTATACTACGGACAGATAGAAGATATCCGAAAGAAGATGGCTGAGGCTAAAGCAAATGGTGATAACGAGAAACTGGCTCTTCTGAACAGAGACTTAGAGAATATGCGCAACTTCCAGCCAGATTTCGCCGGCAAGGAATATCTCCTGGAAAGACAACTGCAGCCTGAGGCACGCGGAGATGTGATAGCACAACTGCGTGAGGCAGGTATCCGTCCTACAGCCATGATGGATGTGAGCGATGGTCTGAGCAGTGAATTAATGCATATCTGCGAACAGAGTCATTGCGGATGCAGAGTATATGAGAAGAACATACCTATCGACTACCAGACAGCCGTGCAGGCAGAAGAATTCAATATGAACCTTACCACCTGTGCTATGAATGGTGGCGAAGATTATGAACTTCTCTTTACCGTACCTATCGGTGACCACGAGAAGATTGAGACTATGGAGGGTGTAAGGCAGATTGGCTACATCACCAAAGAAAATCTGGGCAAGTTCCTCATTACCAGAGACGGACAGGAATTTGAACTGAAAGCACAAGGTTGGAATCCGCTGAAAGATTAATTTCAAGCAAGGGGATATTTAGTTAATAAACATTAAGCAAGAGAAAATATTTCGTTTTCTCTTGCTCAATTAAAATATTTATTGTACCTTTGCAACCGCAAAAAGCAAGATGGTGCCATAGCTCAGTTGGTAGAGCAAAGGACTGAAAATCCTTGTGTCCCCGGTTCGATTCCTGGTGGTACCACTCCTCCTTTCATAAAAGGCGGTTACTAACTGTGGTTAGGGCCGTCTTTTTTTTATATCCACACCTTAAGGTAACAGATATTACAAACAAGACAAAGTATAGAATTTATTAAACAAACTAAACTTAAAAAGCTTATGAAGAAGATTTTAATAGCTTTATTGGTCTGTTTCTCATTTGTGACAGCCAATGCCAAAGATTACAGTAAGTATTATCAGAACTTACCAGTTCAGATGGAGCAACCTACATTGCCTAGCATCCCAGACAATCATGTCAGTATCTTAGAATGTGGCGGTAATGGTGACGGACTCACCATGAATACCCAGGCATTCGCCAAAGCCATCAGCAAACTGAACAAAATGGGCGGCGGTCATCTTAATGTGCCTGCAGGTATCTACCTCACCGGTCTCATCTCACTGAAGGACAATATTGACCTGCATCTGGAAAAGAATGCCATCATCGTTCTTTCAGAAGACAAGAACGACCACTTCAAGATAGACGAGACTACGGGAAAGAAAGAAAACCGTGCAACTCCTGCCATCAATGCCAGCAAGAGAAAGAATATCTCCATCACAGGCGAGGGCACCATTGACGGAAACGGCGAATGGTGGAGACCGGTAAAGCGCAGTAAGGTTAGTGACGTAGAATGGAAAGAATTCCAGGCTATGGGCGGAACTCTTAATGAAAAAGGTGACATCTGGTATCCATTCAATCTGAAACATCAACCTAACGTGGCAGAGAATATGGACGCACAGGAGAAAACCCGAACACACATGATCAGATTCACCAGTTGCGAGAATGTACTCGTACAGGGTGTTACACTTCTGAACAGTCCTAAATTCCAAATCATCCCTACCCGATGCAAGAATGTGACTATCGACGGAATCACCGTAAAATGTCCATGGAATGCCCAGAACGGTGATGCGATTGACATCTCAAGCTGTAAGGATGTACTCATCGTAAACAATGTGATTGATGCTGGTGATGATGGTATCTGCATGAAGGGTGGCGCAGGCGCAGCAGGTGTGGCAGCAGGTCCTTGTGAAAACATCAATATCCAGGACAACACCGTATACCATGCCCATGGAGGTTTTGTTATCGGCAGCGAGTTCTCTGGCGGCATGAAGAATATTGTTGTTCGCAACAATACTTTCCAGGGAACAGATACCGGTTTACGCTTTAAAAGTGCAGTGAAAAGAGGTGGAACATCAGAGAACATCTATATCGACCATATCTACATGACCGATATCAAGGATGCAGCCATCACCTTTGAGACCACTTATTTTGACAACCATGTAGGTGCCCAGAAGCAGACAACTCCCGTAAAGCAGGAATTCCTGCCAAACTTTCAGGATATCCACATGAGCAACATCTACGTACGAGGTTGCAAAACAGGTATTGAAGCACATGGTGCAGAAGGTATGGTACACGATATCACCATCAAGAACTCCAATATCTTCTACACCAAGGAAGCCAAGAATATCGATGCTGCCTGCAAAATTCTGTTGGAAAACGTACGTTTTGAAAGTTTCGCAAAGTAAATTTTCTACTCAACATATTCAAGAAGTCTACTTGACAACAGTAAGCGTATGATCGCAAACCGTGAAATGAATATCAAGACCCTCATAAGGCATTCCATAGACCTTATGAGGGTCTTTCTGGTAATGCGGACGGGGATCTTGGGCAAGTACCTCTTTCAATATTTCAATCTTTTCTGCATTCAATCCCTGCAGACGCAGATGCCTGTCTACATCTTCAGAAATCTCTACATCAAGTTTCTGCCATTTGCGGTCATCAACAAAACCGCTCCTTGCCCCAGGATGAGAATCGGCATAAACAACATAAGGCTTAATGTCAAATATCGGTGTTTTGTCCATAAGATCAGCTCCCTTAACATGAATGACAGGACCATAAGGAGTCTCCCATTCGATATGAGAAATTTTTACCGATGAAAGACCTATATTATTGGGACGGAAAGGACTTCGAGTGGCAAAGACACCCACCTTCTCATTGCCTCCCAACACAGGAGGACGAACAACCGGACTGTGCGCTTTGTGTCTATTGGCAGAAAATTCCCAAATCAGCCAAAGATAATCAAAGCCCTCCATGCCACGCAGCGCATCAGGGTTACGAAATTCGGGTTCCAAAACAATCTGTCCTTCCAGTTCTGCTACCAATCCAGCCTGTTTGGGTATGCCAAACTTGCTACTGAAGGGAGAACGAAAATATGCTATTGGTTTTATCTCCATATTTACTAATTATTATACCTTAATTATATATAAGACGAAAAAAGCCATGAATTATTTTGCCGTATGCACAAAATAATGTACCTTTGCAGACAGAACAAAAAACAAAAAGAAATGAAAATACAAAGACCATCGTATGAAATCTGGTTACAGAAACCAGGTGAGCTCGGTATCTACCAGCAGATAGAACGAGCAGGAAGAGTATGCTATAAAAGTGAGAATAATACCACAGTGAATTCTGCCAAACCTTTCGTGGATCGGATGGTGCAGAGTGAACACTTTGCCATGCTGGAACATGGAACCGTGTATCTGGTATGCAAACATGGAGAGTTGCCGCTTTATACCCACAACAAGTTCTCACGTCTGAAAACTTTAGACGGCAAAGACTATATTACAACCAATCTCCGAGTATTGGCAGAAAACAAAGCGATGGATGATTTGAAATACCTCAGCAACTATGAAGAAGGTAAGCACGAACTCCGTATTACCGTTCATTTTACTACTCAGATTTCCATAACCCGAGAATATAACCGTCATCGTGCCAACTCTATGGCAGAGCAGAGTACCCGATACTGCAACTATTCGAAGAATAAGTTTGATAACGAGATTACCATCAACCTGCCTACATGGGTAGAAGCAGAAGGCTTCGATGGTTCACAAGATCCCAGCGACTACCGAATAGAAGATATGTGTGCTGACATTGCAGAAGGAAGAACAGCTGAATGGAGTAAACTCACAACTTGGATATTCGCCAATCAGGCTGCCGAATATGCCTACATGAAACTGATAGAGGCAGGTTGCAAACCACAGGAAGCACGAGCCATCCTACCATTGGACTGCAACACAGAACTGGTTCATACCGCTTTCGTGAGTGACTGGAAACATTTCTTCGACCTTCGCGCATTAGGTACTACCGGTGCACCACATCCTGATGCCAAGATTTTAGCCTTGCCACTGATGGAAGAGTTTAAGCAGAAAGGTTACCTCTAAGGTTTAAAAAATATTAAAGCACCCTTTCAAAATACAGATTTTCTATTCTTTTGACATAACGAATAGATATATTTTGTATTTTTGCAGTGTGTTTTTCATAGTATTAGATTTAAGGTTATCAAGATTGGGGCTACGGCGGTAGCCCTTTTTTATTGTCTTTTTCAGCCTTACCTCTCTATTTTTTGCCAATTTTGCCACTTATTAGCCCCCAAAACGCATTTTTTTGAAGAAAAACGAAAAAAAGTTGGCAAAAAATTTGGTGGAACCAGAAAATAGTAGTACCTTTGCAACCGCTTAAGAAAACCAAGCTATAGTCATCCAGACTAAAACAATGGAGAGATGGTAGAGTGGTCGATTACAACGGTCTTGAAAACCGTCGTACCGAGAGGTACCGGGGGTTCGAATCCCTCTCTCTCCGCAAGAGCCTTCTGAAAGAAATTTCAGAAGGCTTTTTTTATTTCCGTATTTGTATATTTCCTTCATATTCATTCACTATCCACGACAAGAAGACTTCAAATGCAAAATTATGCTATATTATTTGGTCATATCAAAGAAAACATGTAACTTTGCTAAAAAGTAAGCTATATGCAAGAAAAGACATGACAATGATAGATCGCTGTTACATAGAAATCACTAATACATGTAATCTCAACTGCCACTTCTGTCCAAAACATACAAGGAAGAAAAGACAGTTGAGTGCTGAGGAATTCGACCTGCTCACCGACAAGATACGCGGGAAGGTCTGTTTCCTATATTTCCACATTATGGGCGAACCCCTGCTACACCCTCTTCTACCCGAGTTTATCAATATGGCAAGAGAGAAAGGTTTCAAAACCGTACTTACATCCAACGGCACTCTGCTACCCAAAGCTATGGATCTCCTTGACACACTTCCCCACAAAATACAGCTCTCGCTCCACTCACACGAGAGTAATGCCAAGGGAGAGCTTGCCAGTTACATGAATGAGGTGATGACTTTTTCAACCCAAGCAGCAGAGAAAGGAACCTGCATAGTTCTCAGACTTTGGAACCAAGGAGCAAAAGACCGGGAAAATGAAGAAGTAATGGAGCACATCGAAAAATTTGTTCCCAAACCCTGGAAAGAACGACCTGACGGTTACAGACTTGCCAATAATCTCTATCTGGAGTTTGACAGGAAATTCGAATGGCCCAACTTTGATAACCATATCGAAGAAAAGGAAATGATAAAAGGAAATCAGAAATCAGGTATCAGAGAAGAAAAAAGAGAAGTTTTCTGTAAAGCCCTACTCAAACAGATAGGCGTATTGGCAGACGGAACATTGGTACCCTGCTGTTTGGACCACAACGGAGATGTTGCACTTGGGAACCTGCTTGAACAATCGTTGGAAGAAATTCTGGCTTCACCCCGTGCCCAAGCCATGATAGAAGGTTTCAAGCACCATCAAGCCACAGAACATCTCTGTGAGACCTGTGAATCAGCCCTGGTAAGAAACAGTTTTAGAGGAAAAGCAAGAAGTTAATAGGAATTATGAAATATTATACAGCAATGACAATAGCTGGCTCTGACAGTTGCGGAGGAGCCGGCGTACAAGCTGACATCAAGACAATGTCAGCACTAGGCGTATATGCCGCATCGGCCATTACAGCCATTACCGTACAGAACACCCTGGGAGTTTATGCCATCCAAGACATCAACCCCGAAATAGTAAAGGGCCAGATAGAAGCTGTGATGGACGACATCCACCCAGATGCCATCAAAGTAGGTATGGTGAACGACCGTGCCACCATCCAAGCAATCGCAGAAACCCTGAAAAGATACCAAGGAAATTATCAGCATCTTATCATAGACCCTGTGATGGTTTCCACCAGTGGTTGCAGACTCATGCAGGAGGACGCTCTCAGCATTTTCATACAGGAGTTATTACCACTAGCTACCCTGCTAACACCTAACATCCCGGAAGCAGAGATACTGGCAGGAATGAAGATACAGAATAAGGAAGACATCCAGAACGCAGCTTTAGCCATCAGTAAGTTAGGCTGTAAATATGTACTCATCAAAGGCGGCCATTTCCAGGGAGCAGAAAAGATTGATTACCTCTTCGAAGACGGAAAACCTATTACCAGTTATCGAGGCATTAGCGTAAACACCCGTAATACCCACGGTACAGGTTGTACCCTATCCTCAGCCATCACTTCTTATCTGGCAAGAGAAATGGATATGAATACAGCTATCACCATGGCAAAGACCTATCTTTCAGGCGCAATTCTGGCAGGAAAAGATGTACAGATAGGAAAAGGTCATGGTCCGGTGAATCATTTCTATGAACCCAACGCACTGTTTATCAAATAACAGCCAACACCTTTATATAAACAAATAAAGTCACAACGAATATGAAATGGATAGTAATCACTCTGCCCGATTTTATAGAGAATGAATCAACCTATATCAACCAACTCTTTAAAGCAGGTATAGACCTGCTACACCTGCGCAAACCAGAATCAAATATAGAGGAATGTAAGCGACTGATACAGGAAATCGACAAGAAATGGCATAAAAAGATCGTAGTACACGATCACTTCGAACTTTGTCAGGAATTTCATCTTCATGGTATTCATCTTAACAGCAGAAACCACGAGATTCCAGAAGGCTTTCAAGGAAGCATCTCACAATCCTGCCATAGTTTTAAGGAAGTAGAACAAGCTCTCCAGACTATATCACCCAAGAACAAAGACGAAAAGAGCGCGATTCTCAAACCTGCCTGCCATTATGTTTTCCTCAGTCCAATCTTTGACAGTATTTCAAAGAAAGGCTACAAACATTCCTTCTCTAACAAAGACTTAGAGGAAGCAGGCATCAATGGAATCATCAATGAGCGAGTAGTCGCATTAGGAGGTGTCACCCCTGAATATATTCCACAATTGAGAGCATGGAACTTTGGCGGAGCTGCTTTTTTAGGCGACGTCTGGAACAGAAGAACTGATGCGAACTGGGCAAAATACCTTACCGGAATTAAGAAGAAACTTGCCCCTGGGAATGCCAAGAATACGCTTAACAGTTCAAACATTTGGTAGAGGGAAATACACTACGTTCTAATAAGACAGGCCGAATCTCAACAATAAAAATAAAAAAATGCTTTTTTATTTTGTATTGTCTTCGATTTGCACTACCTTTGCACCCATGATATATCCAGATAATTTTGAAAATAAGATAGGATTCAATGAAATCCGCAAGATGCTGCGCGAAAGATGCCTCTCTCCACTCGGAAAGGAACAAGTAGACAAGATGGCATTCAGCAGCGATGCAGAACAAGTTAACGAATGGCTCATGCAGGTGCGTGAGTTCCGCAGACTGATGGAGGAAGTAGAAGACTTTCCCCTACAATATTTCTATGATGTAAGGGAGAGCATCCTCCGTATCCGTGTAGAAAACAGTCACCTGGAGGAGGACGAGCTGTTTGACTTGCGACGTTCACTGTCTACCATAGCTGATATGGTGAAAATATTGAATCACAGCGATGACGATAACGAGCCGGAAGACGGATGGAAAAGAGAGAAAAAGTATCCCTACCCAGCCCTACATCGCCTTTCACAGGATGTAGTTACTTTTCCACAACTGATTCAGCGCATCGACCAGATACTTGACAAATTCGGCAAGATAAGAGATAATGCAACCCCTGAACTTCTTCAGATTCGCAGAGAACTGGCAAAGACAGAGGGCAGCATCTCACGTACCTTATATAGTATATTGCGCTCGGCACAAAGCGAAGGCATCGTAGAAAAAGATGTTACCCCTACCCTGCGTGACGGCAGACTGGTTATTCCCGTCATCCCTACTCTGAAGCGTAAAATCAAAGGTATCGTACACGATGAGAGTGCCACAGGTAAAACAGTCTTCATAGAACCTACCGAGGTGGTAGAGGCGAACAACCGTGTACGTGAACTGGAAGGAGAAGAGAGAAAAGAAATCATCCGCATCCTCACCGACTTTACCAACAAGGTACGCCCATACTCCAAGGAAATTCTGGACAGTTACCGTTTCCTTGCCATCATTGACCTGATACAAGCCAAGCAAAAACTGGCAGAAATCTTCAAAGCCATAGAACCCGAGGTAGAAGACCACCCACACATAGACTGGACCCGTGCGATACACCCATTATTGCAGCTATCTCTACAGAAAAAAAACGAGAAAGTAGTTCCGTTGGATATCATGCTTACACAGGACAAACGCATTCTTATCATCTCCGGTCCAAATGCAGGCGGCAAATCTGTCTGTCTGAAAACCGTCGGATTATTACAGTATATGCTGCAATGCGGTTTGAGCATCCCTGTAAGTGAGCGTTCAAAGACAGGTGTTTTCCAAAACATCATGATTGATATCGGTGACGAACAGAGTCTGGAGAATGACTTGAGTACCTACTCATCTCATCTTCTGAACATGAAGAATATGATGAAGGCTGCCAATGGCGAGACCATCATTCTGATAGATGAGTTTGGTACAGGTACAGAGCCAGGAATCGGAGGTGCTATCGCCGAAGCTGTACTCGACAAGTTCTGCAAGCAGCAAGCTTATGGCGTGATTACCACCCACTATCAGAACCTGAAGCATTTTGCCGACAGCCATGAAGGAGTAGTTAACGGCGCCATGCTCTACGACCGCCATGAGATGAAAGCCCTCTTCCAATTAGCTATCGGCAGACCAGGTTCTTCTTTCGCTATCGAAATTGCAAGAAAGATAGGATTACCCGAAGAAGTAATCAAGGAAGCATCAGATATCGTTGGTTCAGAATACATTCAAAGCGACAAGTATCTTCAGGATATAGTTCGTGACAAGCGATATTGGGAAAACAAACGCCAGAATATCCATCAGCGTGAAAAAGACATGGAGAAAACAATCTCCAAGTACGAAAACGACATAGAGGATATTGAGCGAAGCAGAAAGGCAATTCTCAAAAAGGCAAAAGAAGAAGCCGCAGAACTTCTGAAAGAAAGTAACAAGAGAATCGAAAACGCCATCCGGGAAATCAAAGAAAGCCAGGCTGAAAAAGAAGAAACCCGCCGTATCCGTCAGGAACTTGATACCTTCAAGCAAGAGGTTCAAGAAATTGATACCAAGGAGACCGATGACAAAATTGCCCGCAAGATAGCCCAGATTCAACAACGCAAAGAGCGCCATGCCAAGCGCCAGGCTGAAAAGAAAGAGAATCAGGAAAAGGCTGCAGCAGCACTGAGGAATGCACAGAACAAGACTCAAGCAGACAGTAAACGTGATATTCAGATTGGCGATACGGTGCGCATCAAGGGACTGACTACTGTCGGAAAGATAGAAAACATTACTGGAGATACAGCAACTGCCGTATTTGGAGGAATGAGAACCAAGATGCGCCTGAACCGTCTGGAGCATGCCACAACTCCTGTTGAAAATGCAGACAAGACAGAAGAGCGCAAGGAAAATCTGGCTTCATACGGTATCAGTAAGGAAACCAGAAAGACCATAGACTCACATAAATCCAACTTCCACCAGGATCTGGACGTTCGCGGAATGCGAGGCGATGAAGCACTTAATGCGGTACAATACTTCATCGATGACGCTATCCTGGTAGGAATGCCACGAGTCAGAATCCTTCACGGAAAGGGAAATGGCATCCTAAGACAGCTCATTCGCCAATATCTGAGTAGTGTGCCTAATGTGACCCATTATGCAGATGAACATGTACAATTTGGCGGATCAGGCATTACGGTAGTTGATTTTTAGCAAACAAACGTTAAACAGCTGAAGTTTTTCGGCAAAACATTTGGCGGGTTCAAAGAAAAACCGTACCTTTGCACCCGCTTAAAAATTGAGACGGACAAGTCTCATACGACCAGCTCCCTCGGAATCCCCCAGGATGGGAACATAGCAAGGGTACTTGGTTGTAGCGGTGCGATATGAATCGCTTGTCCACCCGCCTCTTTAGCTCAGTTGGCCAGAGCACGTGATTTGTAATCTCGGGGTCGTTGGTTCGAATCCGACAAGAGGCTCAAAAAGGAATCTTCTTTTAGAAGGTTCCTTTTTTTATTTACATACATTTTACTTCTATATTTCATAACATTACAGTTGAAACCTCTATTTCACGAGGATCTATCTTTAATTATATATAAATATTTCCACCCTTTACACCTTATATAATAAAAAAGTTGTATTTTTGCAAATTGATATGTTACATCCGTAGAAATACAATAAAAACAATGAATACAGAAAATAACGAGAATCAGGAAGAAAAGAAAACAAGCCAGCAAATGCATAAGGTTAAAACGATTATCATCGACACAGGCAAGATAAAACAGACCAAAGCATTCGCCCGGCAAGACGGCGCCATCCTCGGAGCTGTCTGGATTGTCAGTTTCGTATGCACCATGCTGGCAGTAGACCCGCAATACCAGATGCTGGGATTCATTTCCAACATTCTCATCATAGCAACCCCATTTGTTGTGGCCAAGCGACTGAAGGCATTCCGTGACTATGCAAGAGACGGACATATCTCTTTCCGTCATGCATTCTACTATTGCATCCAGACATTCTTCAATGCAACCCTTCTGCTTACCCTTGTGCAATATCTTTGGTTCCGGTTTATGGATACGGGTCTATTCATGAACCAACTGCAAACCAACTATCAGATTGTAGCACAAGCGTATCAGTTAACTGCAGAGGAATCTAAAACCCTTCTTGATGCCGTCAGTATGATGAAACCGATAGCCTGGGCTTCCATGTTTATGATTACCGACCTGGTAGCAGGTGCTGTACTCAGTCCGATTATTGCTGCTGTAATGGCAAAGAAGAATAAACAACAGCATACAAAATAACAATAAATAAGAAACAAACAGATAAATACAAGATAATGGATATTTCAGTAATAATTCCTCTCTTTAATGAGGAAGAGTCGTTACCAGAGCTCTTCGCCTGGATAAAGCGAGTAATGATCTCAAACGATTTTACTTATGAAGTCATCTTTGTGAACGACGGTTCTACCGACCGTTCATGGAACGTCATAGAAGAACTTGCTGAGAAGAACGAGCAAGTAAAGGGTATCAAATTCCGCAGAAACTACGGAAAGAGCCCAGCACTCTTCTGTGGTTTCAAAGAAGCGCAGGGCGATGTTGTCATCACCATGGATGCCGATCTGCAGGATTCTCCAGACGAGATTCCGGGACTCTACCAGATGATTAAGAAAGAGGGATACGACCTCGTGTCAGGTTACAAGCAGAACCGTAAAGAAGGAGATCCTCTGAGCAAGACCATCCCTACCAAACTCTTCAATGCTACTGCACGCAAAGTAAGCGGCATACACAATCTGCACGACTTCAACTGCGGTCTGAAAGCTTATCGCCTCGACGTAGTTAAGAATATCGAGGTATATGGTGAGATGCACCGTTATATCCCATATCTAGCCAAGAATGCTGGTTTTGCCAAGATAGGCGAAAAGCCTGTTCATCATCAGGCAAGAAAGTTCGGCAAATCAAAGTTCATGGGATGGAACCGCTTTGTAAATGGTTATCTTGACCTGATGACTCTCTGGTTCCTGAGCAATTTTGGCAAAAAGCCAATGCACGTATTCGGCTTCCTGGGTAGCGTCGTATTCTTCATTGCCTTCCTATCGCTCATCGGCTTAGGCATAGACAAGGTCATCGACCTGCACAACGGCATCTACGGACATCTCATTACCGATTCACCTTACTTCTTCATTGCTCTTGTAGCGATGGTCTTGGGTAGCCAGCTGTTCCTTGCCGGATTCCTGGGCGACCTTATCAGCCGCCAGAACCCAAACCGTAACGATTATCAAATAGAAAAAGAAATAAGATGCGGAAAATAATACCTTTCGTCGTTTTCATGGTTCTGGCCATGATGGGATGTACATCTCTCGACTGCCCACTCAACAATACCGTATATACCAAATACAAGTTGATGGGCGACAATAAGACGCTAAAAGACACGCTAACGATTTCTACGAAAAAGATAGAAGGAACAGATAGTGTGCTGATCAATAAGGATGTAAACGTAGACAGTTTCAGTCTGCCTATGAGTTACAGCCTGGATGAAGACGTATTGTTTTTCGAGATACATACCCTATCGAAGCAAGTATTCAAGGACACCGTGACTGTATCAAAGGAAAACCGCTCTCATTTTGAGTCGGTAGACTGCAGTCCATCGTTCTTCCATACGATAACCGATGTTAAGACTACTCACAATTATATTGACTCAATAGTCATCAATCAAAAAGAGGTAAATTATGATGCATCCAAAGCACATTTCTACATATATTTTGGCAGCCGCAACTAGTATGCTATCCCTATTTGGTGTTCTCCCCTGTCAGGCCCAAAGCAAGAAGAAGATCATAGAGCAGCAGCCTGATACCATACCTTTTTTTAGAGGTATGGCTGTGGGAGTTGACCTGATAGGTCCCGTACAGTTGATGGTTAGCGACTATGGGCAGTACGAAGCATCTCTCCGTATCAATCTGAAAGACAAGTATTATCCTGTTTTCGAATTGGGTTATGGAAAGGCAGATGCCAGCGATGAGGCAACCAAAATCACCTACAAGACCAGCGCTCCCTATTTCAGATTAGGTGTAGACTGGAATCTTCTGAAGAACAAACACGACGACTACCGTCTGTTTGGCGGTTTCCGTTATGCCTGCACCTATTATGAATATGACCTGAGCGCCCCACCCGTTACAGACCCTGTATGGGGCGGCGAAACGCCCTATGGCGGAAACGGCATTTCCTGCAACTATCATTGGCTGGAAGGCGTAATAGGTATTGATGCCAAAATCTGGGGACCCGTCCGTATGGGTTGGAGTTTCAGATACAAACGCCGCCTCTTCAAGAACGATGGAGAATTAGGCAACACCTGGTATGTGCCAGGCTACGGTAAACAGGGAGGTTCACGCCTTGGCGGAACATTCAATGTAACCCTAGAGATTTAAAGACTTCATAATGTGTAAAGAATGAAAAAAAAGAAACTTATCTGGCAAATTCCATTTCTGTTGATACTTATCGTTGGTACCATCATTATCATACGCCAGCAGCATAATACGCCCTATCAGAAAGATACCGGCTTTATCTTTGGCACCATCTATCACATTACCTATCAGAGTGATACCAACTACCAGCAAGAGATAGAAACAGAACTCAAGAAGGTAGACCAATCCTTGTCTCCTTTCAATAAGACCTCTGTCATCACACAGGTAAACCAAGGTAAAGATATTGAGGTAGACGAAATGTTTACCGAAGTATTCCGCATGGCAGAAAGCATCTCAAAAGAAACCAATGGAGCCTTTGATATCACGGTTGCCCCAATGGTAAACCTCTGGGGCTTTGGATTCAAGCAGGGGGTACCTCCTACGAAAGCCAAGATAGACAGTATCAAAACGCTGGTTGGTTATGAGAAAGTAGCCCTGGAAAAGGGACGCATCATCAAGCAAAATCCTAAGATCATGCTTGACTGTTCTGCTATTGCCAAAGGATATGGCAGCGACATTGTTGCCAGATTCCTGAAAAAGAAAGGTATCAGCAACTTTATGGTTGAGATTGGTGGAGAAATTGTAGTAAACGGTGTTAGCGAGAAACAAGTGCCTTGGCATATTGGTATCAACAAGCCAACAGACGATTCTACCAATACGAGTCAGGAAATTCAGGATGTACTTGATATTACCGACATAGCCATGGCTACGAGTGGCAACTACAGAAACTTCTATTATAAAAACGGCAAGAAGTATGCACATACCATAGACCCCAAAACAGGCTATCCAGTACAGCATAACATCTTATCAGCAACGGTTTTAGCCAAGAACTGTGCTACAGCCGATGCCTATGCTACCTCGTTTATGGTAATGGGAATGGAGGGCGCAAAACAGATTCTGAAAAAGCATCCGGACCTCTGTGCATATCTCATCTATGCTGACGAGAAAGGACAAAACAAGATATGGTATTCACCGTCTCTCAAAAACAAGATATTAAATAAATAAACTTACATGTCAACCAATAGACTATACGACAGTTTATTATCACTCCCATTATTCCTGGGAATGACTTGCTATGACTTCCAAAACGTAGCTGGTAAAACCCGTTTTGACTTTCAAAAACTGGAAGCGGGTGAAACTATAGTTGAAGAAGGCACCAGTTGTACACGTCTATATTATTTAATCAGTGGAGACATTAAGGTGATAACCCAGGCAGATGACTACGGCTATCAGGTAGAAGAAGACATTTCGGCACCGGAATCATTCCAGCTGGAACGACTTTTCGGTCTTACCCAGCGCTTCACCCACACTTATGTGGCAAAGAACAACTGTAGCATCATGTCAGTCAGCAAGCAAGAGATCATGAAGTTATCCGATGAATATGAAATATTCCGCATCAATCTTCTGAACTTGGTCTGCACCCAATCCCAAAAGAACAACCGCAGACTGTTCAGAGTTCCTGCCAAGACACTGAGTGAGCGTCTGATCCGTTTCTTCGAGAGCCACAGCGTCCGCCCGGCAGGCGAGAAAATCTTTCATATCAAGATGACCCGTTTAGCAGAAGAGATGAATGTAAAGCGCATCTATGTATCCAAAGCCCTCAACGAACTACAGGCAGAAGGACTTATCCAGCTAGAACGAGGCAGAATCTATATCCCTGCACTGGAAAATCTCATCAAACGCTAAAGAAAGTATAACGACCGATAAATATAAGTTAAAAACGTTTATTATCAAGGCAATAAAGCATTTTTTTTGCTAACTTTGCAGCTAAAAAGTAACAATATGCAAGACAATACAATACAAAATAGAACCAACCCATTCTTCGTGCCTTACAATACACCGCACGATACAGTACCATTCGAGCGAATCCGTCTCGAAGATTATGAACCAGCATTCATGGAGGGAATCCGCCGTGATGACGAGGCTACAGACAAGATTGTAAACGATCCTGCAGAACCAACCTTTGAGAATACCATTGCAAGAGTTGATACAGAAAAGGGCGAACACTATTACGACCTCTTAAGCCGTGTATCTAACGTTTTCTCATGCATGATGAGTGCTGAAACCTGCGATGAGATGGAAGAGATTGCACAGAAGATGAGTCCGATTCTCACCAAGCACGCAAACGACATCACGCTGAACAAGAAACTCTTTGAGCGCATCAAGTTCGTTCACGATCATCCCAACAGAGAACTGACTCCTGAAGAGAAGATGCTTCTGGACACCAGCTATGACGGATTCGTACGCAGCGGTGCACTTTTAGATGAAGAAGGTAAAGAGAAACTTCGCAAACTTACAGAAGAAGCCAGTATGCTCACTCTGCAGTTCTCACAGAATCTCTTAAAAGAAAACAAGGCATTTACGCTCCATATCACAGACGAAGCTCAGCTCGACGGACTTCCAGAAACAGCAAAAGCTGCCGCTGCGCATACCGCCAAAGAACAGGAAAAAGAAGGCTGGATCTTCACACTCGATTATCCAAGTTATTCTCCTTTCATGACCTACTCTACCCAGCGTGAGCTCCGCAAACAGATGTATATGGCACGCAATACGGTATGTACCCATGATAACGAGCAGAACAACCTGGAAATCTGCAAACGACTGGTAAACCTGCGCAGAGAACTCGCTCAGTTGCTCGGTTTCGAAACCTATGCCGACTATGTTCTTCGCCACCGTATGGCAAGCAATACAGAACATGTATATAAACTTCTCAACGACCTGATAGAGGCTTATAAGCCAACGGCAGAAAAGGAAGTGAAAGAAGTGGAAGCCCTTGCCAAGAAGCTGGAGGGTAAAGATTTCGAAATGAAACCATGGGATTTCAGCTTCTATTCTCATAAACTCCAGATGGAGAAATATAATCTCGATGCAGAAATGCTTCGCCCTTATTTCCAGCTGGACAAAGTGATAGACGGTGTATTCGGCCTCGCCAACAAGCTGTATGGCATCACCTTTAAGGAGAACAAAGAGATACCGGTATACCATCCAGACGTCAAGGCATACGAGGTATTTGATAAAGACGGCAGCTATCTGGCTGTATTCTATGCCGACTTCTTCCCTCGCAAGGGCAAGCAAGGAGGTGCCTGGATGACAGAATTCCAGGGACAGTGGATAGACCATAAGGGCAACAACATACGTCCTCACGTAAGTGTGGTAATGAACTTTACCAAGCCAACAGAGGAAAAGCCTGCTCTCTTGACATTAGGAGAAGTAGAAACCTTCCTCCATGAGTTTGGTCACAGTCTTCACGGCATGTTTGCCAATACCCGCTTCGAGAGTCTTTCGGGAACCAACGTATGGTGGGACTTCGTAGAATTGCCATCACAATTTATGGAGAATTATGCAATAGAGAAAGATTTTCTCCGTACATTTGCCTTCCACTATCAGACAGGTGAACCATTGCCAGATGAACTCATAGAGCGCATCATGAAGAGTCGCAACTTCATGACAGCCTACGGTTGCTTGCGCCAGGTAAGTTTCGGATTGCTTGACATGGCATACTACACCCAGAAGAAAGAATTTACTGCCGACATCATGCCTTATGAAAGGGAAGCCTGGAAAAAGGCAATGATATTGCCACAGTTGCAGGAAACCTGTATGACCGTACAGTTCTCCCACATCATGGCAGGAGGTTATGCCGCAGGATATTATAGCTACAAATGGGCAGAAGTATTGGATGCAGATGCTTTCAGTGTATTCAAGAAGAATGGAATCTTCGACCAGAAGACTGCTCAAAGTTTCCGTGACAACGTACTCTCTAAGGGTGGAACAGAGCATCCTATGATTCTCTACAAACGGTTCCGTGGACAAGAGCCAACCATCGATGCACTGCTGGAACGTAACGAAATCAAGGTACAACATAAAGGATAAGAGGATGGCAAACGAACTTTCCAAACAAACCAAGCTCGACCTTCGCTATTTGCGAATGGCACGTATATGGGCTGAAAACAGCTATTGCAAACGCCGACAGGTAGGTGCACTGGTTGTAAAAGATAAAATGATTATCAGTGATGGCTACAATGGTACACCGAGCGGATTTGAAAATGTCTGTGAGGACAACAACGTGACCAAGCCATACGTTCTCCATGCAGAGGCTAATGCTATTACGAAACTGGCTCGCAGCAGCAATAACAGTGAGGGAAGTACGCTTTACGTCACCGCCTCTCCATGTATAGAATGTGCCAAACTGATTATACAGTCGGGCATCAAACGTGTTGTATATGCAGAGAAATACCGTCTGGACGATGGTATCAAACTGATGCAACGGGCAGGAATCAAGGTAGAATACCTCAATCCTGATGAAAAGACATCTTCTGAAGAAGATTAGAGATAAGATAGATAAAACGTTAGTAAAAAGAGAATTGTTATGAACATGAGTAAGAATAAGACCAACCGCTTTATGCCATTCATCATGGCATTCTGTGTTGTGATAGGTATTATCATCGGAACATTCTTTTCCAACCATTTCTCTGGAAATCGCCTCAACGTTATCAATAGTGGAAGCAACCGTCTGAACAACCTGCTCCATCTTATTGATGACCAATATGTAGATCCCGTGAACATCGACTCGCTGGTAGATAAGGCAATTCCACAGATTTTAGCAGAACTGGATCCACATTCCGTATATATCAGTGCTAAAGACGCAGCTCAGGCCACCGACGATCTGAAAGGCTCGTTCTCGGGTGTAGGCGTAGAGTTTGTCATCCGCCAAGATACGATACATATACAGAATGTGATACAGAATGGACCTGCCGAGAAAGCCGGACTTTTGGCAGGAGATAAGATTGTAGCCGTAGACGGCAAACCTTTTGTTGGCAAGATTGTAACCAACCAGGAGGCAATGCATCGCCTGAAGGGTCCAAAGGATACCAAGGTGAAAATCGGAGTTATACGATATGGAAGCAAGAAGGTTCAGACCTTTACCGTAACCCGAGGTGAAATACCGACAAAGAGTGTTACAGCTGCCTACATGCTAAACGACAAAACTGGCTATATCCGTATCAAGAACTTTGGCGAGAACACCTATCCGGAAATGCTGATTGCTCTGGCCAAACTCTCACAGCAGGGATTCACCAACCTCTGTATTGACCTTCGGGATAACTCAGGAGGTTACCTGACGGCTGCAGTAAACATGGCAAACGAATTCTTGCCAGACAAGAAGCTCATCGTTTACACACAGGGACGCAAATCGCCTAGACATAACTATATGAGTGACGGTAAGGGTGCCTACCAGAAAATTCCGATGGTAGTTCTCATCAATGAAGGTTCTGCATCATCTGCAGAAATCTTTGCGGGTGCCATGCAGGATAACGACCGTGCTACCATCATCGGACGACGCTCGTTTGGTAAGGGACTGGTTCAGCAACAGATAGAATTCCCTGACCATAGCCTCATCCGTCTGACCATTGCGCGCTACTATACTCCTTCAGGAAGATGCATCCAGAAGCCATATACGCTGGGCGATGACAAGGATTATGAGCAAGACTTGCTTGACAGATACCAGCACGGAGAGTTCTTCTCACAGGATAGCATCAAGCATACAGGACCAGCTTATCATACAGGTAACGGCCGTATTGTCTATGGCGGAGGTGGTATCACCCCAGACATCTTTGTTCCTGAAGATACGCTCGGCATGACATCCTATTTCAAGGAGGCTAGTCTGAGTGGTCTCATCTTGCAGTTTGCCTTCACTTATACAGACGATAACCGTCCGAAGTTGAACAACTTCAAGGAGATGATGGAACTTGCCGATTATCTTGACAGTCAGGACATGGTTGAAAAGTTTGCCAGCTATGCTGATAAACGTGGTTTGAAACGTAGAAATCTTTTAATCAAGAAATCACACAAACTGTTAGACCGTGTCATCGACAGCCGTATCATCTACAATATGTTGGACGAGCAGGCATGGACCCAATACATCAATCTTGATGATCCAGTCATCAAAAAGACGCTGGAGGTATTTGAGAACCATGCAGCATTTCCAAAGAAACCAGAGCCAGCCAAAAAACGCGCTGCGAAGAAAGCAAAGATAGCTATGGCGAATACGCCCTACAACTATTCTTCCTTACACCATAATAATTGTATGATAGCAAATGCTTAAGGCATGGACAAGAAAGAATTAAGAAAAATCATAAAAGACAGAAAGCGACAGTATTCCTCAAGACAACTTGAGGAACTGTCGCTTTCTGTATTATCACGTTTAGACTCCAACCCGCATCTCCAGAATGCCCAAACCATACTGATGTACTATTCGCTTCCTGATGAAGTGGACACCCATCATTATATAGACCAACTTGTTTCCAGGGGAAAACGGGTGATACTGCCCGTTGTGCTGGACGATACGAATATGGAACTGAGAGAATATACCGGAGTTCAAGACCTGAAGGAAGGAGCCTATCATATACTTGAACCGAAAGGCAAGATTTATCCGGAAGAGAAATATCCTGAGATAGAACTTGCCGTAATCCCAGGTATGAGTTTCGATATGAAAGGCAACCGGTTAGGAAGAGGGAAAGGCTATTACGACAGATTTCTTGTCCAGATTCCACATGCATATAAAATAGGAATCTGTTTCGACTTCCAGAAAATCAAAGAGGAAGGACTCCTTCCTGTTACCCCTACAGATATATGCATGGACGAAATCATATAGCATATAGAGCGGGGAATATTAATAAAAGCGTATATCTGCAATAACCTGTGCACCAACCTGTTCATTCAAACGGCGAACAAGGGTAGCACGGCTCATCGTGAGATCAGCCCTCAATGCAGCATTCTCTATCTTTACATAGAGAGTCTGGTTCTTGATAAACTTATCACCACAATATGCAGCAATATTTTCCCCTACTACAGAATCCCAACTCATGATCAGGCGTTTCTGCTGCAAAGGAGTCTCCAACCCTTCCTTTCTCAGAAATTCGGGCAAGAGTTCTGCTATTGACTTAACTTTTCTTTTAAACATTTTCTTACTTTATTATTTCCCCATTCTCTACATAGAATATCGTATGATCTCCCTGCATGTTCTGGAGAATCTTATCCAAATGATCACGGTTCGTATCCGTAATAAAAATCTGTCCGAAATGGTCACCGGCAACCAGTTTCACAATAGCCTCAACCCGCTGAGCATCCAACTTATCAAAAATATCATCTAAGAGGAGCAAAGGAAGTGTATTGGAACTCGTGCGCTGCAGGAAAGTAAATTGAGCCAGTTTCAGGGCAATCACAAAAGTTTTGTTCTGCCCCTGACTTCCCTCTCTCTTCATCGGATAATCACCCAGCAAAAACTCCAAATCATCACGGTGAACACCATGCAGAGAATACCCTACAGCACGGTCCTTAAACCGGTCGCGCTGGATAACATCCAACAAAGGACCTCTCTGGCAATGAGAAACATAGTGAAGACGGACCTGCTCCTTATCACCCGAAATCTGCTGATAAATCTGCTGAAACAGCGGAACCAGTTCGTCAACGAAAGCCTGCCGTTTCTGGTACAGCAATTCACCATTACTCGCCATCTGCTGCTCCCAAAGTTCCAGCAGCGTAATATCAGGCTCCTCCTCCATTTTCAGCAAAGCATTTCTCTGTTGCAAAGCCTTATTATAGTTGGACAAAGCCTCTATATAAGAGTAATCATACTGAGAGATGACCACATCCATCAGTTTTCTGCGCTCTTCACTTCCTCCTTCTATCAGAGAAACATCAGATGGAGAAACCAGAATCAGAGGGATAAGCCCAATATGTTGCGAAAGACGCTTATACTCCTTCTTGTTTCTCTTGAAATGCTTCTTGGTACCCCGTTTCATGCCACAGTAAACATTCTCTATCTCCCCCTTATCATTATCATAATTTCCCTCCAGCATAAAGAAAGGCTCATCATGAGTAATAATCTGTGAATCGATAGAATTATAGGCACTCCTACAGAAAGAGAGATAGTAGATGGCATCAAGGAAATTAGTCTTTCCCATGCCATTATGTCCTATCAGACAATTGATTTTGGGCGACAACTCCAGATTGGCGCTCTTTATATTTTTAAAGTTAATAATGGAAATATTCTTTAAAATCATAGTCTCTTTTCTGCTTTTATAGTGCAAAGTTAGCAGAAAAAGAGGAAAAAACAAAAAAAATAGGCTAGAAATTTCAATAATTGAATAAAATTGAGTAAATTTGCAGAAGTTTAGCGGCATTCCACAATTTGAAAGCTAACTTTCTATTGAGCAGATTGCCCCAAAACCAGAAACTAAAAAGTATAGAATAATAAAAAAAGCAAAATAAAAATGGCAAACAACAACGTACAGGCTCAGGAAACAGAGAGCCTAAACATTCGTGAGGCCTTCTTCTTGAAGTACAAGAAGGCAATTATCATTGCAGTAGTAGCTATCATTGTTATCATTGCAGGTGTATTCGGTTATGTATCTCAGATCTCAGGTCCTCGTGAGGACAAGGCTAGCACTATGCTTGCTAAGGGTCAGACCTACTTTGCTAACCAGATGTATGAGCAGGCATTGAAGGGTGATGGCGCTGGCTATGTAGGTTTTACTAAGATTGCTGACGAATACAGCAGCACAGATGCAGGTAACCTGGCAAACCTCTATGCAGGCCTTTGCTATGCAAACCTCGGCAAATGGGCAGAAGCTCAGAAGAGTCTGGAATCTTTCTCTTCAGAAGACGACCAGATGATCAGTCCTGCTGCTGAATCTGCCTTAGGTGATGCTTATGCGCATCTCAACCAGCTCGACAAGGCTGTAGATGCTTTCAAGAAGGCTGCTTCTATGGCAGACAGCAAGGCCGAGGATGGTACAAACAACAGTCTTTCTCCTATATTCATTATCAAGGCAGGCGAGATTCTCGAAAGCCAGGGTAAGAAAGACGAAGCTTTGAAGCTTTATCAGGATGCTAAGAAGAAGTATGTTAACGCTATGCTCGTACAGAGTGGCGAAATCGACAAGTACATCGAGCGCGCTTCTAACTAATCTGTACTGATAACAATTCGAAATCAATATGGCAACAGCACTTCATAATTTATCTGAATACGACTTTACTAAAATACCAGACGCCAGTAACATGTGCTTTGGTATCGTTGTAGCAGAATGGAATCCTGAGATAACGGGCGCTTTGCTCGACGGAGCAGTAAAAACACTCGAAAAACATGGAGCACTCACTGAGAATATCCATGTGAAAACTGTTCCAGGCAGCTTTGAGCTTATCTATGGAGCCCATCAAATGGTTTTGAATGGCGGCTATGATGCAGTCATCATTTTAGGTAGTGTGATACGTGGTGAAACTCCTCACTTCGATTACATCTGCGAGGGTGTTACCTACGGTATTGCCCGTCTGAATGCTACTCAGGAAATTCCTGTTATCTATGGTCTCTTGACTACCAACGATCTGCAGCAAGCTAAGGATCGTAGCGGCGGCAAGTTGGGTAACAAGGGTGATGAGTGTGCTATAGATGCTATCAAGATGGCTAAGTTCTAGTCTTCACAACGAGAGTTGATAAACTGAATGTTATATATATAATAAGGTATAAGCATATGAAACTCTACCAGCTATTGCAGTCGTTTGAATTTGAAGAGATTTTTCCAACAGTCAATGTGATGTTTCCAAATGCACAGTTGCATCGCGATATTTTTGAAAAAGCATTCGATATGCTTTGCAATATCCAACCTATCACATCCAAAAAGGTTATCAAGTTTGAACTGATGGAAGATCCTAACTCAAATGATATGTTTGTTGGAGCAAATGATAGCTGTTTCCAGTCCACATGGGATGTATGCCTGGGAAAGGAAGTCAAAAAAGGCAAAGGCGCTGATCTCAATGATGTAGAACTGGCAGCCAACTGCTTACTCAATGTTCTTTTCATCGGACGTCATCCTCAAGGATTTGACAAGGACTACAAAAAGTTATTGAAATAAACTATCAATACATAATAAAAAAACTCCTGAAGTTGTTTGAAACAAACTTCAGGAGTTTTTTTATTTAACATTCAACATTCAACATTCCCTATTCCGCCCCCGGCTCGCCCAGATATTCGAAGATGGTGGATACCTGGCGGGGAGGGAAATACTGGCTATGCTCCTGGTAGCCTAAACGTTGCAGCTCGTTCCAGAGGGGCTCGCAACGCTTAATCCATCCCATGATATGACGGCGCGCTGTTGCCCCGTCGGTTGTGTCGGGAAAGTAGAGCAGACCCAGCTCGGTCTTGCTGTACATACGTTGGGGATAATTCATAAGCTTTATATTTTTTACAGTCCTTCTACACCATGATCCTTAAAGAAACCTACCATGGCTGTGGTCATATAGCCACCCATGTTCATCTTCTTGTTCGAACGCCTGCAGTTGGCTATGTAATAATCCTTTCGCAGGAAGAAGTCCTCCAGGTCGCCAATCATATCTAACCTGAGATAGCCGCTCAGCTGGTCAGCCTTCTTCTCGCTCACATCATAATTGCATTGCAGCCGGAGTTTCAGTTTGCTCCGCTGCCCTCTCAGTTCGCTGCTCACTTCTCCACCCTCTGCTGTTTCGCCTGAAGTGCGACGGTCGTGCAGGGTAAATGTGATGTGCTCGGGCAGGTGATGCTTCACTTTTTCACCCTCTTCCAGAAAGAAAGGCTTATAGGTAATATACTGGTCGATGATGCGGTTACGGTAAAGGCGCTTGAGGTCTTTGCAGGCGAAAGTCAGACATTTGCTGTCCAGTGCCGACCAGGTCTTGTAATAATCTTCCCTGCCATGCATCAGTTGCTGGATATGCGCCGTTTTGCTGATGGTGAATCCCTTTACAGCCCAGCAGTTCATGATGAGATATAACTTGATGCTCGATGCGCTGCGGCATTGGTTGATGGCATTGAGGTCGATACGGCTGACTCCCTTGTCGAAATTGTAGAAAAACCGCATCACGTTGTTGTCGAAGCGGAATTTTACCATCCAGTTCTTGTGCCGGTCTTGGTATATCTCACTCTTAAACAGGCATGAAAATTTCCGGTAGTATGTCTGGTCGCCCTGCTTGAACGGTAGCTGGATGGGGTGCGATTCTATACGCTTGATGGCATCGCGCAATTGCGGATAATGGTGAGCACCATAAGGAAACTCCGACAGTTTCATGATGACATCGGTGTGGCCTGCTGCTCTCTGTTCTGCGGTGAAGCCATTAAAAGTCTGTGAAGTTAATCGATAAGGGATTACATAGCCCAAGATTGCTTTCTGGGCATGCTTGATAATCTGTAGAACGATTTTGAGTTCTACCACCGAATAGTTCTGGTAAGACAATCCCTGTACGCCAAGGATGGCTATCAGTTGTTTCTCTTGTTGATTTGTCTGAGGGAAGGACTGCTGCCCGCCCGGAGGCTGTTGATTAACTTGTTCCATTTCCGTTTTCTGTTAAAATCGTTAGAGGCCTACCGATTGGGGCAAGTCTTGGTTATAGTTTATTGAAAACCGGCATGGAATTGGAGTAAGGATAACAAATAAGATAAAACAATCTATCCGCATGGGTAGATTTTCTGCCGTTCATTCTTATTCCCAAAAGAGAACCTTACTTCGCATCCATGCCGATAAATCATTATCAAATTTATCAGGCATAGAATGCCCTGTAAGGATTACCTTTTGGTCACTCATCTTTCGGGGCAGAAAATCCTACTCAATGAGCTATGTTCTAATCCTTAACCGAAAGCATTTCCCGGTGTCCTTCATCGGGAGGAGAATCGCATTCTCCGCGCTTTCATGTTGCAAAAGTAATATTAATTTCAGACTTATGCAAATTTTTGAAGAGAAAAAATGCATTTTAGTGGCTGATTTGTTGAAAAAAAAATCTTTTTCCTCACGTATTACGTATAATGTAAAAAATGTAAACGTATA
>CAUFXJ010000017.1:0-67174 GCA_959596915.1 Segatella copri
TGGCTATATCCAAGCCTTTTCAGGCCCGATGATTTCTAAACGGGACAGCAGTGATATTTATTAATTAATTAAACGAGAGAGATTTATGGAAAAAAGACTCATGACGTTTATTGCCTGCCTCTTCCTTAGTTTAGGAATGGCGTTGGCGCAAACTCAAGTTTCCGGTAAAGTAACCTCTGCAGAGGATGGTGAGCCAGTCATTGGTGCATCTATCAAAGTAGTGGGTACAAAGACCGGTGCGGTTACCGATATCAATGGTAACTTCTCATTGAACGCTCCTGCTGGAGCCAAACTAGAGATTTCATATATTGGTATGAACTCTCAAACTGTTAAGGCTGCATCTAACATGAAAATTGTTATGAATCCAGACAACAAGGCTTTGGATGAAGTCATTGTTGTGGCTTATGGTACTGCAAAGAAGAGTGCCTTTACAGGTTCAGCAGCTGTCATGAAAACAGAAGATATTGCAAAGGTTGCAGACTCAAACCCAGTTCAGGCTTTGACAGGTAAAGTTTCTGGTGTACAGATTAACACGCAAACTGGTCAGCCAGGTGTTGAAAATTTCAAAATCCGTATTCGAGGTATCAGTTCAATCAATGCTGGTAGCACCCCATTGGTTATTGTCGATGGTTCTCCTTGGGATGGAGACATGAATGATATCAACCCTAACGATATTGCTTCTATGACAGTATTGAAGGATGCTGCTTCTGCCGCTCTTTATGGTGCTCGTGGTGCCAATGGTGTAGTCATCATCACAACAAAGACTGGCAAGGAAGGTTCTTCATCAATCACCGTAGATGCAAAGTGGGGTTCAAACTCACGTGCTACACAGGATTACAAATATGTCAAGAGCCCTGCTAAATATTATGAGACTTGGTACAAGGGCCTTTACAATTACGCAAAGGCACAAGGTATGGGCAACGAGTCTGCTGTAGCATGGGCAAACGAGAACCTTTGCTCTGATAACGATTACGGATTGGGTTACAACGTATATACCGTACCAGATGGTCAATATCTGATTGGCTCTAATGGTAGAATCAACCCTAACGCTACACTAGGTCGTGTTTATAACTACCAAGGTCAGGACTTCATGATTACTCCAGATGACTGGACTGATGCCACATATCAGAACAGTTTGCGTCAGGAGTATGCAATCACTGCAACCGGAAGCACAGATAAATCTTCTTTTTATGGTTCTGCCAACTATTTGAGCAATGATGGTATCACAAAAGCTTCTAATTACAAGCGTTTTACTGGTCGTTTGAAGGCAGACTTTCAGTTGCGCCCATGGTTGAAGATGGGTGGTAACTTCAGCTACTCACATGCCAACACCAACTATCTCAGTACAGATGATGATGGAGCAGCAGGTTCATCAGGCAACGTGTTTGCCTTAACAACTGTAGCTCCAATTTATCCTCTGTATGTACGCGATGGCAAAGGTAATATCCTCTACAACTCGGAGGCTAAGCTTAATGTATACGACTATGGAGATGGAGAAGTTAATGGAATGATACGTCCATATATTTCACAGGCAAACCCATTAAGTTCCAACCAACTTGACACTCATAATCAGGAGAGCAACACATTTAATGCTGTAGGTTTCGCAGAGATTCGCTTCTTGAACGATTTCAAGTTCACATCTACAAATAGCGTAATGGACTCTGAGGCTCGTTCAACATTAACAACCAACCCTTATTATGGTCAGTATGCAGCATCAAATGGTCAGGTAACAAAGGCTCATACACGTAGATGGTCTTACAACTATCAGCAGTTGCTGGATTGGCATCATGCATTTGACAAGCATGATGTTGACATCATGTTGGGTCATGAGTATTATCGTACTCGTTATCAGTCTCTCGATGCATACAAAACCAACATGTATTCATTCGATATTCCAGAACTTTCAGCAGCAGTGAATGCCGGTTCTGCAGACTCTTATTCAGATGACTATAATACAGAAGGTTGGTTTGGTCGTGTACAATACAACTATGCAGAAAAGTACTTCGGTTCTGTATCTTACCGTCGTGACGCCTCTTCACGTTTTGCACCAGAGAACCGTTGGGGTAATTTCTGGTCATTCGGTGCAGCATGGTTAATTTCTAAGGAAAAATTCTTCAATGTATCTTGGATAGATGAGTTGAAATTAAAGGCTTCCTATGGTGAGCAGGGTAATGACAACATCCAAGACCCAGACTATGGATGGGATCGCTACCTCTACCAGAATACCTATGATGTTGTGAACTCTAATGGACAGCCATCATTGGTTCCTAAGACTATGGGTAATAGAGATATCACATGGGAAAAGGGTGGCAACTTCAATGCCGGTATCGACTTCAGTTTGTTCAGAAGTCGTTTGACAGGTAGCATTGAGTACTTCTATCGTAAGACTACAGATATGTTATTCTACTTCCCATTACCAACTTCTTTTGGTTATGGTGGTTATTATGCAAACATTGGTGATATGCGCAACTCTGGTTTTGAGTTCACTTTCGATGGAACTATCATCAAGACCAAGGACTTGACATGGGGAATCAACTTGAACCTTACCACTTACGGCAACAAGATTACCCGTTTGCCTGAAGAACGTAAGACTGCAACCGTTGATGGTATTAGAGGTTATGCTTCTGGCAACTATTTTATCGGTGAAGGCAAGGCACTTTACAACTGGTATATGCCAAAGTATGCAGGCGTGGATCCCGAAACAGGTGTAGCTCTTTACTGGAAAGACGTAAAGGATGCTAATGGAAACGTAACAGGCGAAGAAAAAACCGACAAGTACTCTGAAGCTACAGAGCACCTTTGTGGTACTGCCCTTGCTCCAGTATATGGAGGTTTCGGAACAAACTTAACCTGGAAGGGACTTGATGTGTCAGTAAACTTTACCTATCAGATTGGTGGTAAGGTATATGATAGTACATACGCATCAGCTATGAAACTTGACAATGGTCATATTTTCCACGCTGATATGCTGAATGCTTGGAGCGAAGACAATAAAGGCTCTAATATTCCACGTATCCAGTTCAACGACACATACACAGCGTCACAGTCTGATCGTTTCTTGACAAACGCATCATATTTGACACTTCAGGACTTCACTATTGGTTATTCTTTGCCAAAGCAGTTGATTCAGAGTATCGGTCTTACTAAAGTTCGTCTTTACGTACAAGGCAACAATCTCTGGTTGTGGTCAAAGCGTCAGGGTCTTGACCCACGTCAGTCTATCTCAGGTGAAACAACTGCTGCATATTATTCACCAATCCGCACTATCTCTGGTGGTGTATCAGTTTCATTCTAACAAACTAAAAGATAACATAGAATATGAAAAGATTTCATAAATATATATTAGGAGCTAGCCTCTTGTCTATCGCACTTGTAACTACAAGTTGCGAAGACGAGACTGAGCCAACACACTTTGCAACCCAAGATCAAGCAAGTGCGTCAAGTGCTGCCACAAGAGCATTGGTATATGCAATGCCAGCATATTTCAATCATATAGATGAAAGTCTCATAGATGAAAAAAATTGGCATGGAGCATTCGGCTATGGTGCCATGATGATTATCCGTGATTTGCAAACTGGCGACCGTTCTATTGGTACAAAATATAATGGTCACTTTAAAAATTATGCATGCGATCAGTACATGGGCAAGCGTTATATCTACGCAAACTACCCTTGGAGTTATTACTATGGCTTTATCTTGACTACCAACAAGGTTATTGCAGCCATAGACCTTAACAATTGTACAGATGATCAGAAAGGCTACTACGGCATTGCCAGTGCTTTCCGTGCATTCTGTTATCTTGACTTAGCTCGTACTTACGAGTTCCTTGACAACAAGAAAGTTAAGTCGGTAAATGAAAACGGAAAGGATGTTGCTGGTCTTACTGTTCCTATCATAACAGACGCAATTAGCGAGAACGATGCACGCAAAAATCCACGTGCAACACGTGCTGATATGGCAAAGTTCATTGAGGACGATTTGAACAAAGCAGAAGAATACATTAAGTTTTCAACAGAAAAAACAAACATCTTGCCAGACCTCGCGTGTGTTTATGGTTTAAAGGCACGCCTTTATATGTGGCTTGAAGACTATACGAATGCTGCTAAGTATGCAAAACTGGCATTCACTACAACATCTTCAAAGCCAATGACTGAGTCGGACTGTCTTGATGCTCAAAAAGGTTTCAATGACCTATCAAAGTGGATGTGGGGCGCAAAACAGACATCTGAAGATGATGCCGTTAAAACAGGTATCGTAAACTGGACTTCATGGGCATGTAATGAAACAACATTTGGTTATGCCGGTGTTGGTGCATATAACTTAATTGACGCCAATCTCTATAGCCAGATTGATGATAAGGACTTCAGAAAGAAGGAATTTATCGGTCCTAATGGTCCTTCAAAAGACCAGAAGATTTTGACCAAATTGCAACAAGCTTACGCATCAATTAAGTTCCGTCCTAATGAAGGTAATGCAGATTCTTATCAGACTGGTGCAGCATCAGCTTATCCTATCATGCGTATAGAAGAAATGTATTTTATCTGGGCTGAAGCAGAAGCTCATCTTGATGCCGCTAAGGGTAAGGAAGACTTGATTGAAGTTATGACTACCAAATTGAAGCGTAACCCAGATTATGCATTTACCGGAACGACAACAGAAGAAGTTGTAAACGAAATCGTAAAGCAGAAGCGAATCGAGCTATTTGGTGAAGGTCAGACATTCTTCGACATCAAGCGTCTTAACATGTCAGTAGATCGCACATATAATGGAAACAACTGGATTCCATTGGCTCGACTCAAGACAGATGGTCGTCCTGCATGGATGAACTGGGTTATTCCTCAGAATGAGGAGAAGAATAACTCTGCACTGGCAGATTACAATAACCCAGACCCTTCTGATGTATACACAAAGTAATTATAATTCGTAAAACAAGAAATTATGAACAAATTGATGAAATATAGCTGTTTCGCAATCATGGCATTGTCAGCATTGACATTTACTGCTTGTACAGAAGATTATGATTACGATCCATACACTAATGTAGAAAACTCAGGTTTTTACTTTACAGAAGCCAGTGACAGAGCATTGTTCTACCCAGAGGATACCAAGAGTATCACTGTAGAGGTTTGCAGAGCTGAAAGTGAGTCAAAGGAAGCTGCTACAGTTCAGCTTTCAGCGAGTTCAAATCTAGTTACACTTCCTTCTGAAGTATCATTTGCTGCTGGTGAAAGCAAGAAAGAAATAACTATTCCTGTTGCAAACACACCAGGCATACATGACGTAGATATTACCATCGCAAATGAAAAGGACAAGTTTGCATATGGTCCTGTCACATATTCTCAAAGAATCATTGTTTGTGGAGAGAAATTGTCTGGTGTATTTACCTCACAACAATTAAAAACAACAAAAAATGTAGTTGTATACAAACTAGGGAATGACGGATACGACATTAAAGATTGCTATGAGGAAGGTAATGATATCGTTTTCTCTCTAGACAAAGAAAGCAACATTATTGTTGATGAACAGCTAGCTTGGAATCATCAGAAGTATGGACCTGTATACGTAGAAGACTACGAAAGCAGTTTAGGAGTTTATCCAGGCAGTAAAGATTACCAAGGATACAGCGGTTATGACTCTGAGTCTGATACATATTACTTGACTTTGAAACACTATTGTGCTGCTGGTGCTTTCGGTAATTTCAGTGAAACATTGAAAATCTCAAGATAAAAGCATTGTTTCATTAACTATATAATTAAGGTGTATCCTTATTGCTCAACACAATGGGCAAAGGGATACACCTTTTTCTTTTTATTTATCTCCCTCTCTCTCAAACATTTTCAACCATACAGGTCGAATTCTTTCAGTAGCCAAGTCTTGCCAACTTGTCTTGCACCTTCCAGTATGAGTGGCTTCCTTCCGTGACTGTCTTTCCATTTTAACAATTGGGATATAAGTAGTCTTTCCATACGCTAAAAATTATGTTTTGGCAAAGATACTAATAAACAGTGAATTACGCAAGGAAAATCACATTTTCCTAAGGAGTTTTAGGGGTTAAAATCGAGAATTCTGTCGTAATCTCAGAAAAAAAGCAAGATTACGACAACTTTTAAACGAGAAATCTGTCGTAATCTCGATAAAAAAGTGAGATTACGACAGATTTTCATGAATTTTCTTTTTAATTACTTGTCTACGGTAGAAGAAACATTGTTCTTCTCATAGAAAGCTTTGTATTCTTCGCCACCATACTTCAGACCGAGGTCTTCGCCGGCGATACCATCGCAGAAGCCCTTGTAAGCCCACTTGCGCTTGTAGTCCTTGTCGAAGAGGTTTGGCACCTGACCCTTGAGCCAGTATTCGTGCTCAGCCTCGTTGTCTGACAGACTCCAGATGGTGATACCGCTCTGCTGAGCCTCTGGCACATTTGCCTTGTAGCTCTCCATAATCATGCGGTAGGCATCGCTCTGTGCCTTGTACTGGTTGCTGGATGGAGTGCCGGTGCCGAGAGAAAGGTCGAGCTCGGTTACACGAACCAGCTTGCCTGTGGCAGCCATCGTCTGGAACATGGCATCTACCTTTGCCTTCAGCTCCGCAATGCTGGCTGCGTTCTTCTCAGCATCGTCGCTGCAATTGAGGGTGACGTGCATCTGGGTACCGATACCATCTACAATAGGAGAGCCGTTCTTCTCATCTATTTCCTTTGCAAACTTGATGAGCGCTTCGAGCTTCTTAGGAGAGGTCTCCAGGTTGTAGTCGTTGACGAAGAGCTTGGTATCTGCAGGCAGATATTTGCGTGCCAGCTGGAATGCCTTGACAGGGTAATCCTTTACGTAATAGCCCCAATACCAGTGACCTGATTCCCAGTTGAGGCTCAGACCATCTGCTTCTGACTCGGTAGGTTCGCTGTCGCCTTCCATTCCGAATACACCATCATATCCACGGCGACCATAGCTGCCGTCGGCGATAGGTTCGTTGATGACATCGTAGCCGAAAGGCACCACGTTCTTTTCCTTCAAGTGATTAGCTACGCCGCTGACCCATGCATCCATTGCACCTTCGAGGGCAGCCTGCTTCTCGGCAGGAGTCTTCAGTACGTAGTACATCTTGCTGCCGGCACGGGTGGCTTTTCTTGCCTTTCCGTTTCTAGCCAGAACATACTGGATGCCTCTTGTTGCGGTACTCTGATCCTTGGCAAGACCGAACTTGATGTTATCTATATAATAGGTAGCGCCTACCTTGCCGAAGTTGAGGATGATGCGGTTGGCGTCATCGTAAGCCGGGGTAAAGGTGAATTCGCATTTCACCCAATCGGTACCAACGCTAAAGGTATTGTAACCGCCTTGAGAACTGTATGTAGTTCCATTCTGATACTGGAACTGCAATTCACCTGCAGAAGAAGTAGACTTGACATAGAACTGGATGATATACTTCTTGCCTGCCTGCAGCGCATCGTCGAAGGTATAGGCACACTGGGCTTCCCATGCATTGCCGTCGCCCTTGTTCTTCAAGGCAAGAGCCTTGCTGTTGTTATAGCCTACGCCTTCTTCTACTTCGGCACTTTCCTTGTTGCTACCCCAAGAGCCCCAATTGCCTGTGGTTCCACCTTCGAAATCTGATGCATCACCTGCAAGTACATTGTTCATCGGGTCTTCCTGCTTTAAACCAAACTGGATATCGTCGATGGTATAGGTAGCGCCTACCTTACCGAAGTTGAGGATGATGCGGTTCACATCATCATATTTGTCAATGGTGAACTCATACTGGAAGGTTTGCCAGTCGGTACCTACGTTGAAAGTATTATATCCGCCCTGAGAACTGTATGTGGTTCCATTCTGATACTGGAATTGCAATTCACCGGCAGGAGAAGTAGACTTCGCCTTGAACTTGATGACGTATGTCTTGTTCATCTCCAGATAATCATTGAATGTATAGGCACACTGGGCTTCCCATGCGTTGCCGTCGCCCTTGTTTTCAAGGACGAGTGCTGCCGTGCCATTCTGTCCGGCTCCGGCTACCGCTCCTGCTTCATTCTTGTTGCTGCCCCAAGCACTCCAACCGCCAGTGGTACCGCCATTAAAATCGGCAGCATCGCCTGAGAGAACGTTGGCAATATCTCCATCACTTTCTACCACCAGGGTAGGGGCGATGAGCGATTTCAGATAAGTCTGGTTCTGCTGGGTGTGCCAGAAGAAGTTATGGCCGTAGAGTTGCATGTTGCCATCCAATGCTGAAAGCAGTTTGTCTACGGTAGCGAAGTTCAGAGAACCGCTGTTGCCCATAATGGCATCATTCTTCATCGCATTGCCTGGTGTAAAGACCTGATAGTTGGCATTTGCCAGATCGCCTTCGCCATTCTCGTTGTTCGCATATAAGTCAGCACCCATACCGATACCGATTTTCATGTTCGGTGTGTACTGCTGGGCATAGTCCTTGATATTATCGTAGTTGGCGATGACTTCTTTTACGGCGATAGGAATCTCTGCCTTGGTAACGTCAGCATGATTGGCTGGCTTACCCCACTGCATGATCTGGTCGTCGCAACCAGTGAGTAGCATCGCTGATGCTACTACTGGTATCATTATCTTATTGATTTTCATCATGATTTTCGTTTAAGGGTTATTATTCTGTTGCTGTTTCGTCATCATTGAAGTCCTTTACCGTGATAGACTTGGTGCTGACAACGCGGAAGTTGTCTACATAAATCTTCAGGTTGAAGGTACTTGCCTTGTACTTGATGTCGTCAGAGAATTCCAGGTCGCTGTTGGCGAGGAACAGGACGAAGTTCCTGTATGAACCTCCGTTTCTGTCTTCTACAATCTTCTGGAAGGTTACGTCTGGAGCCTTCTCCGGGTCGTAATTGCCAAAAGCAGTCATCGGAATGGTGATGGTCTGCCAGCGTTCGCCTGTGCTCCAGGCTGTATGAGAACCATCCTCTGTGTTCAGCCAAGGAACCCATACGGTAGCTGTGTTGGTGTACTCTGCGCTGTACTTTGTAGGAGCTGATCCCCAACCATAGCCGTTCAGGTTGTTCTGCAGAGAGATTTCGAGCTGACCTGTGAGATCCCATGGCTCCGGACAATAGATGTCGAACTGGATAGCCAGGTCGGAAGCACTTGTCTCGGCAGGGATGGTGGTGTACATGCGGCTCCAGTCGTCGTTTGCATTATCGTTGCCTGCTGTTGCCCAGTATTTACCATTACCGCCTGCATCCAGACCGCCTGCATCGAGCAGAGACTGTGGAGCGAGCAATGCTACCTTGCCACGGCCGGTGTTGAGAGGATCGTCTACCAGGTCATCGGTTCCGTAAGTAGCACTCCATGAACCCAGTTCGCCATTTCCATCGAAATCGGTAATGAAGTTGCCGAAGTCGTTGAAATAGGTTGGTGACTTGGCTGTACCATTGGCACCTTCGCTGGTGATGGAACCCGACTTGGTGAGGTCGGCAGAACTTGGAACGGTAAAGCTGTACCATTTGCCGTCGGCATCATTGCGGATGCCATCAGTAATTTCTGTACCGTCAGGAAGTGTAACCTTGGTTGTTTCCTGCAGGTTGGCTCCATAAACGGTTACCGTTTCGCCAGCCTTAGGCAAGGTGTTGTCTACACTTGTAACAGCAGGTGCAGCTGCACGAATGGTAAATTCGTAAACCAGCTTGTTGTTATCGTTCTTATAGAATACGATGGTATTGCGAACATCAGCATCTGCCTTGTCTATCGGAGTAGCGGCATTCAGCGTAACCCATACATTATTATCGGTCATCAGGGCGTTGTTGAAGTAAGTTTCATAACCGTTGACATAGATTTTCTTCAAGCCGCTGAAGCCGGAACCTTCAATTCGGAGCAACTGTCCCAGACGGGCAAACTCCACCGGACGATCCTGATTTACCTCGTCGTCCACATTCTCCAGGTATATCTGGTTAATCTGCATTGCAGCCGAGCTTCCGCCGTTGTCGTCATCGCTGCATGCTGTAAGGGTGAATGCAGCCAATGCGAGGCACAATGTCCAGAGATATTTAATTGTTTTCATAATTCTTTATTTATTAAAGATGAATGATACAGGTTGTGCCTGTTATTTAAACAAATCGGTGTCTTCTACCTCGCGGTTGCCAAACTGGTAAGCTATGGTAGCTATGTTGCCGTTACCGTCTGGCTTGAGGAGAGGGTTCTTGGTCTGGTCGGTATCAGCGATAGGCAAAGTCAGATTCTTGGCTGTTGCCGTAGCTACGCTAGGACCAGGTGCAGTATAATCCTCGCTCAGAACATATTCGTGAGTAGATGACTTGAAGTAGCTGGCATTGCGGTACTGGTTGTTGATATAGTTCACCATTTCCTGCTGCTGATAGTAGCCGCGGCGGACGATGAAGTACCAGTACAAGCCTTCGAATGCTGTTTCCAGACGGAATTCGTGACGGATGTCTTCGAAGGAAAGGCTGTTCTTGGTAGGAACACCTGCACGGGTGCGTAGCTCATTGAAATACTTGAGTGCCGTAGCATCGGTAGTCGTTGCGTTATTACCCAATACTGCTTCGGCATAGTTGAGGTAAACCTCAGCCAGGCGCATCATGTAAGTATTGATACCCGAGTTGTTGTTCATCGCAAATCCGTTTACAGCATTGGTACCGATGACATACTTCTTGATGTTGGCACCCTGTTCGCCTGGCTTCTCGGTTTCACCATATATATATGGCTTCTCCGGATTGGCAGAAAGCTCAGGGTAAGTTTCGCCATAAGAAGCCACGCAGTTGTGACGGCGAATGGCATCATCTACCTTTGTGCCGAGGGTTGGGTCTTCATACTCCTTGAACTCTTCCCAGAGATCGTAAGAGCAGAATGTAGAGCCACCCCAAGAGTTGCCCTGGTTAACCTGTGTGCTCCATGCCAGGAAGCGGGTCATTGATTGGGCAAGACCTCCTTCTGCACCTGCCTGGAACTGCAACTGGAAGATGCTCTCACTATTATTATTAAAGGTAGAGGCAGCAAACAGTTCTGCATAGGTATCAGCCAGCTGGTAAGGTCCCTGCTCAATAACAATGGCGGCAGCCTTCTTGGCAGCATCGAGATAATATTCGTTGCGGGTTCCGCGGTTTTTATCTGTAGCCGCATTGGTTCCGTCGTAACGGCCGCTGGTGGTTAAACCTGCCATTGAGAGATAGAAGCGGCTCAGCATGGCATAAGCAGCATACTTGTTGATGCGGCCTGTAGCAGGAGAGGCTGCTGGAAGATGAACGGCTGCATACTCCATATCGCGGATGGCATATTCAATGCCGTCTATTCCTGGGTTTGGACTAACTACGTAATTGTTAACCAGACTCTGGGTGTCGTTGTAGATGACAGCGCATCCCCAGAGTGAACTGATATACCAGTAGGCGAGACCACGCATAAAGCGGGCTTCGGCAATACCCTGCAGTTTAGCCGTCTCGCTTACGTTGGAAGACGAGTGGTTGGCTATGTTGTTGATGGTATTGTTTGCCTGAGCTACAACCGAATAGAGTGAACCCCAAGCTTCGGTAAGACCAATGGAAAGACCAGTCTCAGTGAAGTTTGTATATGGGTAAAGGTAGTCTGAGTATTGAGCTGTGATGTTGTTGGCACGACCATCGCCCATTCCATAATAGAACTTATCATTGAAGTCGTACCAAACATAGCTATATAGCGGCATGACTGCCTGTGATACGGCTTCATCGTTGTCGAAGAAGTTATCCTGCGAAATCTGGTAGGTATTCTTCTGCTCCAGGAAGTCGTTGGCACAGCCCGTGAATGAGAGCATTCCCGCCAGCGCCAATGTATATTTTAATATGTTTGTTTTCATGTTCTTGTTACTTTAAGAAGTTGATGATTTAGAACTGCACATTTACACCGAAAGTATAGATGCGTGGTGATGGATAGCGGCTGTAGTCTACACCGTTGAGGAGAGCATTACCGCGCATCGAACCAACTTCTGGGTCGAAGCCATCATACTTGGTGATAGTGAATACATTCTGAACGTTGCAGTAGAGCTTGACGTTGTTCAGGAATGTGTGGCTGAGCCACTTGCGAGGCAATGTGTAGCTGAGGGCTATGTTCTGGAGACGGATGTATGAACCATCTTCTACATAAGCATCGCTTACACGGTTGTTCTTGTTTACACCACTTTCTGTTGACAGACGAGGCATGATGGAACCGGTGTTAACAACGTAGTAGTTGCGGTAGTCGTCCGGACCGTTTTCATCATACTTAGCCAGACGAGCATAGTCCATCACCTCAGTCAACTGGTTGCTTGTAGAACCGGTGATGTTGAGGAAACGCTTGCCATAGTTCATAATCTTGTTGCCGTAAGAGCCGCTGAACTGGAAGCTCAGGTCGAAGCCCTTATAAGAGAAGGTATTGCCGAAACCGAAGGTGAACTTAGGCTCTGGGTTGCCGATGAAGGTCTGGTCGTTGTTGTCGATGACACCATCGCCATTGATATCCTCATAGATGTAGTCGCCGATGAATACACCACCACTTGTAGGACTTGTAGCAATCTTGGCACCTTCTGGCAGAGCAACCTGCTTCACGTTGCCGTTGGCATCCTTATACCAGAAATCTTCTGGCTTGTCGAAACGGCCGATAACCTTGTAACCCCAGAACTGACCGATAGGCTGACCTACCTTGGTGTTGGTAACGGTAGCGGTTTCAGAACCGATCTGTACGGTTTGAGGAAGACTACCAGTCTCTGAATCAAGAGATACCACCTTATTACGGTTCAGTGAGAATACGAAGTTAGAGTGCCATGAGAAGTTCTTGTTCTCGATATTGGCGGTGTTGATGGTGAACTCGATACCCTTGTTCTCCAGACTACCTACGTTACCCCAAGGGTTGGAGGCAGTACCATACTTGGAACCTGTACCAGAACCGATGAAGGCTGGCAGGTCGAGCATCATCAGCAGGTCGTTGGTCTTCTTGTAGTACCAGTCGAACACGATGTCGATGCGGCTGTTAAAGAGAGATAAGTCGAAACCTACGTTGGTAGAGTAGGTGGTCTCCCACTTCAGTTCCGGGTTGGCATTGTTGGCATTCATGACGCCCACACCCCATGAAGTGGTATAGTTCTTGAGCATGGCTGCATAGGCCCACTGCTGTACGTTCTGGTTACCGGTAGCACCCCAGCCCAAACGTAACTTGAGGTTGTTGATGACCTTGTTGTCCTTCAGGAAGTTCTCCTGGCTGGCGCGCCATGCGAAGGCTGCTGATGGGAACCAACCCCAGCGGTGACCCTCGGCAAACTTGTTGGAGCCATCGCAACGGAGTGTTGCTGTTAGGAGATAGCGGTCAGCATAATTATAGAGTGCACGACCGAAATAAGAGTAGAGCTTGTAGCCGTCCTGGTTACCTTGGGTCAGGTTGATGTTGGCACCTGTTGTTGCACCGGCAATGAGGTCGGTTACTGAGTTTGAAAGATAACCGGAGTTGCTGGCAGCAAAGTTCTCCCAATAGCTCTGGCTCATTTCCTGACCAGCCATTACATTAATATTATGCTTCTCGGCTATTGTACCGTTGTAGGTCAGGATGTTGCGCCAAGACCAGTACTTGGTATCATTCTTGTACCAGGCACCATCGCGCTGTGAACTCTCGCGCACGCCAAACTTATAGTCTGGTTGGTATGTCTTTGTCTTGTTGAGATTATAATCTGTAGAAAGCTCAGTCTTCAAGGTAAGTCCCTTCAGGAGAGTTGCTTCCAGATAAGTATTGATACGGAAGTTGAGTCGCTTGGCATAGTTGGTCTTGATTTCTGCCAAAGCTACTGCGTTGTCTGGCATCCACTGGTCGTCTGGTCCGTCATAACCACCATTTGGATTGTGCACGGCAACAGAAGGCTGAGACTTCAATGCGGTCATGATGATGTCCCAGTTTTTCTCCATTTCCTGCTTTGAATCAGAGAGTGAGAAAGAAATACCGCCCTTGAGCCATTTCTTGAGTTCGGTATCAATGTTACCACGCAAGGTCTGGCGCTTGAAGCCTGTCTTCAGACCGATACCAGCCTGGTTGAGGTAGCCGGCAGAAATAGCGTAGGTAGTGCGGCCGTTACCACCAGAAAGAGAAAGACTGTGGTTGGTCATGAAGGCTGTACTGAACAGTTCGTCCTGCCAGTCAGTACCGTCGCCGAGAAGTTCAGGGCGCAGCCAGGTGCTGGATGCTGGTTTGATCTTGGCATCAGAGATAGCATTGTAGTGCTCAGCATACTGTTTCAGGTTCATCACGTCAAGTTTCTTAGGCATAGCCTGCCAACCCACATAACCATCGTAGGTTATCTGAGCCTCACCATTCTGACCACGCTTGGTGGTAATCATGATGACACCATTAGATGCGCGTGAACCATAGATAGCGGTAGCCGAAGCATCCTTCAGAATATCCATAGTCAGGATATCGCTAGGGTTGATGCCTGCCAATGGGTTGGAATTTCCATTGTCAGAACCATCTGAGTCGATGATGACACCATCGATAACGAAGATAGGTTGGGAGGTGGCATTCAGAGAGTTCGTACCGCGGATGCGGATGGTACTACTACCACCAGGAGTACCTGTGTTGGCTTGAATCTGCACACCGGCAGCACGACCCTGGAGAACCTGGTCGATACTCGTTGTGACTGATTTCTCAAAAGCTTTGTTGTCTACCTGGGTAACCGCACCGGTCAGATCGGCCTTGCGCATGGTACCATAACCTACTACCACCACCTCGCTAAGAGCCTGGGCGTCGGTTACCAGAGTTACATCAATAGGACCATTGCCAACTTTCACCTCCTTATCTTTATAGCCAAGATAAGAGATCTGTAAAGTTGCACCTTTTGGGGCTTTCAGGGTGAAGTTACCGTCCAGGTCGGTAACGGTTGCCATATTTGGCTGCCCCTTCACACGAACTGTCGCGCCAATGATTGGACCATCGTCTGCGACCACTGTACCTTTTACATTACCGTTTTGAGCCACTGCATTCTGGTATGGGAATGCAACGAACATAAACAATAATGACAGGTACTTTAAAGCATTACCTGCATGTCTCATGATTAATTGGTTTTTGTGATTTAATTGGTTTAAAACTTGTTCGTTGGTTTATATACGAATTTCGTTTTTATTGATTTCCTGCTGCAAAGATATGTCCTTTTTCGTAAAGTACAGTTAAAATTTGTATCTTGCGTGTTTTAAAATGTTTCATGAGCAATAAAATAGACATATTAGAGCAGAAAAAAGGGGATTTGCAGCTGCAAATCCCCTTTATACCTTATTATATATAGACGTTTTAGTATTCGTATAGCTTGATGTGGAGTATTTTATTGTCTCCACATGAGATGCGGGCATGGCGTCCCTGGTGGTCCTGATCGCCATTATCACGACGAATAAACTGTAATTTGCCGTTTTTGTCTACTTCAACCTGGTCTACATATCCGATACCGATACGCTTGCCTTTGAAAGTAGCGGTTTGTTTCTTTGTTTCGGTTCCACCGTTGTCTACAAATCCGTCCTCACCAAGTTTCTTTTCTTCAGCTTGCGCTTTTTCTGTCTTGCTTTGGAAGACTACGACGATTCCATTACCTGCTATGATGTATTCGTTCTTGGCTAGTTTCACAATCAAGCCACCGCCTTCAGGCCATTTACTTCCATCTGTAGCACGAGGATCCCATGGTAGCGTGAAGAAATGACGGCAGGTCATGGTGATATCTCCATCTTCGATGATTCGCTCTTTATCTTTCTGGTCGAAGAGTAATCCCCAGTTTTTTCCCTTTCCCTGATGCTGAAGCAGGATAGGAGAGAGTTGGCCGATAACCTTATATGAACGTCTGAGACTGTTCTTCACCTTGTAGTTAGCTTCATTGAGAGCAAACGGACTGAAACTGATGGCATCTGTTTCACCAAAGGTATAGTAAGCCTTTACGCCACTGTTGGCATCGCACTTCACTTCTGGAGTGAAGAAAGGATTGTCAGCACGCTTGTATTTCTCTACCCATCCCTTGTAACCGGTATCATAGATGTCTGGTGCAAAGATGTCGATACTTGGTGCGCCGCATTTCCAGATATCAATCAGATGGGCAAGTGGTCCGGCAGAAGGATATTCGCCTGGTTTTCTGCCACGGCTGTTCATTGCTGCATTTACATACATCGGAATATTGTAGATGGCTTTGCCTGCTGAGGCTAGCTGCTCTACATACTTGGCATAGTAATATGCTTGGAATTTCTCGTCAGCATAACGGTCTGTTCCGAAAACTTCTGCCCATGTACCTTTCTTCTTGAGCTTGAGTGCCTTGAGCAATGAAGCAGGAACGGGTTGTCTGTAAGCTTTTTCGGCAAGAGGAGAATGGTCGCGGGCAGATTCGAGCATGCCGATTTCGTTTTCTACCTGCATCATGATAACGGTATTCTCCTGACTGTCTATGGCTTTAATGTGCTTCATCAGTTCGCAGAATGCTCGTTTGTCTGCTTGAAGCAGGTTGTCGCTGAAGGCAGTGCATATCTCCAATGGCTTGCCATTCTCGGTGAGTGAACGAGGGAAACGCTTGGTGTTTTCCTTTACCCATAGTGGTGCATAGCAGCTCATGGAGTTCTTCCAGGCACCAAACCATAGGAAGACAATCTTCAAGTCATGCTTACGGGCAGTTGTGATGACGCTGTCTACAAGTGCGAAATCATATTTGCCCTCATTAGGTTCTACAAATTCCCAATATGCAGGAACGAAGACAGAGTTGACTCCGCTATTCTTCATCTGTTTCAATGCTTTCCTGATGTCGGCAGGACTTGTTGCTGCTGAGTTGCTCAATTCGCCAGCCAGGAGAAGCATCGGCTTGTCATTGACAACAAGCTGGGTTGCAGAGCCTTGCTTCTGCAGTTTCACTCCAGCTTGTATGTTGATGCAGCATAATAATGCAAGAAAAGATAATACGATCTTATTCATAGATCTTCATTTTAGAAAAGGTTTGAAAATACTTGAGACAGGTATTGCGCCATTCCTTTGCATTCTCCAATTGTACATTGAGCAGAGAGTCTGTATGTTGCCATTCCTGCTCATGCCCCTTCATATACTGTTTGGCTGAGGTGTGCCAGAAGTCGCGATATACTTCAACCATCGCCACACCCATGTTGTACTTCATGCAGAGCTCCTGCCAGAGGGTGCTTCCTGATTTCATCTTGTAATCCCAAGCTACATGATGGAACCATAGGAGATATTCTTCAGGACAGGTCTCGATGTTATCATACAGACTGCGATAGGGTTCTGGGTACTGACCGACAGCATCTGTGCCCTTGGATGAACGGTCGAAACCTACACCCTGAGCATCAGCCTTGTGATAGTAGACCGGACACCATTCCAAAGGATAACTTGCGATGAAACCATCTGGCTCCGGACCGTAGTGGTGGTCGAACTTGAAGATGTGGTGCAAACCCAAAGGCATCATATAGTTGACGCAAGCTTCGCGCGAAGTCATCATCATCATCTCTACCGGCTTGGTAAATTTCTCGTCCTGGTTTTCGTAGGTCTGTACGAGCCATTCGTGAGCAATCTCCTCGGCTGTAAGTGAAGGATTCCATGCCAATCGGCCAAAAGCATACCAGTTAGCCTGAGAGAAAGGATGACCGCACCAGTTGGCATCATCACCGATATTGGCTACACCTGAGATTCCAACCAGTCTGTCTGGATTAACAAAGCCAAAGAATTCCTTCCACATAGGAGCTAGATAGGTGAGGTGCTTAGACTGACCAAGATATTCCTGGGTAATCTGAAGTTCTGCTATCTGAGGAGTCTGTTTGATGTTGTCGAAGATAGGAGCGTATGGCTCACGTGGCTGGAAGTCGAGCGGACCGTTCTTTGACTGGAGGATTACATTGTCACGGAACTTTCCATCCATACCTTTGAATTCGCTGACAGCTTGCTTCACACGGTCTTCTCCTTTATGATTAGCACCATATACAAAGCTTCGCCACATGATGATGCCTCCGTATGGTTTGACGGCATCGGCAAGCATGTTGGCTCCATCGGCATGTGTGCGGTGGTAGTCGCCAGGACCAGGCTGTCCTTCAGAATTGGCTTTTACGAGGAAACCGCCAAAGTCAGGGATGGTAGCATATATCTCTTTTGCCTTCTTCTTCCACCACTGCTGAACCTTCTTATCCAGTGGGTCTGCAGTCTTGGTGTAGCCTAAAGCCATAGGCGAAGCGAAGTTGATGCTGAGGTATACCCGGATACCATAAGGACGCAGGATGTTGGCGATGATCTTCACCTTGTTAATATATTCTGCGGTCATCATCTTTGGCGATGCGTTTACATTGTTCAGTACGCTTCCGTTGATACCCAAAGAGGCGTTGGCACGGGCGTAGGTGATGAGACGGTCGTGCAGACTCTTGCTGATGCTGCCGCCCTTACCGTTTTTGCCGAGTTTGATTTCTTCCCATTTGAAGATGCTCTTTCCGGCATAGCCACGTTCAATGCTGCCATCGAGATTATCCCAATGGTTGAGAATGCGGAGACCCACTTGTGGTTTCTCGGTCTCATCGATAGCTTTGCTGAAGTTCTGCTGATTGCCGCTACCTGTGTTGTAGGCATCAGTGTTCTGAAATCGAATTAACTCGTAGGCACCATAGAGCAAACCGATAGGATTGCTGGCGGTGATAGTTGCTTCGTACTGAATGTTGTCGCCTTGCTGGGCAGGACGGGCGTAGATGTTATAGCCCTCGCCCAGGTTGAGACTCTTGTCTATCTTGAGCTCAACATTCTTGCCACGCCAGTTGTTTTCTAACTCCTGCTTGGCAATCTTGGCTGTTGCATCATCAGGCAACTGTGAGATGACTTGGCATGAGTTAGCATACTGCTTTCCGAGCCATAACTGTGAACCATCACTCTGTGCAGAAACATGGAGTGATGTAAGTACCGTAAATAATAAAATGAGGTATTTCTTCATATCTTTGCAGATCGTTAGTTTGTATTGTTATTGTTTCTGCTGCAAAGATACGAAAAAATACCTTTTATATATATAGCGGTCGTTTATTTTTCATTTCTCTTTGTTTCAGCATACTCGCTAGGCGACATGCCATAGTGTTTTTTGAACACGGTAGAGAAGTGGGTCTGGTTGTTGAAACCTACAGAGTAGGCTACCTGCGTGATATTAATCTGCCCCTCTTCGATGAGTCGTGCCGCCTGTTCCAGTCGGAGGTTACGGATAAATTCTCCGGCAGAAACACCAGCAATCTCCTTCAGCTTACGGTGGAGCTGTGCACGGCTGATACCTACCTCCTCGGTAAGTTTCTCTACATTGAGGTCGGGATCGGCAAGGTGCCCGTTGATATATTTCATCACGCGTTCCATCAGGGCATCGTTATTGCCCTTTACCTGAATCTGCTCAATCTTCGCCTTCTGGCCCTGTGCTCCGCTGTATTTGCCGCGGATACGTCGCACATTATCCACCAGGTTGTCGATAAGAATATGCAACTCTTCCATGTCGAAAGGCTTTGCCAGGAAAGCATCGGCTCCTCTGCGAAGTCCCTCCAACCGGTGTTCCACCTCGCTCTTCGAGGTGAGCAGGATGACAGGAATATCGCTGATGTTGCTGTTGCTCTTGATGTTCTTGAGCATGGTGATTCCATCCATCTCCGGCATCATCACATCGCTTATCACGAGGTCGTACTTGCCGGTGAGCAGCATCTTCAAACCCTCCTTGCCGTTGCAGGCACGCTCAAAGCGGTACCAGTCGCTCAGTTCGGTCTTGATGTATTGGGCAATCTCGCTGTCATCGTCAACTATCAGGATATTGAAGTTGCGGTTGGCCTGTACTTTCTTTTTGGTAATCTCCTGCTCCTTCTTGTCTTCTTCTTCCAGTATCTCGCCTGGCTGCAGATGGCTGTTGCCCAGCGGAATGCTTACTTCGAAGCAGGAACCCTTGATGCCGTCGGTACGGTTGTAGGCCTTGATCTTGCCTCCGTGCATTTCTACAAATGCCTTACAGAGGTTGAGTCCGATACCGGTTCCTTCGATATGGAGACCGCTGCTGTTGTTTCCCTGATAGAAACGTTCGAAGAGGCGGTCAGTCTTCTCTTCCTTCAGTCCGATGCCTGTATCTTCTACCCTGATGGTGGCATTCTTTTCGTCTTTACCTATGATAACAGTAATCTTTCCGCCATCAAAGGTATACTTCATGGCATTGGAGAGCAGGTTGGAGATAACCTTGTCGAAGTTGATGCGGTCTATCCAAACCTTCAGCTTGCCTTTATCGCTGCTGAGGCTTTCGTCTTCTTTGAGCTCAAGGGTGATGTTGCGCTCCTGTGCATTGAAGCGGTAGAGCGATACGATGCCATGCAGGAAATCCTTGAGCGGAGTCTCCTGGCAATGGAGATGCATCTGGTTCTTGTCTATCTTTCGCTCATCAAGTATCTGGTTTACCAGGAGCAGGAGACGCTGGGCATTGCGGTCGATGGTATCGATATCCTGTTTGCTTTCGGCATCTGTTAATCTTGTTTTCAGCTTGTTGAGCGGTCCCATGATCAATGTCAGCGGCGAGCGGATATCGTGGGTGGCATTAATGAGGAACTGCATCTTGGTCTCTTCCAGGTCTGCCTTGCGGCGGCGCTCGTATGTATAGATAACATACAGGATGACGCTTGCTGTGATCAGGATATAGAGGAGATATGCCTCGGGTGATGCATACCAAGGGTCGCATACCTTGATGTTGATGATGGTAGGATTCTTGGAATATCTGCCATTGCTGGTAGCTCTCACCTCCAGCGTATAGTCGCCCGGTTTCAACTTGTTGAATGCTACGGCATTGGCTCCCTCATTGGTGCTGTTCCATTTGCCGTCGTTGATGCGGTATTGGAAACTGATATTGTCGGTGTTCCTGTAGTTGAGCAGCGAGAACTCCAGAGTGAATGAATTCTGGGAGTAAGGAATGCTGAAGTCTTTGACCATACAGTTGATTGGCTTTCCGTCGATGATGAAGTTGGTGAGATGTACATCTCCCAATTCCATCTTCTTGGCTCTGACAACGTCAGGATAGAAGGTTGTGATACCGTCACTGGTTCCGAAGGCGATAAGATCGCTGGCGGTATGCATGGAAGAGCCCAGCACGTACTCACGGGTAGTAAGTCCGTTGCCGTTGATGTGCCCGATAAACTGTCTGTTCTTCTGTTCGTACTGCCAGATGCCCATGGTTGTACTTACCCACAAGTCACCCTTCTGGTCTTTGATGATGCTGCAGACCTGCTTGCCTTTCAATGCTTCCGCATGAGGGAAGTTCTTCGTCTTATTGCTCTTTCTGTCAAACAGATAGAGTCCTTCTTCGGTACCGATGATAATATCGCCGTTCTTTCCTTCGCAGATACCATTCGCCTGTTTGTCTTTCAGAATGTTGAGCCATCCGAAATCCTTGAAACTGAGCGTTCGGGTATTGAGACAGGAAACACCATTAGAGGTTCCTATCCATAAATGGCCTGTATGATCGAGCGCCATGCTTCGCACCCAGTCGTTGCAGAGAAATCCTTTATCGCCTCTTTGCTGCATATTCAGAACGGTAACCTTGCCGCTTTCCACATTATATATATATAGGCCTTTGCTGTATACAGAAATGTAAAGGTTGCCCTGTGCATCGTCAGTCATACAGTAGATGCCGGCGCTGGTAAAGGTGAGCTTCTGCTGGTATGTACCTGTATGAGGGTTGTAGCTGTAGAGTGCGCTGCCATTGCTGATCCAGTAATCGCCACGTCGGTCTTTATAGATGATGCAAGTACCGGCAGGTGACTGAGGATGGGCGATAATCTTGCCTGAAGCGTCAAAACAGAATACGCCACTGTTCTGTACCGTACACCATGTTTCACCATTTTCGCCTTGTGCAATAGATGAAACGCTGCTGCCGATGATGTAGTTCTGTGCAGAGAAACTCCAGCTGTTGAAAGCCTGCTGGCGCTGGTTGATCAGGTACAGACCTTTGTTGTAACATCCTATCCAGAGATTGTTGTCCTTATCTTCGATGATATCGTTGACGAAGGCGGTAGCCAGATTGAAACTGCTGTTACTGTTCTCCAACTGTTCTACCCTGTTGCTTCCCTTTCTGATCATGAGAACACCATGTTCAGAGGTGCTGATATAGAGGTTGCCTTCGTGGTCGAAGGTAGCATTGTTGATGGTTACATTATTCTGATAACCGCCAAAGTCGTAGCCGGCATCAGCGATGCGGCCTGTGCGGTAATCATAATAGACGATGCCATACATGCAGACGATGAGCATGGCCTGCGGGCGATGCTGGATGAAAGCCACAGGTGCTCCGCATGGCGATTTGAAGTCTTTGCGCTGCACCTTGCCTTGTTTCTTGATGAAACGGGTGAAGACAGAAAGGTGGCTACTCTGCCAGAGATAATGATGCTTATCTTCGTAGATATGGGTAAAGAATACATCAGAATCGCGCTCAGCGTATTGCCTTTCCTGTCTGATAGTGAAAAGGTTGTCTGTTCCTTTTTGGGTATTTCTGTCTTTTACAGAATAGAGACCATATCCTGCAGTACCCAGCAGGATATCGCCACTGTGACTTTCTACCATAGAATAGATACGTGGCTTTCTGCCATCAGGAAACTGGAGACGGGTGAAATCGTTCGTCTCATAATTATAGCGCATCAGTCCCTTGGCACAACCTATCCACAGATTACCTTTCTTATCTACCAGCAGGTCGGAGATAATGTTGTCAGTAATGGAGGTTGTGTCTTCTTCGTTGTGCAGATAGTTGGTAAAGCGGTAACCGTCAAACTTGCTGAGTCCGTATTCGGTTCCCACCCAGATATATCCGTATTTATCCTGCACAATGCAGTTGATAAGCGAACTTGACAGTTTGCCCGATGTGAAGAGTTCACCACTGTCAGCCCATACCATGAGCGAGATGGTGATAGCGAAGAGTGCCGTTAGGCAATGTCTGATATGCTTCATATTTCCTGTCCGTTTTCTTGTTTAAAATAGGTTGTTACGGCTGCAAAAGTAACAAAAAACAATGAAAGAAACAAATTCTAATGCAACAAAATGTTTCATTTCTTTTTGTTTCTTTATCTTTTTGCGCCCTTTTTGCAGGTATGAAACAAATAGAAAAGTAATGGCAACTATTAAATACCTGTTATTTCATTACTTATTAGTAAATTTGCATCGTCAACAACAATAGAAACATTAAAAGCATCATAATAACAATAAAATGAATAGACAAGCAATCAAAATATTATCGCTGGTGCTCGTATTGGCTACGTCAAGTTCTGTAGCTTTTGCCCAGAAGGTATGGAAAGGATCTTGGGCTACTGCAGTGGAATGGACTGGTAAAGGAGATATGCCTAAGGAAAGCTTGAGCAACCGTTCTTGCCGACAGATAGTTCATGTATCTTTTGGCGGAGAGGAACTCAGAGTGAAGCTCAGCAACGAGCAGAGCAAGGCGCCGGTAGAAATCAAATCGGTGTATATTGCAGATACTGATAAGAACAGCAACTGGTTTGTGAATGGTAAGACCGTGAAGTATCTCAAGTTTAATGGCAAGAAGAATGTAACCATTGCTCCTGGCAAGGCTATCTTCTCAGATGATTTGAAATATGCCTTGAAGAGTGGACAGCGCCTTACGATTACCATCGACTATGGCAAGCAGACTCCAGTGAATGCAACATCCCATCGTGGTTCACGTACCACATCTTATATAGTAAACGGTTTGCATCGTACTCCTAAACCGATGGATAAGAGTTTTGATGATGGCGAGGAGGTGGACCACTGGTACAATCTTTCTGCCATTGATGTGAAGACCGATAAGGCTACCCCTGTGGTAGCTATCCTCGGAAACTCTATTACCGATGGCCGTGGAAGTACTACTAACCATCAGAACCGCTGGACCGATTTCCTCTCGGATGCCCTGAATGCAGAGAAGCCATACGGCGTATTGAATCTTGGAATCGGTGGCAACTGCGTGGTGCAAGGTGGATTGAGCGAACCAGCCATGAAACGTTTCGACCGTGATATCCTGGGACAGACAGGTGTAGATAAACTCATCATCTTCGAGGGAACCAACGATATCGGTTGCTGCGGCGGAAATTATGAGCATGTAACAGATACCCTGATTGCCTGCTACAAGGTGCTGATAGCGAAAGCCAAGGCAAAGGGAATCAAGGTGTATGGCGGAACCATCACCCCAACCAAGGGAAACGGCTGGTATTCTTACTGGCACGAGGCAATGCGACAGACCGTGAACGAATGGATCAGAAAAAGTGGTGCCTTCGACGAGGTCATCGATTTCGATGAGCTGACCCGCGATCCGAAAGACCCTCAGCGTCTGAAGGCTGAGTATTCTGACGACTGGCTGCATCTCAATCCGAAGGGATATGAGGCAATGGGCAAGTTTGCCGCAGAGAAATTGAAGTAAATATATTATATGCATCTTTTATGTTATATATATAATAAGGTGTAAACTTAATGACAGAATAAAATATGGAACAGACATCTGTAACACAGGAATCTAAGGGATTCTACAAACTGAATTGGCTACAACGCATCGGATTCGGATCTGGCGACTTGGCGCAAAACCTCATCTACCAGACCATCTGCATGTATCTGTTGTTCTTCTACACCGACATCTATGGACTTAATCCTGGTGTTGCTGCCACCATGTTCTTGGTGGTTCGCTTGGTCGATGTACTCTGGGACCCATTGGTGGGAACTTATGTAGATAAGCATAATCCACGTTGGGGTAAGTATCGCTCTTATCTCGTCCTGGCGGGTTTGCCACTCACCGTACTTGCCATTCTCTGTTTTTGGAATGGTATGGAAGGACAGACAGAAACCATCAAACTTATCTATGCCTATGTAACATACGTAGGCTTGTCAATGCTCTATACATTGATTAATGTACCTTACGGAGCCTTGAACTCTTCGCTGACTCGCGATACAGACGAAATAACCATTCTCACCTCTGTACGTATGTTTATGGCAAATGTGGGTGGACTCTGTGTATCGGCAGGTGTTCCAATCCTGGTAGCGATGCTCGCTGCAGCCAAGGATCTTCCTATTGAGATGGCGCTCTTCATGGGTTTGGGCTCTTTGCCATCTTTCATCTTTATGCCACTGGTTCCTGCCATCAAGAAAAAGGTGGGCAAGAAGAATATGTTCTATATCTTCCTTACTGTGGCTATCGTGGGTATGGCGATGCTTTATATCATCAGCAAGATGGGACCTGTAAAGGATCATATCACGCTGGTTTATATCGCTCAGTTCATCAAATCAACAGGCGTAATCGTAGCTACAGGATATATGTGGGCTCTGATTCCAGAGGTTATCTCTTTTGCAGAATATACCAGCGGCAAGCGTATTGCCGGTATTGTAAATGCCTTGACCGGTATCTTCTATAAGGCAGGTATGGCTCTGGGTGGTGTTATTCCTGGTGCAGTTCTTGCATGGACCGGTTATCAGGCAGCAGCTGCTCAGGAGGGCAACTCTCTTCCTACCGACAGTAATGCTTGGTTTGTTGCCATGCTGATTTTTGCCCTGGTAGGTTTCGCCCTTCTGGTATTCTGCTTTACCCAAACCAAGGAGCGTGTGGTAATGGATGAGAAGGAAACCAAGAATGTAAAGGTGAGCGACCTGTGGACAGAATTCTTCCATAACCGTCCTCTCCGTATCGTGGCGCTCTTCTTCATTACAGCCTTCGCCATGATGTCGGTAGGTAATGCTGCCGGTGCTTACTTCATGAACGATTTGGAGCAGCAGACTCCTCTGGCACAGGAGGGTATCCGTTGGCTGGTATGTGTGATTCCTGCCATCTTGCTGGGCTTGGCGATGTTCATCATCTCTAAATATGAGTTGACCGATGAGGTTATCGACGACATCAACAAGAAGATTGAGGCCCGACACAAGGAAGAAAACTAGAGACTATAATTATTAACGAGAAAAATAGATATAAGATATGAAAAAGATCACAACTCTGGCACTGGGACTGATGCTTGCTTCAACAGCTTTCGCTCAAAAAGCGAACTCAGCAGCTCAAATCCCAACATTCCAGGAAACTATGGGTAAGTACTTTCTGGTAGGTGCTGCCGTTAATACCGATTTGCCTGATGGACAAGACCCTGCAGGTGAGGAAGTAGTGAAGAAACAGTTTAACCAGGTAGTTGCCGAAAACTGTATGAAGGGTGAGAAGAATCATCCGGAGGTGAATCGCTTTGATTTCACTGATGGCGATAAACTCGCTGACTGGGCAGAGAAGAACGGCAAGACCTTGATCGGGCATTGTCTGGTTTGGCATTCTCAGCCACCTAAGTGGATGTTTACCGATGATAAGGGTAATCTGGTAAGCCGTGAAGTGCTTATCGGCAGAATGTATAACCATATTATGAATGTGGTTACTCATTATAAAGGTAGAGTAAAGGGTTGGGACGTTGTGAACGAGGCTTTCGAGGATGATGGCTCTTACCGCAAGTCTTTATATTATAAGATTATCGGTCCGGAGTTCATAGAACTGGCTTTCCGCTTTGCTCATGAGGCTGATCCAAACGTAGAACTCTACTACAATGATTATTCTACTTCGAAGCCAGCTAAGCGAGAGGCTATCTGCAAGCTGGTTCGCGATTTGAAGGCTAAGGGTCTCCGTATCGATGCAGTAGGTATGCAGAGCCACAATGGTTTTGATTATCCTGACTATGCTGAGTATGAGAAGAGCATCGAGGCTTTTGCTGGTGAAGGCGTGAAGGTGATGCTTACGGAGTTGGATATGAACATGCTTCCTAATCCGGAAGGATTCGGCGGAGCGGAAATCAGTCAGAAGTTTGAACTTCAGAAGAAGTACAATCCATACGTGAAGGGACTTGACAAGAAGGCGCAGAAACTCTTCAACCAGCGTTATCTTGACCTCTTTAAGATTGTAGAGCGCCATAAGGATGTTATCAGTCGTGTTACCTTCTGGGGTGTCAACGATGGTCACTCTTGGTTGAATGGCTGGCCTATCCCTGGCAGAACCAACTATCCACTGCTCATCGATCGTAACAACAACGTGAAGCCAGTGGTGAAGGAAATCGTCAATCTCTTTAAGTAAAATCTCTTTAGATAATATTGTACATCTCTTAAAATAATAAACAACAATGAAAGCAAGATATTTGTTCCCAAAGGATTATATGGCAGACCCATCTGCCAATGTGTTTAACGGTCGCCTGTATGTTTACCCATCTCATGACTGGGATAGCGGCGAAAGCTTCGACGATGATGGCGGTCACTTCCAGATGAAAGACTATCATGTTCTCTCTATGGACGATGTGATGGAAGGTGAGGTAACCGATCATGGTGTGATTCTCGATGTGAAGGATGTGCCATGGGCTGAGAAGCAGATGTGGGACAACGATGTAGTAGAGAAGGATGGCAAGTACTATCTCATCTTCTCTGCCAAGGATTATAATGGCGTGTTCCATCTCGGTGTGGCTGTGGCTGATAAGCCAGAAGGTCCTTTCATTCCGAATGCCGACCCTATCCGCAAGTCATACAGCATCGACCCTTGCGTGTTCAAGGATGATGATGGCAAGATTTACTGCTACTTCGGTGGTATCTGGGGCGGTCAGCTTCAGTGGTACAAGGACAACAAGGCACTGAAGAATGAGCATCTTCCAGAGGGCAAGGAGAATCCATTGCCATCTCGTGTTGCCATGATGACGGATGATGTGCAGCAGTTTGCAGAAATGCCAAAGCCTGTTGTCATCGTTGACGAAGAGGGTAATGTATTGCCAGCTGATGATCCACATCGCTTCTTCGAGGCCAGCTGGATGCATAAGTATAAGGGCAAGTATTACTTCAGCTACTCTACAGGTGATACTCATTATCTCTGCTATGCTGTAGGTGATAATCCTTATGGTCCGTTCACTTACAAGGGCGTGATTCTGGAGCCTGTAGTAGGTTGGACAACTCATCACAGTATCTGTGAGTACAAGGGACAGTGGTATCTCTTCCATCACGACTGCGTGCCATCTAATGATACAACCTGGCTTCGTAGTGTAAAGGTGGCTCCTCTTTTCTATGACGAGGATGATAACATCTTGCCGGTTCAGCCAAAATAAGAGTATTATACGTTTTAGTTGACTTTTAGGTTTATAATAGTTTTGATAAATAGTTGATATATAAGTTAATGTTAGTTTGGAAGAAACGGCATCTTCGTGAGGAGATGCCGTTTTTACATATATGCCTTTTCTTTCTTTTCTTCTCTTTCTGTTTTCTTTTGCTTTTCATCTAATGTTATTTTTAAGTTATTTCTATCATTTTGTAGGAGATTTCGGATATTTTTGTTTACCTTTGTGCCCGTAAACCATAAAAAGAATAATTTATGTTGAGATTACTTTTAAGGCTTTGGTGGTTGCAGCAGCGCCGTAACTTCCACAAGCGAGATGCCTTCGTGGCGTGCTACATCATCTTCCTGTATGTGGTAATGGGCGTGAGCTTCTTTCTCAGCTTCACCGAGAATGGGGGAGAACTTGGGGGCGAAGACATGCCTGCCCTGTTGGGAGCCGGTATCGTTGTCGGTATGCTGATTCCAGACATCATCATGAAGATGGTGATGAAGCGGGATATTACGGCGATGGATGATTACGTGAAGTCGCGCCCTGTGCCGGAGAAAATCTGGAACAAGTTCCTGCTCACCACCAATCTCGTGAGCTTCTGGAACTATGTGCTTCCGGTGCTTATGCTTCCGGTATTTATCTATTTCCTGTCTGTAGGTCAGGTTATTGCCAGCTTCTTTCTGTTCCTGGCGTTTTCTTATATTGACGGCATCTATATCACCTGTTACCGCAAGGCTACGGAGTGGATTCTGAAATGGCCTTTGATACTGGGATGGATGGGTATGTTTGCCGTGCTGATAGGGTATATGTTTGTGGCTTCCTTCTTCCCGGTATGGATGGGATGGGTGGGTATCTTCTTCCTTGCCGGAGCGGTATTCGCCGGACTTACCATCTATCTCTATCACGAAAAGATTTATAACGAGCAGAAGCAGAAGGTTTCCAAGTTCCGTGGTTTCAGCCATATCAACCTCTTCAGTCTGCAATATATCGGCACATTGAGAGCAAAGCGTGTCCGTACGATGGTGATTATGATTACTGCCATCTTCCTTTTCGATGCCTATCTCTTCGCCTTGCTCCCGGCAGAAGCGGGACAGGAAATGGGGGACAAGGTGGCTATGACTACCCTCTATGTGGCGGGTGCCATCCTGCTGCCATCGGTGGTGTTGTCGCAGTGGACCTTTGGCATTGAGGCAAACTTCTTCCATGGTTTGATGACCAAGCCTGTCAAGGTTAAACAGATGCTGCAGAATTGCTTCTATTATTATATGGTGGTGAGTGCTGTCGCTTTGTTGCTTACCCTTCCGTTCCTTTTCTTGCAGGTCGGAATCGGAATCCAAGTGCTTATCAGCGGTTTCTGTCTGGCAGTATTCATCAATCTCTTCAATCTGCCTACGGCACTCTTCTCTTCCCGTCTGGAGATATTCCAGACTTCCATGTTCAGCATGCAGGGAGCTAATCTGAAGATTAATCTTTATGCCATCGCCTTTCTTTTCCCGCTGGCTGGTGTCTGTGCTGTCTATTATTTCTTCGGTGAGACGGCATGGTTTATCACCTGCGTAACGCTGGCAGTCATCAGCATCGCCATCCATAAATGGTTCATCGCCAAGATTGCTGCCATCTTCGAGAAGAACAAGTATAAGCGCATGGAGAAGTTCATGGAAAGCTAAGTAAACATTAAACACTACACATTAAACATTAAAATAATGGATATCAAGATTCAGAATCTCAAGAAGATATATAATGGCAATACCGTACTCGATATTGATAATCTGGGTGTTGCAAAGGGCGAGCTGATAGGACTCGTAGGTAATAATGGTGCGGGCAAGACCACCTTGCTCCGTCTGATTCTCGACCTGATTCAGGCTGATGATGGTTTCGTGGAAAGCAATGGGCAGAAGGTGAACGAGAGTGAAACCTGGAAGGAATATACCGGCAGTTACATCGACGGCAGATTCCTCATCGACTTCCTCACCCCTGAGGAATACTTCGATTTCATCGCTGATGTTTATCACATTGACGATGAAACCCTGCAGGAGCGATTGGCTCAGTTTGAGGGCTTTATGCACGATGAAATCATGGGAACCAAAAAGTATCTCCGCGATTTTTCTCAGGGCAACCGACAGAAGATTGGTATCATCGGAGCGATGATTATTAATCCGAAGGTTCTTCTCCTGGATGAGCCGTTCAACTATCTCGACCCATCTTCTCAGATGACTATCGCCCACATGATTCAGCGCATCTGCAAGGAGCAGGGCACTACGGTCATCATCTCCAGCCACAACCTCAACTTCGTTGCCGACATCTCCTCCCGCATCCTCCTGCTGGAGAAAGGCAAGCTGGTGAAGGATCTTCCGAATGCTGATGGCGCTGCCATCGCCGAACTCAACGAGTACTTCGGTATTCAGGCGGAATAAACTTTTTCCGTTAATATTATACAAATTCCATGATATGATTTGTATAATTATCGTTAAATGCTTACCTTTGTACCCAAACGAAGAAAAAAAGAATCAATGAGCAAAGGAAAATTAGCTAAGTTTGCGGATATGGAGCGTTTCGAGAACGTGTTCCAGTATCCATATAGTGTAGTAGATGACGTGCCTTTCGATATGAAGGGCAAGTGGCGTGAGATGTATTTCCACAATGATAACCCTATCGTGCTGGAGTTGGGATGCGGCAAGGGTGAATATACCGTGGAACTTGCCAAGCTCTATCCTGAGATGAACTTCATCGGTGTGGATATCAAGGGTGCACGAATGTGGACCGGTGCCAAGAAGGCGATAGAGGAAGGACAGAAGAACGTGGCTTTCCTCCGTACCAACATCGAGATTATCGACCGTTTCTTTGCCGAGGATGAGGTGCAGGAAATCTGGCTCACCTTCTCTGACCCGCAGATGAAGAACCCTCGCAAGCGTCTTACATCTACATACTTCATGAACCGTTATCGCCACTTCCTCGTGGATGGCGGTATCATCCATCTGAAGACGGACTCCAACTTCCTCTTCACCTATACCACTTATATGGTGGATGGCAACCATCTGCCTGTGCTCTTCCGCACCGAGGACCTCTATCATCAGGAGGGTATCGATGAGGAAACCCGTAAGATTCTCTCTATCCAAACCTATTATGAGAGTATGTGGATAGAGCGTGGCTTGAACATCAAGTATCAGAAGTTCGCCTTGCCACGTGAGGGCGAGTTGGTGGAACCTGATATTGAGATTCCGCTGGATGATTATCGCAGTTATCGCCGTGATAAGCGAAGCTCAAAGGATACAGCGAAGTAGATTTTTACAATGATTTGAATAAGCTTCCGCAATGCTTTGAATGCCTTTCCTCAAGTGTTATTGGCGTTTGAAGAATGCGTCATAAGTATCTGAAAGAAGTAACTGAAGTTGTTCGGAGATACAATAGAAGTTGTTGGAACAGTAAGTATCTCGAAGCGCACAACAGTTGATATGCGGTCGCACATCAGCTGTTGTGCGCTTGTCTTTCAGCTGTTGTGCATGCGTAGAACAGCTGTTGTGCGGCTTTTTAATGGCAATTCTATTGATTGTCTTTGTTAATCAAGTTGACGACTACTTTTACCATAACATCTTTTTCCTCAGTTCTTCTTTTTGATGAAATTTGCGAAAGATTGAAATGGAAGGAATGTTTTGTTTTTGATTATTTCCAGATTAAATATCAGGATTAGTCTTAGGTTAGGGATATGTATAGTATGTTATGTTCTTCCTATACCTTTTGTTAAATCCGGGAATAATCTTGTTGAATTCAAGAAAAAAAGGTGGAAATGCTTGGTGTTTCCACCTTATTTTATTATATTTGCAGCAAGTTTTTGAAGAAATGCAGTATTCTCAGGGACTGCATGGAACTGACGAAACGACTAAAAGAACAGAAAAGTAATAACTAACTAGATAAACGACAAAATGATGAACTACAAGAAATTGGCTCTTACCGTTGCGGCTGGAGCGATGGCAACTACAATGATGGCGCAATCTGCACCAAAACTGAATGCCAATAACATCGAAGAAGTAATCAAGGCGATGACCTTGGAAGAGAAAGCCCAGATGCTGGTGGGCGGTGGTAACGATGGATTCGTGGGTAGTGGTGCTATGCTCGGACATCAGAAGAAGTTCGTGCCGGGTGCTGCGGGTACTACTGTAGCCATTCCTCGTCTCGGCATTCCTACTACCGTTCAGTGTGATGGTCCTGCCGGAGTTCATATCGATGCTCATCGCGAAGGTGACAGCCGTAGCTACTTTGCCACCGGTTTCCCTATTGGAACCTGTCTGGCTTCTACCTGGAACACCGACCTGGTGCGCAAGGTGGGTGAGGCTATCGGTAACGAAACCCTGGAGTATGGCTGTGATATTGTGCTCGGACCGGGTATGAACCTGCATCGTAATCCGCTCTGTGGCCGTAACTTTGAGTATTATTCAGAAGACCCAATCGTAACGGGTCTTATCGGAACCGCTTTTGTACAGGGTGTGCAGAGCCAGGGCGTGGGTGTAAGTGCCAAGCACTTTGCTGTAAACTCTCAGGAAACTGACCGTACCAAGGTGGATGAGCGATTGAGCCAGCGTGCTCTCCGTGAGCTGTATCTGAAGGGGTTCGAGATGATGGTTCGCAAGAGCAATCCTTGGACTATCATGTCTGCCTATAATAAGGTAAACGGTGTTTATGCCCAGGGCAACAAGGGACTCTTGACCGATATTCTCCGCAACGACTGGGGATATAAGGGAATCGTGGAGACCGACTGGATTGGTAAGCGTGCCGACCTTCCGCTGGAACAGGAAGTTGAGGCTGGCAACGACCTGATGATGCCGGGTTATCCAGCACAGGTGCAGGATATTGTTGATGCAGTAAAGAATGGCAAGCTGAATATCAAGGATGTGGACCGCAATGTTCGCCGCATGCTCGAGTATATCGTGAAGACTCCTCGATTCAAGGGATATAAATATAGTGGTGAGCCAGACTTGAAGGCTCATGCTGCCATCACCCGTCAGAGTTCTACCGAGGGTATGGTGCTCCTGAAGAATGATGCCGCTCTTCCTATCCAGGGCTTGAAGACCGTGGCGCTCTTCGGTGTCAACTCTTACGACTTTATGTCGGGTGGTCTTGGCAGTGGAGCCGTTAATGTAGGCTATTCTGTAGATATGGTTACCGGTTTGAAGAACATCGGCGTGGCAACTACTCCTCAGCTTACGGAAATCTATCAGAATTATGTGAAGTATGCCAAGGCTAAGTTGAAGGCAGACAAGAATCCGATGATGTGGTTCCTGGATCAGGGTCAGCCTAAGCTCGATGAAATCGAGATTACCGAGCGTTGTGTAGCTGGCGAGGAGCCAAAGGCAGATGCTGCCATCATCACCATCGGCCGTCAGGCAGGTGAGGGAATGGATCGCCAGATCAATGGTGAGTTCAACCTCAGTCAGATAGAGCAGGATATGATTTTCCGTGTATCTGATGCTTTCCATGCCAAGGGCAAGAAGGTGATTGTCATCATCAACTCTGGTTCTGTGATGGAGACTGCCAGTTGGAGAGACCGTGTGGATGCTATTCTCGTTGCATGGCAGCCAGGTATCGAGGGCGGCAACTCTGTAGCTGATATCCTGACCGGTAAGGTGAATCCATCGGGTAAGTTGACCATGACCTGGCCTATCGCTGCTACCGATCATCCTTCTACAGCCAACTTCGCCAAGGATTACGATATGTACACCTACAAGAATCTGCTGGATTGGAGCAAGGGTAACATCAAGGGTTACGATTATAGTAACCATGAGGAAGATATCTACGTAGGTTATCGCTACTTTGATACCTTCAAGAAGAATGTGGCTTATCCTTTCGGTTATGGCTTGAGCTATACTACCTTCGAGTTTGGCAAGCCATCTGTCAAGGCTAAAGGCAACAATATCGAGGTTAGCGTAACCATCAAGAATACCGGTAAGGTTGCCGGCAAGGAAGTTGCTGAGGTTTATGTCACCGCTCCAAAGGGTGCTTACGAGAAGCCAGCCAAGGAACTAAAGACCTTCGGCAAGACCAAGTTGCTGAATCCTGGTGAGAGCCAGACTTTGAAGATGACCCTCGAAAAGCGCGATCTTGCCAGCTTCGATGAGGCCAACAGTCAGTGGAAGGTAGATGCAGGTAACTATCTCTTCAAGGTAGGTAGTGATGTAGAGAACATCAAGGGTACTGCTACATTGAAGGTGGCAGAATATACCGAGAAAACAAGCAATGCTTGCGCTCCTAATGTTCAGTTGAACTATCTGAAGCAGAAGTAGCCTGTGTAAATAATATTCTAGAAAGAGATTATCTAGAAGAAACTCCCGGAAAATGGGGAAAGAAGAGATTGAGAATTTTCCCTTAAGGGAAATAAAATCTTCCCTTAAGAGATATTTTTCACCACATTTGGTCTGTAAAGTTATTTCTTTATAAATTTCGCAGCACCTATTTTCCTATCCTCAAAAGCAAAGAACTCCCGTCTCTTTTCTGAGATGGGAGTTCTTGTTTAGAAGGAATACTGGGCGGAAATCATCAGTTCGCGAGGGCGAAGATAATAGCAGTCGGTCAATGTACTGATGCCGCTATAGATGGTTTCCATATAATTCTTCTTATTGAATAGGTTTCGAAGCTCTGCTGAAAGGCGGAGCTTTTTCATTCTCCAAACTGCAGAGGCATCGCCAAGGAGGGTGTTAAGATGGCTGCCCTCTTGCAGTTCATTGCGATAATGTACGAGCGAGAAGGAGAGGTCCACATGGCTGATGGTAGCGGTGGCAGATACGCTTTGGTGCCAATTAAATAACGATGACTTCGCCATTTTTTGACGTTTCGAGTTGTAAAAAGAGAATTCTCCCTCATAGCTAAAGGCGCACCAGGATGGCGAGAAGTCGATGCTGGGCTTCACAGTATAGTTGTCTGCGGTGTAGCTGATGGCTTTGCCGCTGCTGTATTGCTCACCCTTGCTGTAGTTGTAACTGCCCTCCAGGCGGGTCTTCAGATGAAAGTCGTAGAAGCCCTTCGATATGTAGAGTGATGCTCCTAGATTGTTGCTCTTGCTGTCCTGCTTATATAATGAGGTATAGTATTTGCCATCCACGATGCGTAGGTCGGATGCCGTGTTCATCCAGTTTTTGCTGGCATTGACCGATGCGCTGAAGAAGATTTCCTTAATAGGGCGCTTGTAGTCGTAATTTAACTTGCCATAAAGAGAGCGAGTTATCGGAATGATGTCGCTCGAAGTGTACCAAGAGCGATAACTTTGACGATATTGCTTTATGGCGTAGTTGGTGGCATTGCCTGTTCCGGTACTGTATCCCGTGAAGATAGTCAACTCTCTACGGAAATCCAATTTCTTATATAAGTAAAGGTAGGGTGATATGGTAAGTAGAGTTTTCTGTGGATAGGTGAAGCGTTCCCAGATGAAATCGGGAGAGAACGACATACGGAACGTCTCGGTCTTGTATTGCCAGTAAGGGGTGAACTTCCCTGTGATGTTAAGAGTGTTTTTGCCGATTTCATCGTGACTGTTTTCGGTGAATCCGTTGTTTTTGCCGATTTCATCGCTTCTTTTCTGATATTTCGCATAGATGTTGTTGAGGTCGATACTCATTTTATATTCCTGTGTCCAGTGGAAGCGATTCCTCATCCACTGTAAGGCGTGGGCAGTATGCCAAAGGTTGGTGCGGATGCGATTGCGCTCGTCGTTAATGTAGAGGTCTGCCACACCATGGTGATAGTCGGCAGTGCTACGCCAGGAGAGTTGACTTTTCTTGAAGACGAAGAGGCGGTAGATACTTGCCGAGAGGTCGAGCTTTGGAATGCGGACACGTTGGGTAAGCGTATCGTTGATGTTTGACAAACCGTCGCTTTGTGCTGTGCTGAGGCTGATGCTCTCGTCGCCATAATGCTCAGCCTTGTTTACCTTGTTCTCCCATTGCAGATTGAAGGCATCGCTGATCATCGTCTTGTGGTTGTGCTCCGTGGTAACTGTGGGAGCTTCGCCGCCGAGGTCGTAGATACTCATGTTCTCTCGCTCTTGTCGGGTTACCGTACGAAGATAGTTGGCTTCTATGCGAGTCTCTGCATCGGCCTTGTTCTTCTTGATATGGTTGATGGAATATTTTTGCGAGGTGTTGAAGCGCAGGCGTTCTTCGTCGATAGGAGTGTCAAGCGATGGTACTGATATCCATGATGGAAGGGAGGCAGGAGCCAGACGATTGCTGTAAGATGCAAGTTGGTTAAGTGCATAGCCGAGATTTTTACCTGTTCTGTCGTATTCTGCATCATACATCATCTGTTTCTTCTTGCCAATTTGCATGATATTGATGCTTCCGCCTACGTGGGATGGATGCCCTGCGAGCACGTAAGGCTTGAGAGTAGGCATCAGTTTGTCGCGGGCACTATCCTTCAGGGCGATGTTCATCGCTACATTATCCGTAAAGGTCTTGCTTTGGAGCGCCTTGATAGGCTGGTCATGCTCGATGACTTCGGCCTTTTTCACATCTTTTGCCTTGATGTTCTCCTCTAGTTGGTTATATTTGCCACCGGTCAGGTCGAGACCTTCCACGGTGAATCGGTTGATGGGCTTACCATTGTAGTTGATACGGCCATTCTTCTCTATATCCACGCCTGGCAGCTTTTTCAGTACATCTTTCAGTGAGTTATCTCGTTCGTTGGCAAAGCGTGTGAGGTCGAAAGATATGGTATCCCGCCCTGTGATGCGAGAGCCTTTTACTTGTACTTCCTTCAAGACAAAAGCTGTTGAAACCATACTGATGATGGTTTCTTTTCCCGATGAAACCGCCGTTTTTTGCTTTTTATAGCCCATATAGGTAGCTTGTAGCATATCGCTGGCTTGCTTTTGTGCTATGGGAATCAGGAAAGTTCCGTCTTCCTTGCTGCGTGTAAACTTCAAGGGCTTTCCATTGCGCAGCAGAGTAACTGATACGTTGGCCAGGCGGTTGTGTGTAAGTGAATCTTCCACATAACCGCTAATCTTCTCTTGGGCAAACGCATGGCACGCCACGAACAGAATAGTGAAAAGAACTATTATTTTCTTCATCTTTTTTCTCTCTTTTCTATTTTACCTTTGACACTTATCTTGCTGATGTCTTTAAGACGCTTGTCTGGCAAAAAAGTAAACTGCTAATTATCTTTCAATCGGATTGTATGGCTCAGCACGCTTGGAATGCTTCAGGATATTTCCTTTTTCATCCTTGATCTTTACAATTGCAGCATACTTGGCATCTTGAAGCAGATAGCCGATAGGGTCAGCATAGTATTTCTTGTAAATGGAGGTCAATGATTTGCGGTCGATAGGCTCGAAAGTCTTACCTTTATAATAGATAGGTATGGAGCCTTTGCCTGTTGTGAGTCCTACAGCTGTAAATCCATAATCGTTCTCGGAGTCGTGAGCCTTGAGTATCAATCCCGGCAGTCCGCTCAGCTTCCAGGGACCATTGTCAATAGGGATGTCTTCCGTGTACCATGCAATCCATGTTCTACCCTTAAACTTGGCAATAGCCTGGTGGCACTCGTAACCGCAGATGGAATCGATACTGTCTGTGAGTTGCCAGTCTATCGGTTCCATCGGTTCAATGCACAAATATCTGTCAGCAGCAAAGAAATCGAGATAAGCGGTCTTGCCCTGTTCTGGATAGTTCTTATATACTTTCCAATTAATCTGTCCGCCATTACCGGAGAAATTGACAGGTATTCCTTTTGCCATATTTGCGGAGATGGTAGAGTCTCTTTGGAATATCGGATAACTGTAGAATGCGGAATACTTGTTGCCAATCTGCAAGAGCATTTTCTCTTCGATGCGGCCAATGAGGGTGTCGGTCTTGGTATATTTCTTTTCGTAAATATACTCGGCATCATATACTACCTGATACTTTACCTGATCAATGGAATCTCCCATGCCAATGCTTGATTCATCGAACAGGTTTACTGTTTGAGCTTGGAGCATGCAAGCATATAATGCAAGCCATGCTATTAATAATACCTTTTTCATAATCTTCGTCTATTATTCATTATTTTATCTGTTTCATTCGTTTTTGTGATGCAAATGTACTGAGATCATCCGATGAAATCGATGATTTCTGTTACTGAGTTATTACTTTTGCATCTTTTCGTCTATTATTATTTTATTACTCTTGCCTTTGTTTACGGATTTTTCAGTAACTTTGCCGTCAAAATTCAAAAGATCAGGAAAGTATGAACAGTAACAGTAAGCTGAAAATAGTATGGATGGTATGTGGAGTAGCAATTGTTTTGTTGTTCTGCACGCAGGCTTATTGGCTCCATCTTCAATGTCAATATAGCTTAGACCAGCAGGTAGAACAATTCAAGAAGGATTGTGATGAGGTGTTGGCGCAAGATTTGAAGAATAGAAAAAAGTTACAGGAAAATTCATCTACGAAAGGTAGAAGAGATACGGTTATGCTCAAGGTAGAATCTGAATATGATATGAAGAAGGGGTGTAGCCGTACAACGCTTTCTTTTTGGAACAATCACCGCTTTCTTGTCCGTTTGAATGATCCTGATCTTACGGGTGATGATGCTTATCTCATCATTAGCAGATATCTGGCTTATATAGGTAAGCATCCCTCGTTGGCTTCTTATCAAAGATTACTGGATGATAAGGGATATGGGAAGATATCCTTTTTCCGCCATCTGGATTACAAGACCGTCTTCCTGAATGCAAAATATGATGCCGAAGGCAGATGGTCACGTGTGGTGACGGTGAAGTATCAGACGAACCCAATGTTTCGCCAAGGTATTTCTTTTCAGGTGCCCATTCCTATTACTCGAACGCTCAAAGCCATGATGTGGCAATTGATAGGAAGCATCTTTCTCTTTTTCATCTTGATAGGATGTCTGTATTATCTGGTTAGGACCATAGTCTTCCAAAAACGCATTGATGGCATTCGCCATGAGTTCCTGAAGAATATGATTTATGAGTTGAAGCAACCGAAAGAAGACGACAAAGGTGAAGAATCTGCTGTTTTTATCGGTTCCATTGCTTTCTACTATGCGCAGAATGAACTGCAATGTGGTAATTCCAGAGTAGTCATCACATCTCGTCAAGCTGAAATTCTGAAGCTTCTTGCCGAGAACCAGAACCAGCTTGTAGAGCGGGATTTCATACTGAATGAAGTTTGGGGTGATGACTCATACTCCAATTCCCTTGCCCTGAACGTGCAGATTACCTATCTTCGCCGGGCATTGAACCTGGATGAAAAGGTAAGTATCGAAGCTGTCATCAAGAAGGGATATATCCTGCGAACCTGTTGATCTTGTTATCAACTTTCATCTTTTTAGAAAGGTGGGAGTTTTTTTATCTTAATTTATTTTGTCCTTCACCTATTTTGTTGTAACTTTGCAGTCGAAATTCGAATTTAAATTATTTTATGTAATTATGGCAAAAAAAGCTCTTTTAATGATTCTCGACGGATGGGGAATCGGTAAGCATGATAAGGGTGATGTTATCTTCAAGACTCCAACTCCTTATCTCGATTATTTGACAGCAGTTTCAGCACATTCTACTCTCCAGACTTGTGGCGAGGACGTTGGTCTTCCTAAAGGTCAGATGGGTAACTCTGAGGTAGGTCACCTCAACATTGGTGCTGGTCGTGTGGTATATCAGGACCTCGTTAAGATCAACAAGGCTTGCGAGAGCGGTGACATCTTGAAGAATCAGGAGATCATCAACGCTTACAGCTATGCTCAGAAGACAGGTAAGAAGCTCCACTTGATGGGCTTGACTTCTACCGGTGGTGTTCACTCTTCTTTGGATCACCTCTTCAAGTTGATTGAGATTGGTAAGGAATATGGTTTGAAGGAGACATACGTTCACTGCTTCATGGATGGTCGTGATACAGACCCTAAGAGCGGTAAGGGCTTCATCGAGGAGGTGCAGGCTTGCTGCGACAAGAATGGTGCACACATCGCAAGCATCGTGGGTCGTTTCTATGCTATGGACCGTGACAAGCGCTGGAACCGTGTGAAGGAAGCATACGACTTGCTCGTTGAGGGTAAGGGTAAGCAGGCTGACGATATGGTGAAGGCAATGCAGGAGAGCTACGATGAGGACGTAACAGACGAGTTCATCAAGCCAATCAATAACTCTAAGGTTGACGGTACTATCCAGGATGGTGATGTTGTTATCTTCATCAACTACCGTAACGACCGTGCCAAGGAGTTGACACAGGTATTGACTCAGCAGGATATGCCAGAGGAAGGCATGCACACCATCAAGGACTTGCAGTACTACTGCATGACTCCATACGATGCAAGCTTCCAGGGTGTTCACATCCTCTTCCCTAAGGAGAACGTAATGAACACTCTCGGCGAGTACTTGAGCGCACAGGGCAAGAAGCAGCTCCATACTGCAGAGACAGAGAAGTATGCTCACGTAACATTCTTCTTCAATGGTGGTCGTGAGACTCCATACGAGGGCGAGGACCGTATCCTGGTTCCTTCTCCAAAGGTGGCTACTTACGACTTGAAGCCAGAGATGAGCGCTTACGAGGTAAAGGATAAGTTGGTTGGTGCAATCAACACTCAGGAGTACGACTTCATCGTTGTAAACTTCGCTAATGGTGATATGGTAGGTCACACAGGTATCTACAACGCTATCGCTAAGGCTGTTCACGCTGTTGACAACTGTGTAAAGGACGTTATCGAGGCTGCCAAGGCTAACGATTATGAGGCTATCATCATCGCTGACCACGGTAATGCAGACCACGCTATCAACGAGGATGGTACCCCAAATACCGCTCACTCTTTGAACCCAGTTCCATTCATCTACGTAACTGACAACAACTCTGCTACCGTAAAGGATGGTCGTTTGGCAGACGTAGCTCCTTCTATCCTCCATATCATGGGCTTGGAGCAGCCTGCAGATATGACAGGTGAGAACTTGATTATTGACTAATAATAATTTCGGAAGTCAAGGCTTTTTGGAGCCTTGACTTCTTTAACTTAAATCATTATGGACGTAAAGATAGAAGAAAGTTGGAGACAGCATATAGGAGAAGAGTTCGACAAGCAGTATTTTGTTGACCTCACAAACTTCGTGAAAGAGGAATACCTGCGTACGCCCTGTTATCCTCCTGGCCGCTTGATTTTCAATGCCTTCAATCTCTGTCCTTTTGATGATGTGAAGGTAGTGATTATCGGACAGGACCCATACCATGAGCCGGGTCAGGCGATGGGACTGAGTTTCTCTGTGCCGGAAGGAATCACTTTCCCACCATCATTGATTAATATATTCAAGGAGATTCAGATGGATCTCGGTACTCCGATGCCAGCCACGGGCGATTTAACCCGCTGGGCAAAGCAGGGAGTATTGTTGCTCAACGCCACGTTGACCGTTCGTGCCCATCAGGCTGCGAGTCATCAGCGCAAAGGCTGGGAGGAATTCACAGATGCTGCCATCAAGGCGCTCAGCAAGGATAAGGAGCACTTGGTGTTTATCCTTTGGGGCGGTTATGCCCGGAGCAAGGCGAAGCTCATCGATACAAGCAAGCATCTGATATTGGAAAGCGTTCATCCTTCGCCATTATCAGCCAACAGAGGCGGATGGTTTGGTAATCATCATTTCTCCCGCTGCAATGCGTATCTGCAGCAGAACGGAATTACGCCTATCCAATGGTAGGTACACCTATTAATATATAGCTATCCACTCATGGGTAGCTATCATTATTTTTATTATACACTCAAAGAAATTTATTCATCTCAAAAACATTATGAAGAAAGACGAACTTCGTATTCTGCAGGTGGGCAACGTGTTGGTTTCACCTGATATTATCACCGAAAAATTCTGTTGCGACCTTGATGCCTGCAAGGGTGAGTGCTGCATCGAAGGCGATGCGGGAGCTCCTGTTACCCTGGATGAGATTATGGAGATTGAGAATGCGCTGGATGTGGTTTGGGATGATCTCTCGGCTTCTGCCCAGGCTATCATAGATAAGCAGGGCGTGGCTTATACCGATATTGAAGGCGATTTGGTGACGAGCATCGTGAATGGTAAGGATTGCGTGTTTACCTGCTACCAGGATTTGAAAGACCTGGGCGATGGACATACGATTCCGAATTGTTGTCTCTGTGCCTTGGAGCGTGCTTATCGCGAAGGAAAGTCGAAGTTCAAGAAGCCTATCTCCTGTGCTTTGTATCCAATCCGTGCCAAGGATTTCGGCAACGAGGTGTATGGCATCAACTATAACAAGTGGCGCATCTGCAAGGATGCCATCAAGAAAGGAGAGGAGTTGAATCTTCCGGTTTATAAGTTCCTGGAGGGTCCGCTGGTAGAGAAGTTCGGCAAGGAATGGTATGATGAGCTTTGCGAAGTGGCAGAGCAAGTACTTGCGGAATTGGAAGACTAAATTCAGTTAGAGACTTTGGAAGATAATAGTTCCGAAGTCTTTTTTGTTTTATAAAAAAAGAGATTTCGAAACGCTGTTGAGCTTATTCCGAAATCTCTAATCCTTCTATATTTGTGATATTACTTCTTCTGAAGCCTTTATCCCAAGTTATCACGAAATCTTTTTGATGCTCAGCATGGATGCGGTAATAGGCTTGCTCGTCCATTTCGCCACTGCATACATATTGGTTTCCGTTAATATGAAGTGTCGTTCCTTTGCTGGCATTGCGTATCGTGAGCCGGATGGTTCCACGGAACGGACGTCCGAAGTCTATACGGCATCCTTGATGATCAAATTCCTCCTGGTATGGTTCTAATACCATTTGAAGCTTGTTCTGGGTGAGGTATGGCAGCTGGTCAACAAAGATATAGTTTACCGTATCTTTGAAGGCGCCTGTCGGATGAACCCATCCTGAAGATTGGTATTCAGCCGATTTCCACTCAGTAGTGTATATTCTATTGTCAAAGTGTTCCTTTTCGTTGTAACTGCCGCCCTTCAGGGGCTTGCACCACCATGTTTCGTCTGCTTTATGATAAAAAGGAACAGAGTCTGTATACCAGCCATGAAGTTCCAGCGAGAGTTGTTTGCTCTTATTTCTTATTCTTCCTGGTGCATACCAGACCGCAATAATATTTTCGCCCTTTTTCAGATATCTGGAGATATCTATGGTTTGCATCAGAAGGATGCTGTCTCTGGCTCCTTCGTTGAAAATGCTTGGCGTAGCATTTCTTTCGTTGATGTATAGGCGGGTATTTCCTCCACTTGCCATGTTTATCTCAGCCTTTAAAGGCTTTTGATCAAGATGATAGATTTTCCTGTATAATATCTCAGAAGAATCATTGGGGAATGGATATGATACCCAATGGGTACCGAATTCCTGTGCATAGGAATTCAGCACCCAGAGAGTTGTAAAGATGAGAATTGTAAAATATCTCATAGATTATTATTTGTCTATTTTATGAGTTTTGTTTCGCCAGCCTTGAAATTTAATGCTTTCTGCTTACCATTATACTTGACGGTCAGGTTTCCGGCATTCTTGCTGGTGATGGAAGCTTTGCTGACCTTTCCTCCGTTCCATACGAGATTAATCTCGTAGTTTCCACGTGCTTTGATACCCTTAATTTCGCCTGCAGGCCATTCTTTAGGTAGAGCAGGAAGAAGATGCATAGTCTCGCCATCGCATTGCATCAGCATCTCGCATACGCCTGCTGTGCCTCCGAAGTTGCCATCTATCTGGAAAGGTGGATGGGCATCAAAGAGGTTAGGGTAGGTGCCACCGCTGCGGTGTTTGCTGTCCTTGTAGACTTCAGGGCTTACGTAGGTGAGCAGCTTGCGGTATATCTGATAAGCTTTGTCGGCACGATGCAGACGAGCCCAGAGGTTGATTCTCCAGCCTGTACTCCAACCGGTGGAATTATCGCCCTTGATTTCCAGGGTCTTGGTTGCGGCAGCAGCAAGTTCCGGAGTCTTGTTTACCGAAATCTGATGGAATGGATAGAGCCCCAGCAGGTGTGACTGGTGGCGATGATGCCAATCCTGGTCTTCCCAATCGTGGTACCACTCCATCAGATTGCCCCGCTTACCGATATGGTAAGGGCGCAGGCGATTGAGGGCTGATTGCAACTGCTGCTGGTAATCGTTGTCGATGCCCAGGGCTTTTGCTCCCTTGATGGTATTCTTGAAGAGCTCGCGGATGATGGCGAGGTCGGCGGTTCCGCCATAGAAACTGCTGCCACGGTAGCCCTTATCGGTGATGTAATCTGCCTCTGGTGATGTGCAAGGAGCAGTAATCAGCTCGTTTGGATTGTGTGGATTCGGGATGAGCCACGCAAGCATGAAGTCGGCAGCCCCCTTCATCAGCGGATAGGCTGTATTGCGAAGATATTCGGTATCGCGGGTATAGTCATAGTGATCCCAAAGGGTTTCTACAAGCCAGGCTCCACCCATAGACCAGTTGCTCCATTGCGGACTTTCGTTTCCGGTTCCTACAGGATTGGTCATAGCCCAGGCATCAGTGTTGTGTCCAGCGCACCATCCCTTATCGATACCATAGAAGTGCTGGGCATTGTGGCGACCTGTCACAGCCATACCCTCTACCAATCCGTCTACTGGGGCTACCAGTTCTGAGAGGTTCGCAACTTCTGCCGGCCAGTAATTTTCTTCCAGGTTGATGTTGATGGTATAGTTGCCGCGCCATGGCGAACGGAGGGCTGGTGCCCAGAGTCCCTGCAGGTTGGCAGGAACTCCCTTGGTTCTACTGCTGCTGATGAGCAGGTATCTGCCATACTGGAAATAGAGCTGTTCCAGATAAGAGTTGCTCTCGTGGTTGTCGCTGTAGGCGAGCAACTGACTGTCGGTAGGGCGGGTGGCATCAAACTTGGCTCCTTTCAGGTTCAAACTTACTCTATCAAAGAGTTTCTTGTAGTCGGCGATGTGACGCTGTTTGAATTCTTCGTAAGTGAAGTTGGCAAGGTGCCAGGCTTCATCGGTTACGTTCTCGATGTATGGAGCTCCTTCCTTCACAGGATGCTTGTCGAATCCGTTGTAACTTGTTTCGTTTACGAGATAGATTATAGCCTCGCTCACATCCTTCAGATGGAGTACAGAATCGCTTGCCCACACTTTTCCGTCGGTGTTCTTCACCTGAAGCATGGCACAGTAATGCGTACTGTTGGCTTCATCGCCGAGAACATGTCCCGTCATGGTGAGCTGTCCTCTGGATGCTTTTACCTGATGGGGAATGAGGGAAGTGAGTGAGATGTCGCTGTTGATGGATCTCTTCTGGGAGGCACTCAGCTTGATGGCAATCATCTTGTCAGGATGAGAAGCAAAATACTCTTTGGTGTATTGGATGCCGTTGCGCCTGTAATGAACAGTAGCCAGGGAGTTGTCGAGGCTCAGTTCGCGGTAATAATCCGTAAACTCGCCCTGGTTGCAGTCTTTGATATTGATCATGCCCAGTGGCTGATAGAACTCCGAGTTATGGCCTTGCACATAGTGTTGCAGGGAATCGGCGGTCTTGTAATCCTCCTTGAACAGCGCCTCTCTGATTTTCGGAATCCACTTGTAGGCTTCACCACCTTCGTTGGGATTCACAGGCACGCCCGTCCAAAGGGTGATGTCGTTGAGCTGGATAGAGTCATTATTGGCTCCACCATAAACCAGCGCACCCAGTTTGCCATTGCCTAATGGCAGTGACTCTTCGAAGGCGTATGCAGGCTTGTTGTACCACAACTTGTTGGGTTGCAACTCTTTACTTACTATTGTTGCCTGGCTGTTCCACGTACTAGAGGCAGCTAACGCAATCGTAAAAAATATATGCTTCATAAAGATGGTATTGTTGGTTTTTAAATTCGATGCCCAGAAACGAAGTCGGAAGGTGATGCTCATTGGATGAGGCTATCCAAAAAAGGGGGAAGACTCTCGCTGAGTCTACCCCCAATATGTTCGTGTTAACTTTAAGCGTCGATATTGGCGTAAGTAGCATTCTGTTCGATGAACTCGCGGCGTGGTTCTACATCATCACCCATCAACATAGAGAAAATCTCATCAGCCTGGGCTGCGTTCTCGATAGTAACCTGTTTGAGCAAGCGTGTAGATGGGTCCATAGTAGTTTCCCAAAGCTGCTCTGGGTTCATCTCACCCAAACCTTTGTATCGCTGGGTGTGGATATTCTTGTCTTCTACTCCATCTCCATACTTGTCGATGAATGCCTGGCGCTGCTGCTCTGTATAGCAATACTCGCTTACCTTGCTGCGATAAGTACACTTGTAGAGTGGTGGGGTAGCGATATACAGATGGCCTTCTTCAATAACCTTTGGCATGAAACGATAGAAGAGTGTCATAATCAATGTGTCGATGTGAGAACCATCGACGTCGGCATCGGTCATGATGATAATTTTGTCGTAACGCAATTTGTCGGTATTAGCCTCCTTGCTGTCTTCGCCATCTACACCGAAGCGGACACCGATACTTTGGATGATATTCATGACAGACTCAGCTTCGAATACCTTGTGCCACTGTACCTTTTCTACATTCAGAATCTTACCACGCAATGGGAGAATAGCCTGACGGAAACGGTCGCGACCCTGCTTGGCAGAACCACCGGCGGAATCACCCTCGACGAGGAAGATCTCGCATTCTTTAGGATCCTTCATTGAGCAATCGGCAAGTTTACCAGGAAGACCACCACCTGTCATGAAGTTCTTGCGCTGTACACTCTCACGTGCCTTGCGGGCAGCTATGCGGGCCGTAGCAGCCAGGACAACCTTTTCGCAGATTCGCTTTGCCTCGTCTGGATGTTCTTCCAGATAATCAGACAAAGCCTCGTTTACAGCCTGCTGAACGGCACCTTGTACCTCGCTGTTACCGAGCTTGGTCTTGGTCTGTCCCTCAAACTGAGGTTCAGCTACCTTGATGGAGATAACGGCAGTAAGACCCTCGCGGAAGTCTTCTGGTGCAATCTCTACCTTTGCCTTCTCAATCTGCTTAGAGATGGTTGGGTCAGCTTCTGCGTAAGCCTTCAATGTGCGGGTCAACGCCATACGGAAACCAGTCAGGTGGGTACCACCCTCAATGGTGTTGATGTTATTGACGTATGAGTGGATATTCTCAGAGTAATCTGTGTTGTACATCACAGCAATCTCGATAGGAATACCCTGCTTTTCTGTCTTCAGATAGATAACATCATCGAAGAGATGAGTGCGGTGACGGTCTACGTAACGGACGAATTCCTTCAAACCATCCTTAGCGTGGAAAACCTGCTCCTTGGTCTTACCTTCCTCGTCAGGGCGCAAATCTTTCAAGGTAATCTTGATACCTGCATTGAGGAATGCCAACTCGCGCATACGGTTGGCAATGATGTCCCACTTATAGACTGTGTGAGTAAAGATGGTTGGATCTGGCCAGAACTGCTGGCGTGTACCGCGCTTGTTGGTTTCACCTACCACCTTAACCGGATAGAGAGGCTTACCCTTCTCATATTCCTGCTGATAGATTTTGCCGCCACGGAACACCTGTGACAACATGTGGGTAGAAAGTGCATTCACACAACTTACACCCACACCATGTAAACCGCCAGATACCTTGTAAGAACCCTTGTCGAACTTACCACCTGCGTGAAGCACGGTCATAACGACTTCGAGGGCTGATTTATGTAGTTTCTCGTGCATATCCACAGGGATACCACGACCATTATCTTCTACGGTGATAGAGTTGTCTTCGTTGATGGTAACTTCGATGTCGGTACAGTAGCCCGCCATTGCTTCGTCAATAGAGTTGTCTACAGTTTCGTTTACCAAGTGATGAAGACCCTTTTCGGAGATGTCACCAATATACATCGCCGGACGTTTGCGAACAGCTTCCAGGCCTTCCAGAACCTGAATGTTACTCGCAGAGTAATTATTTGCGTTGTTTTGATTTTCTGCCATTTTAGTATTGTCTTATTTCCGTGCAAAGATACTAAAAAAAGCTGAGAAACAGGAACTTTTGTTTGTGAAAAATCACCAAAAAGTGAAGAAAAAACGTAGAATGTGAACTTTAGCGGCAAAAGTGTCTTGAAAAAGCTGTTTAATAATCGTTTTGCGCATTTTTATAGGGTATGTTGTAGTATAAAACCGGTTGTGATGGGAAGATTTTATGATCAGGAAATGGGTAGTCGGGTTCATAGAAAAAGAATAAGGCTGCGACCCTATAAAGGATTGCAGCCTTATTTATTTCTTTGCTTTGACTTATAAGTTAGGCCAACTTAGCAATGTGCTTTGTAAGACCAGACTTCAAGTTTGCAGCCTTGTTGTCGTGGATAACGTTGATCTTAGCCAACTTGTCTAAAAGCTTCTGAACAGTAGGATAGAGCTTTGCAGCCTCTTCCTTGTCAGACATGTTGCGCAACTTGCGGACAGCATTGCGCATAGTCTTTGCATAATACTTATTGTGCAAAGCCTTCTTCTTGTCCTGACGGATTCTCTTGATTGATGATTTGTGATTTGCCATCTTCTTTATGTTATTTTTTTTATTTCTTAAATGTTTGTAGTCCCTAGCAGAGTCGAACTGCTCTTTAGAGAATGAAAATCTCTCGTCCTAACCGATAGACGAAGGGACCATTGCTTATTTGCGGGTGCAAAGTTACTACTTTTATTTGAATCTAGCAAATTTTTCATGGAAAATTTTCGCTAAATGCGCATTTTTTTGTATTTTTGCCCTGTTTTTTACTAATATTAGGCAAAATGGAGATAAAAACTTGTGCTATCGTATTGCAAACCATCAAGTATGGGGACTCTCAACTTATCGTGGATTTCTTCACCGAAAAGTTGGGAAGACTCTCCTTTATGGTACGTGTGCCTAAGTCATCTAAGGGGAAGATGAAACGGCAGCTTTTCCAACCGCTCATGGTCTTGAATTTAGAATTTGATTATCGTCCCAAGTCAAATCTGCAGCGCCTTAGGGATGTTTCGATTCAGATTCCATTCTCTGATATCCCTTTTTCTCCATACAAACTTGGCATTTCCATGTTCTTGGCAGAACTGCTTTCATATGCTACCCGTCATGAGCAGGCTAATGGTGCGCTCTATCTTTTCATACAGGACAGTATCGAATGGTTAGACCATGCTAAAGGTGCTATTGCCAATTTCCATATAGTCTTTATGATTCAGCTCTCTTTTCATTTGGGTTTTATGCCCAATATAGAGAGCGGTATGTCTGGCGATTATTTTGATTTGGTAGATGGATGTTTTGCAGCTCATGTTCCTTCGCATGTACATTATTTAAATAAGGAAGATTCTATGCGGCTTGTGTCTTTGTTCCGTTTAGACTATAAAACAATGCACCTCTACACAATGTCTCGTATGGAACGAAACAGGTGTGTAGAGGTGATACTGGAGTATTATAAACTTCATTTGCCAGGTTTCCCGGAAATGAAGAGTTTTGCTGTTCTTCAGGAACTGTTTGCTTAGTCTTTTCAGGTTTCCTCGCTTGCTTGATGTAAACGGGAAACAGACGTTGGCTATGTCTTCTGTTTAGGCAAAACTGATAACGCCCTGTACAGAAGAAGCATCATCGTTATTGTCTTCTTTTGGCTCAGTGTTGCCAGAAGCAATATTACGGATTTCTTCCAGAGTCTGTCGGGTACGCTTATAGGTAGGCGTGTTTTCTACCTGAAGGATGACATCCTCGTTATCCAAATCTTCCTGGCGGAACAGGAATATGTGTGGATGACGCTTATACTGTGTCGTATTGCCGTCGCTGCCATAATAGCGCTTGCGGCGGTCTTCTCTTTCAGCACGTTTCTCCTCTTCTTCAGCGAGACGGCGAGATTCTTCCTCAGTATGTTTCTTGAGGTGGCGGTTCATTCCCTCTACATCCTCGAGTCCGAAACCTGTTGCGAGAACGGTTACCTTTACGCGGCTTCCCAATTCAGGGTCAATGGCAAGACCCCATTTCAGCTCGAAGTCGTCACCGAATTTCTCCATAAAGTCGTTGACATCATTCATCTCGTCCATGGTCAAGCCAGGATTATCTTTCTTCTCGCTTGCAAATGCGATGCTGAGCAGAATCTTCTTAGAGTTGAATACGTCATTATCGTTAAGGAGTGGTGAGTTCAAGGCATCTTCTATCGCTTTCTTTACTCTTCCTTCTCCCTCACCGTAACCTGTGCTCATGATAGCCACACCGCCATCTTTCAGTACGGTCTTCACATCATTGAAGTCGAGGTTGATGAGACCATGTACGGTAATGATTTCAGCGATACTCTTGGCAGCTACACTCAAGGTGTCGTCAGCTTTGCCGAAGGCATCGAGAACGGCAAGGTCTGGATAAATCTGGCGAAGACGTTCATTGTTGATTACCAGTAAGGCATCTACATGCTTCGACATTTCCTCTACACCATCCAATGCCTGGTCAATCTTCTTAGGACCTTCAAAACGGAATGGGATGGTTACGATACCAACGGTAAGAATACCTAACTCCTTACTTACTCTGGCGATGACAGGTGCTGCACCTGTACCGGTACCGCCACCCATACCCGCTGTGATGAATGCCATTTTTGTTCCATCGTTGAGCATGTTCTTGATATCTTCAAGAGTCTCTTCGGCAGCCTGGCGTGCCTTGGCAGGTTTGTTTCCTGCACCCAAACCTTCCTTGCCTAGCTGCAGGTGTACAGGCACAGGTGAGTCGTTAAGTGCCTGGTTGTCTGTGTTGCAGAGCACGAATGTTACATCGTGTATACCTTCGCGGTACATGTGGTTGACGGCATTTCCACCGCCACCACCAACACCAATCACCTTGATGATGCTATTTTCTTTTTCAGGTTCCCCAAAGTCAAGAATATGAGGAGCGTTTCCATTATCTAGCATAGTCGTATAATCTTTATAGGGTTTATCTATCTGATTTTTTATTTAACCTGTTGTGAAATCTGTTTTCTGATAGCCTGGTCTTTGGCATCTTATTCTTCTTCAGAAATGGTATCTTTCACAAACTTCTTGAAACCTCTCATCATTTTATGGATGAGACTGTTTTCTTTGCGTCTCTTTTCTTCTTCTTCGGCTTCTTTTTCTGCCAGAAGTCTTGCCTCAGCTTCTTCCAGTTCTTTTTGCTTGCGGGCAGCCTCGTCAGCAGCCGCTTTTTCTGCCGCAGTAAGAACAACGCCCTTGCCGGCAGTCTCGTTAGGGTTTCTAGGAGCCTTGTGCTGCTCGGCTGCTACTGGCTTTTCTGCAGAATTGCTGAAGAGATCAGTGCCGATTTCGTCACCTGCACAGTTCATGTCTCCCTTTGCCAGAAGTCCCAATACGGTGTTCATTGTACCATCGTGATTGGTAATCTTAGGATCCTTGGAGTTGACTGTTTGAGAAACAAACTTGGCAATGCGTACTTTGTCGATGTGGGTATGTGTCTTGAAAACCTTATCGATTTCAGGCATGTTGCTGCCGCCACCTGTAAGGATGATACCACCCAACAGCTTATCTGAGAATTCCACAGGAATCTGGAACCATGCGTTTTCTACGATTTCCTCTACGCGTGCTTCTACGATTTCGATGAACTTCTTGCTTTCAACCACTCTATCCTTGTCGATAGGGTAGTTCAGCGTCGGGTCGATATTGTTGATATCGGTATAAGCCTTGGCATACTTGAGTTTCATCTTTTCAGCATCAGGCTCTTCAATCTGAAGACAAGTTAAGTCTTTGGTCACGTTGCCGCCGCCCAATGGGATGACAGAGAGATGACGAAGTATACCTTTATAATATACAGAAACGGTTGTCGTATCGGCACCCAAGTCAACAAGCATACAGCCTGCACGCTTTTCTGAGTCTGTCAAAACGCTGTCAGCCATAGCTAAAGGAGCCAGGTACATTTCTGCAATAGGAATGTTGGCATTTTCAAAACAGGTATTGATATTGTTATAGAAGTTCTTGCGCCAAAGTATATTCAGGAAGATGCCTTCCAGATGGTTACACTGTATTCCTACAGGGTCTATCTGATATTGGTTGTCTATCTTGTATTCCTGAGTTGCAGCATCCAGGATTTCCTGGTCCGGATAGGTCATGTTGCGGTTGATATCCATCAGTTCATTGATCATCTCTTGTGAGATGATGGTGTTACCTGGGAGATCCTTGACAATGACGTTCTTGATACTGCGTATAGAGCGACCGCCCACGCCTACATAGACCTGGGTGATATCCTGTTTCAGTATATTTTTCAACTTCTTGATGATGTTGGTCAAGCATTGGCAGGTTTTGTCAATGTTATAGATTACACCCTTTCTGATGCAAGAAGATGAATCTTCCTCTACGGTGGCAAGTACGGTGATGCTGCCGTCCAAATTCTTCTGACCTGCTATACCTGTCATCTTAGATGAGCCAAGTTCGATAGCTACAATAAATTCCTTTGGCATAGTTCTTATATGTTATCTTAATCTGTTTCTATTTTCTAATTAGCTATTTTGATGCTTTTTACATATGATCTGGTTGTCGAATTCGATATTGATATACGAATACTTGTTCCAGCCAGCTTGTGAGAGTCCATACTTATAGAATTTCTCTAATCGATTCATCTTCTTGTTGACGAAATCGTTGATGGCTTGCTCTCGTTTGTCGATGAGGTTGGTCTCTGGCAGGTTACCTATATATATAATGTGGTTGCCTACTCGCGGTACCAGTTCTATTCCTCTATCAGGCAGGACATTGATCTGTTCTATCTGGTTTCGCCAGAGTTCATTCGTCATCAGCGCTTTGCTTAGTAATGAGATGTATTTTTTAGCATACCACTTGTTGATGTAGCCCGTTGCGATGATAATGTCGCATGTATAGTTCGTGTTGGGCATGATCTGATTGTGGTCATCAATATAATAGTCCTCGTTGCTGATGCTTTTGATTCTGACGATTGGCATGCGTTGGGTGAGGTAGATGTCAACAAGACCATCCTGAGTCTTTGAACATTCTGCCGTCTTGACGAAAGGACTGGTCTTCAAGGTTTCTTCTATCATGCGGGCGTTCACCTCTTTGAGCGGTTCCCCCAGCGGATAGAGTTTCCTGGCTTCCAGTCGTTTCTTGATTTCCTTCGCATTCAGAAAGCCATTCGTCATCTCATCTTGAATGTTGATGTTCACCTTGGTGCATACCAACTTCGTTTCATCAGGTTTGTTAAACCTGGTGAAGGCGAATACCAGATAAGTACCGAGTACTAAATCCAGTGCGATGATGATGGTTTTCTTCCAATTGATATGCATTTATTTCTCTTCAAGTATTTTGGTAATTTGTGGAACATAGTTGTCCAAATCGCCAGCTCCTAAGATAACTAGAACATCGAAGTCTCGATTCTTTACCAGGTCAAGAACGTCTTCTTTGTGAATCATGCTCTTTTCTACACCTGGTTTCAGATTGTCATAGATAAGCTTGGAGGTTACTCCTGGAATAGGCTGCTCGCGAGCTGGATAGATGTCGCAGAGGATAACCTCGTCCAAGAGACTCAAACTGTTGGCGAAATCTTTATAGAAATCGCGGGTTCTAGTATACAAGTGAGGCTGGAAGATGGCTGTTATCTTACGGTCCTTGTATAACTCTCTGATACTCTTAGCACTCTGATATATCTCCTTTGGATGATGAGCATAATCAGACAGGAATACCAGTTTGTTATTCTTGATCTTAAAGTCGAAACGGCGGTCAACTCCTCCGTAGGTCTTCATGCCGTTACGGAGTTCGTCGGCTGTACAACCATTCAACTGTGCCATTGCCATTGCTGCCACACCATTTGTGATGTTGATAGGCACAGGCTGTCCGAGTTCTACGCCCGTTACGTTCTCGATAGGAGAGATGAAATCAAAGGTGATACCTCCATTCTCTATCTTGATGTTCTCAGCGTGGAAGTCGCCCTCGTCCTGGCTGTATTCGTATATCTTGACACCGTCTTGTACGTGTTGCTTCATCTCCAGACCTTTGTGGATGATGAGTGCACCGCCCGGTTGGATCAGTTCTGTATAGTGACGGAAACTCTCCAGATAAGCCTCCTTGGTGCCGTAGATGTCGAGATGGTCTGGGTCTGTAGCCGTGATGACGCTCATCCATGGGCGCAACCAGTGGAAACTGCGGTCAAACTCATCTGCTTCAATGACAACATAGTCGCTCTTGTCGGAGAGGATATAGTTGGTGCCATAGTTCTTTGAGATACCTCCCAGGAAGGCATTACAGTCAATATGGCTTTGGTGCATGATGTGAGCACACATGGTAGATGTTGATGTCTTTCCGTGTGTTCCCGCTACGCACAGTCCCTTATGTGTACGGGTTAATGTACCCAGAACCTGAGCTCGCTTCTCGATCGTGAAGCCATTCTCATGGAAGAAAACCAGTTCCTTGTGTTCAGCAGGAATTGCCGGTGTGTAGACTACCAATGTTGTCTTGGCGTCCTTGCAGGCTTCTGGTATGAGGTCAACATTCTCCTCATAGTGGATAAGCATTCCCTCTTTCTCCAACTCATGAGTTAGATTGGATGGAGTCTTGTCATATCCGGCTACAACCAACTTCTTGCTGAGGAAGTATCTGGCGATGGCGCTCATTCCGATGCCGCCCGCTCCTACAAAATAAACTGCTTTAATATCTTTTATTTCCATTACTTTGTTGCTAATTTGATTACTTCGTCGGCGATGACGTCGGCAGAGTTCTTTAATCCTAATTTCTTGATATTCTCACAGAGCGAAGCAAGCTTAGCCTCGTCTTTTACCGTGTCAACTGCTTTCTTGAGCAATACCTCTGGTGCATCGGCATCCTTTACGTAGATGGCAGCATCTTTGTTGACTAATGCCATGGCGTTCTTGGTCTGGTGGTCTTCTGCCACATTAGGGCTTGGAACCAGGATAACCGGTTTGCCGATGAGGCAGAACTCGCTGATACTGCTGGCACCTGCGCGGCTGATAACCAGGTCGGCTGCCTTGTAAGCTGCACCCATGTCGCTGATGAAATCAGTAACCTTGAGCATTGGTAGCTCCTGACCTTTCAGTTGCTCCATGATGGCAGCATTATAGTATTTACCTGTTTGCCAGATAAACTGTACGCCGCTTTCTTTCACCAGGTCGAGGTGCTGGAGCACACTCTCGTTGATGGTTCTTGCGCCAAGGCTGCCACCTACGAGCAAGATGGTCTTCTTTTCAGGGTCGAGACCGAATTGCTTGCGTGCTTCTTCCTGGGTGATGGTAGTTTCCAATACATTCTGGCGAACAGGATTACCGGTCATGATAATCTTGTCTGCAGGGAAGAAACGCTCCATTCCTTCGTAAGCCACACAGATTTTTTCAGCTTTCTTGGCCAAGAGCTTATTGGTTACACCAGCGTATGAATTCTGCTCCTGGATGAGACAAGGTATTCCTTTGCTGGCACAAACATTGAGAGTCGGACCGCTAGCATAGCCACCTACGCCCACAGCTGCCATAGGCTTGAAGTTTTTGATGATGCTCTTTGCCATGTGCTGGCTCTTCCATATCTTGAAGAGTACGGCGATGTTCTTGAGCAGATGCTTTCTGTCGAAGCCGCAGATAGGCAAGCCCTTGATCTCATAACCTGCAGCAGGTACACGCTGCATTTCCATTCTGCCGAGTGCACCTACAAACAAAATCTTAGCATCAGGGCGCTTCGCCTTGATGGCATTTGCAATGGATACGGCAGGGAAGATGTGACCACCTGTGCCGCCTCCGCTTATGATAATTCTTAATTCATTATTCATATCCGTTCATGTTTATAACGCAAAGGTATAAAAAAATATCGATTTAACGGCATTTTCTGCCATTTTTTCACCTTAATTTATAAAACTCTTGTCAGGCAGCCACCATTTTGCTGTCGTCGAGCTCATTTTGAGGTATCTCTTTCTTCTTGGCTGTTCTACTGATACTCAGGATGATGCCCAGGTACAGACAGTTGATGATGGTAGATGTACCACCTCTACTGATGAGTGGCAGTGGCTGTCCTGTAACAGGAGCCAAACCTACTGCTACTGCCATGTTGAAGAGTGCCTGGGTAACCAGCATGATGGCGAGTCCCATGCAGAGAAAGGCAGGGAAATTGTTCTCACACCTGTTAGCTATTCTGCCAGCTCTGAACAGGAGGATGATGTAGAGGAATGCAACCAGTGCGGCTCCCCATATACCCATCTCTTCGATGATGATGGCATAGATGAAGTCTGAGAACGCCTGTGAGAGGAAGTCTCTTTCTACCGAGTTTCCAGGCCCTTTGCCTACGATGTTGGAAGAGGCGATGGCGATGTTGGCATGTGCCACTTGGGCATCTTTGTCGAGATCGACATCCTGTGGGGCTACAGGCTTTGAGTTCATAAACTTGTCAATACGGGCTTTCCAGGTGTCGGCTCTATGGAACATCTTTTCTGCCATGTTAGGCTTGTTCTGTTCCTGCTCAACCTTCTCGGTCAGCGTATTTTCCGGTTTATTGCCCTCTTCGCCCTTGTCCTGTCCTACTATCATGATACCAGCAAAGGCTGTGACGATGACAATCATGCACAGTCCCACCAGCTTGCCAATCTGGTTCATCGGCACTCGTCCGATGAGCATCATAGCTAAGATTGTGATACTGAGGAGCATGGCTGTGGATAAGTTTTCCAGTCCGATGAGAATAACAAATGGAGCAGTTGCTACAAGTATGAACTTGAATGCCTTCCTGTTGGCTCCCTGAGTTGTTTGCATAGCACTAAGAATCTGAGCAACAGCCAGTACTACCGCTCCCTTCGCTATCTCAGAAGGCTGGAACTGTATGCCCATCAGAGAGAACCATCGGGAGGCTCCGTTGGTAGATTGACCGGTAGCCAAGACCAGGACGAGCAACAGTAATGAGATGCCCATCACGACGGGGGTAACAATCTTGAAGTACTTGCATTTCACCTTGAGCATGCAAATCATGGTGAACAGACCGCCTCCCAAGAGCAAGATGTGGCGGATGACAGGTGCCATGTAGTTTCCTGTCTTGTACGACAAGGAGCTGGAGGCAGAATATACCTCCACGATGCTTATCATACAGAGAAAGAAGAAGACCATCCAGATCACCTTGTCTCCCTTGAAAATATTACCAATGCTCTTGTTATTCATTTCTTTATAGTTCTATCTGTTCTATTTGTTGAAAACTATTATTCTCCGATAGCTCTTGCCAGCGCCTTAAACTGCTCGCCTCTATCTTCCATGTTCTTGAAGAGGTCGAAACTTGCGCAGCATGGGCTGAGGAGTACGGTATCGCCCGGCTTTGCCAATTCCTGGCAGGCTGCCACGCAATCCTTCATGCTGTGAGTGTCGCGTACAGGGATGCCGAGTGCGTCAAAGTTGTCGTGCAACTTCTGGTTGTCGGCTCCGAGATATACGATACCAGCACATTTCTCCTTTACCAGGTCCTTGATCTGGTTATAGTCATTTCCCTTATCCTTACCGCCGATGATGAGGATGGTAGGGGTGGTCATACTCTCCAGTGCATACCAGCAGGCATCTACGTTGGTAGCCTTTGAATCGTTCACATAGTAAACGCCCTGGAACTTGCCCACTTTCTCCAGACGGTGTTCTACACCAGGGAAGTCGCTCAAGCCTTTGTGCAGGGTCTCGTGGTCGATGCCTACGATGTTGCATGCCAGACCTGCAGCCAGACTGTTATAGATGTTATGTTTGCCGCGTAGACTCATGTCTGCCTGTGGCATTTCGAAGTCTGAAGGGAAGTTGAGTTTGTATTTGCCGTCTTCGATAAAGCCAACGCAACCCTCCTCCTTGAACTCAGAGAATGGGCAGAGATGTGACTTGAGGTTGTACTTAGCCAGCTCCTTTGTAACGATAGGATCATCGTTCCAGAAGATGAAACTGTCTTCCTCTGTCTGGTTCTGGGTGATGCGCATCTTGGCATCGGTATAGTTCTGCATCTTAAACTCATAGCGGTCCAGATGGTCTGGAGTGATGTTGAGCAGGATGGCCACATTGGCACGGAACTCATACATATTGTCGAGCTGGAAACTGCTCAGCTCGATGACGTAGTACTTATGAGGAGTTTCAGCCACCTGAAGGGCCAGACTCTTTCCGATGTTGCCTGCCAGACCTACATCATAGCCAGCCGACTTGATGATGTGGTAAATCAGCGAGGTAGTGGTTGTCTTACCGTTACTTCCCGTGATACAGATCATCTTGGCATCAGTATATCTGCCCGCAAATTCTATTTCGCTGATGATAGGTGTACCCTTAGCCATCAGTTTCTGTATCATAGGTGCTTCCTTAGGAATACCCGGACTCTTGATGACTTCATCTGCATCTAAAATCTTTTCTTCTGTATGGTGACCTTCTTCCCATTCGATGTTGTGGTCATCCATCAACTTCTTGTAGTTATCCTTGATCTTTGACATGTCTGAAACAAAGACCTCGAATCCCTCTTTCTTTGCCAGCACGGCTGCACCTGCGCCACTTTCGCCAGCTCCTAAAATTACAATTTTGCTCATTGTCTTATTCTCTATACTTGTCGGGCTGATAAGAGCCTGTATTTTATCTGATCTTCAATGTGATGATGGTCAATGCTGCCAGAATGATGGTTACAATCCAGAAACGGATGGTAATCTTTGATTCATGGAAGCAGTTGCGAGGCTTCTTCCACAGATACTTGCAGTCAGGATCCAGCTGACTGTCCTGTGTGCGGAAGTTGTCGTGGATAGGTGTGCGCTTGAAGATACGCTGCTTCACACCTCTCCGCTTTCCTATCTTGTAATAGTAAACCTGCATCATCACGCTGAGGCTTTCTACGAAGAAAATACCGCAGAGGATAGGCAGCATCAGCTCCTTGTGGATGATGATGGCACCTACTGCGATGATACCGCCGATGGTCAGCGAACCCGTATCGCCCATGAATACCTGGGCAGGGTAGGCGTTGTACCAGAGGAAACCGATGAGGGCTCCGATGAAGGCACAGAAGAATACTACCAGTTCCTCAGAACCAGGAATATACATGATATTGAGGTAGGCGGCAAACTCGATGTGCGACGACACATACGCAAGTATGCCTAGCGCCACACCTATGATGGCGGAGTTTCCGGCACACATTCCGTCCATACCATCGTTGAGGTTGGCACCGTTTGATACGGCTGTTACAACGAAGATGGTCATGATGACGAAGAGAATCCAGCCTGCTGCTACCTTGTACTTACCGCAGAAACTGGTGATGCTGGAATAGTCGAGGTTATGTCCCTTGACGAATGGGATGGTGGTCTTCAGCGATTTTCTTGCTTCCGTACGATGCTTTACCACCGTTTCCTGTCCCTGTTGCTCGATGGCGAGGTTCTCGTTCATCTTTACATCAGGTGAAGACCAGAGTACCAGTCCCACGATCAGGCCGATGCCAATCTGTCCTATTATCTTATATTTGCCCTTCAATCCCTCCTTGTCGCGCTTGAATATCTTGATGAAGTCGTCCATTCCACCGAGAAAGCCGAGCCATACGGTGGTGATGATCATCAGGATCAGATAGATGTTGCGCAAACGGCCGAGTAACAGTACCGGTACGAGGATAGCCAGGATGATGATGACACCACCCATAGAAGGAACGCCAATCTTCTTGACACCGAACGGGTCGATGCTGGCATCGCGCTGTGTCTCTGTAATTTGCTTGCTCTTGAGATACTTGATGAATTTCTCGCCGAACCAGGCAGAGATTACCAATGATAAAATCAGCGCAAGCAGGGCACGGAATGAGATGTAGCCCCACATGTGAGAACCTGTGATGCCCCACTGCTCCAGAAATCTAAAGAGATAGTATAACATTTTTCTTTCTTTTCTTGATTGATTTTACTTCTGTGAAATTCCGAAGATGTCGCGAATCACCTCCTTATCGTCAAAGTGGTGCTTTACGCCCTTGATCTCCTGGTAATCTTCGTGTCCCTTACCGGCTACGAGAATCACGTCGCCCTTCTTTGCCAGCATGCAGGCTGTGCGGATGGCTTCCTTGCGGTCTACGATGCTGATTACCTTCTTCATCTGCTGGGCATTGAGTCCCGCAAGCATGTCGTTGATGATGTCCTGTGGCTCTTCGAAACGTGGGTTGTCGCTGGTGATGATTACCTTATCGCTCTGCTTTACAGCCTCCTGTGCCATCAATGGACGCTTGCCCTTGTCACGGTTGCCACCGGCACCGCAAACGGTGATGACTTCTCCGTCCTTGCCTTCGAGCACTTCGTGGATGGCGTTCAATACGTTCTCCAGTGCATCTGGTGTATGGGCATAGTCAACAATGGCGGTATAACCTTCTGGCGACTGGATTGGTTCCAGTCTTCCGCTTACGCTGTGAAGGGTACTCATCACTACGAGTACATCCTCTGGCTTCTTGCCGAGCATAATGGCTGCACCATATACGGCGAGCAGGTTGCTCACGTTGAACTTACCGATGAACTGTACGCCCACTTCTCTGCCGTCAATCTCCAGATACATGCCGCCGAAGTGACACTCCAGAATCCTGGCTCTGAAGTCTGCCATGCTGCGGGTAGAGTAGGTTTTCACGGTAGCCTTGGTGTTCTGTACCATAATCATGCCGTTCTTGTCGTCGGCATTGGTAATGGCAAAGGCAGTCTTAGGCAGTCCGTCGAAGAAAGCCTTCTTGGCGTTACGGTAGTTCTCGAATGTCTTGTGATAATCGAGATGATCGCGGGTGAGGTTGGTGAACAAGCCTCCGGCAAACTGTAGGCCTCCGATACGCTTCTGTGCGATGGCGTGAGAAGAGCACTCCATGAAGGCATACTCGCAGCCAGCCTCTACCATCTTGCCCAGGAGCATGTTCAGCTCGATAGGGTCTGGGGTGGTATGGTCGGCAGGGATAGCCTCGTCCTCAATGTAGTTGCAGACGGTAGAGAGCAAGCCGCACTTATGGCCGAACTTGCGGAACATATTATATAATAAGGTGGCAATGGTGGTCTTACCATTGGTACCTGTTACGCCTACCAGTTTGAGCTTTCTTGAAGGGTCGCCGTAGAAGAGGGTTGCTACCTTGCCGACAGCATCCTCGGTCGAAGCGACCTGAATGTAAGTTACGCCTTCAACTTTCTCTTCAGGCATGTCTTCGCACAAAACCGACTTTGCGCCCAGTTCCAATGCCTTTGAAATAAACTTGTGACCATCAACCTGCGTTCCCTTCATGGCAACGAAGAGATGACCTTCCTTAATCTTGCGAGAGTCGATGTTTACTCCCGAAACCTCTACATCAGCATCGCCGATTATCTGAACCGGCTCGATGTTTTTGAGTAATTCTTGTAACTTCATATCCTGTTTCTGTTTTATATTCTATATATTTCTTTATCTACACCTTATTATATATAGGGTTTCAGATAACTGTTTCTGAGTTTTATTCGAGCACAATGCTGCATACGGCACCTTTCTTGATGACCGTTCCCGGCACCAGACTCTGCTTTACTACCTTTCCTCTACCTATAATCTGGGTCTTGATGCCCCGGCTCTCCATATTGTAGATAGCGTCTCGGGCTCCCATTCCTGTAATGTCAGGTACGATCGTCTTGCCGTATTGCTTCTCCCTGATGAGTTTGATGCTGTGGTTACCCACGCGCTCCGCCTTACCCCAGATAGGGTTGCCGTCGGCATAGCTGCCGCTCCAGTTGGCATTGGTCTTGATGCCGAGGTGGCTGAGCACATAGTTGGCAGCAAGGATATTGCCTGCCTTTACGTCAGGAACGAAGACGGATGCTGAGTCGCGGGCGTCCTTTACGTCAACTTTCAGACTCTGCGCCATGATGCCTTCTGAAATCTGATGGAAGACCTTACCGCACATCGTACCGCCCGAAGCAGGCAAACCGGATTTCTGTATGCAGACGATACAGCTGTAGCGTGGCGCATCGGCAGGGAAGTAGCCTGCGAAACTGATGAGATAGCTGGTTCCGCCACTCTTATATCCACCGGCACCTTTTGAAATCTGGGCTGTACCGGTCTTTCCTGCCACTTTGAAGTTAGGCGAACCGGCTTTCTTTCCCAGTCCCAAGCTTACCACCTGTTCCAGGATGGTTTGCAGTTCCTTGATGCTCTTCTCCTTGGCTATCTGCTGGCGCATCACTTCAGGAGGAAATTCCATGATGGTTTCTCCGTTCTTCATTACCTTGCTCACGAATCTTGGTCGCATCATCTTGCCGTTGTTGGCGATGGTGTTGTAGAAGGTGAGGGTAGAGATAGGCGGTATCTGGGTCTCATATCCGATACTCATCCATGGCAAACTGGTCTTTGCCCAGTTGTCATACTGTCCGTTCTTGTTTCTGTGCGGCATGCGGATTCTGGCTGGTGTTGCTCCCACCAGCGGAATCTTCAGGTCGTCGTGCAGACCGGTACGGTAGATACCCTTTACGAATTTCTCCGGGTTGTTGCGGTAATGGTCGTCTATGATGCGGCTCACGCCGATGTTCGAACTGTACCACAGGGTCTGTGCGAGGGTCAGCATTCCGTATCCGCCTTTTCGCCAGTTGTGGTCTTTCATTTCTCTGCCGTACATCGGCCATATACCGCCACCGGTTTCTACGTGATAGGTTGTGTCTACCACTCTGTCGTCCAGCGCTACGAGGATAGAGGCTGGCTTGAACACCGAACCTGGCTCCAGAAGGTCGCTCACGGCATGGTTGTGGATTTCTCTGTATTCGCCGTCGAAACATTTCTCCATGTTTACGATGGCCTTGATGTCGCCCGTAGGTACATCCATCACGATGGCTACACCCACATTGGCGTTGATTTCCTTCAGCTCGTCGATGAGTGAGCGTTCGGCAAGGTCTTGCATGCTCACATCGATGGTGGTCACGATATCGGCTCCGTCAATAGGAGGGGTATCGGTAATGTTGAGGAACTTGTTGCGCACCTTGCGGCGATGCACGATACCGTTGGTGCCTCGCAGGATGGAGTCGTAACTCAGCTCCAGACCGAAGCGGGCGGTATCCTTGGCACCATACATGGCTCCGATGGTACGGCCTGCCAGCGAACCGTAAGTTCTGGTTCGGGCATTATATTCTTCCCAGTGGAAACCGCTCTGGTAGGGTTTCAGGCGGAATACAGGGATGTCCTTTATCTCGGTGAAGGTGTTATAGTCTACACGCTTCGGATAAACCGGCCAGTGGCGGCTCATCTTGGCGCGACCTTCGGTGAGGTGCTTCTTGAAATCAGACTCGCTCAGGTTAGGGAATATCTGGTGCAGGCAAAGACAGATGGAGTCTTGCTTGGCATCCCACAGCGAGTCGTTCTCTGCATCTTTCAGCGCTTTGAAGTCCATGAAGACCTTAAACTCCGGCAGCGAACTTGCCATCAGCTGTCCTGTACAGCTCAGGATGTTTCCTCGGTTTGGCTTCACGGTTACGGAGTCTCTCTTCTGCCGTTCTGCCACCTTCATCCAGTAATCATGCTTGGCGGTCATGATGTAGAGCGCTTTACCCACTACGGCTATGGCGAAAATCGTCATGATGATGGCGATGGCGCTGTAGCGGGGCATTACTTTCTTGTGATCAAATTTGCTGCTCATTCTTCGGGTACGTTTATGATATATGGAGGTTGGGTAGCGATGTGCAGCACGCTGTCTTTGTTGTTTTTCAGCATGTCGAGCACATTACTTTCACGACTCTTCTCTGTTATCTGGCTGCTTGTAGACAGCGCTTTGTATTTGGTGTCTTGCAGTTCTTTCTGCAGTTTGTCCAACTCGATGATATCGTTCTGGATATTGTATCGGTTGGATATGTAGATAATGACAAAAAACACGATGAGGATAACGAGCCATATCTGCCGGCGTATGATTTGTGCGGTAAGAATGTCTCCACCCAGAATCTTTCGCAGCGTAAAACTCGATGATCCTGAAGCCTCTTCCTCTATGGCTTGCTTGGCAATCACTTCCTTGAGCGAAGCCTGTGGAGCCTCCTGCTGCTGTGGCTCCTGCTGCGGAGTTGCCTGCTTCGGCGGTTCCTGTGATGCCTGTGCCTTTTCTTCGGCTATAGGCTTCTCGCTGATGTTTATGTCTTTATCGTTTATCATTTCTTTTCTGCTATTCTTAGTTTGGCGCTTCTGCTCCTAGGGTTTCTTTCCTGCTCGTCGGCATCGGGAACGATTACCTTGTTGTTCACGAGTTTGAAAGGGGTTTCTATTCTTCCGAAGAAGTCCTGCTCTATCTTGCCTTCTGCATTGCCCGCTTTCATCATGTTCTTTACGATTCTGTCTTCCAGCGAGTGATAGGTGATGACGCTGAGTCGGCCTCCCGGTTTCAGAAGTTCCGTGGCTGAGCGGAGCATCTCTTTCAGGGCATCCATCTCGTGGTTCACTTCTATGCGCAGCGCCTGGAAGAGTTTTGCCATGTCTTTCTTCTCGCGTTCCCGCTTGAAGAGGGGCTCTACGGCTGCCATGAAGTCTTTGGTGGTGAGGATGGGCTTCTCGGCTCTTGCCTTGACGAGTGCCGAGGCGATGCGGCGCGAGTTCTTCAGCTCACCGTATAGGTAGAAGATGTCGGCAAGGGCACCTTCGTCATATTCGTTTACGATGTCGGCAGCAGTCTTGCCAGCACGCTTGTTCATGCGCATGTCGAGTGGGGAGTCGAAACGGAAGGAGAAACCGCGGGTCTCGTCATCGAAGTGATGGCTCGATACGCCCAGGTCGGCTAACAGTCCGTCGAGTCCGTCTACCCCGTAGTAGCGCATCCAGTTTTTCAGGAATCTGAAGTTGGAGCATACGAAGGTGAAGTTCTCGTTTGCCACCACGTTGCGCTCGGCATCGGCGTCCTGGTCGAAGCTGTACAGGTGCGCTCCCTCCGTCAGGCGCGACAGAATCTCTCTGGAATGTCCGCCACCACCGAAGGTTACGTCTACATAGATGCCTCCTGGCTGTATGTTCAACCCGTCAACGCTCTCCTTGAGGAGCACCGGTACGTGATATGTTTCTGCTGTCTTTATCATATATCTTTTTGCTGTCTTATCGCGTTATAATATTGCGTGCGTACTTATTAGTGTATAAATTTGGGTTCAAAGGTACATAAAAATCTCCATATAGCCTTACATTTTCCCACAAAATTTATAAAACTTAATGAAAAAGTTGTTTTTGGTCAACTTCACCTTCCTGTTTCGGGCATCGCCTTTTTGTTCTCATCAAGTGTGATGTTTTTGCAAAAATACATGCAAAATGGGCTCGATTTGTCGTGATAGTTTTAAAAAACTAATAAATTTTCGCTTTTTTGCTATTTTTTTGGAAAAAATGGCACGTATTTGAAAAAGTTGAGTTACTTTTGCACTAACTTATATAAGTTTTAGCAAACATGAGTGAATCAATAGAGAAAACGATAGACATAGATAAGATTCTTAAGAGCAAGATGGGAAGCAAGGTGAAATTCGTACCGCGCTTCCTGGTTTCCTGGCTCAAGAAGATTATTCACGAGGACGAAGTAAACAGGTTCTTGTGGGAGAGCCGTGGCCTTTCGGGTACTGAATGGCTCACCGAATGTGTGCGCTATCTGAAGATGGATGTTGAAATCGTAGGCTTGGAAAACCTGCCTGACAAGAACGACGGCAAACTCTATACCTTTGTTTCCAATCATCCTCTGGGCGGACAGGACGGCGTATGTCTCGGTTCCATCATCGGCAAGCACTATGATGGCAAGTTCCGCTATCTGGTGAATGATCTTCTGCTCAACTTGCCGGGTTTGAAACCTGTAAGTATCGGCATCAACAAGACGGGTCGCCAGAGTCGCGATTTCCCACGTATGGTGGAGGCGGGCTTCAAGAGTGACAACCACATGCTGATGTTTCCGGCAGGCTTGAACAGCCGCAAGCGCAAGGATGGAACCATCCACGACCTGCCTTGGAAGAAAACGTTTATCTCTAAGAGTGTAGAATATCAGCGCGATGTGGTGCCTATCCATTTCGGAGGGCGCAACTCTGAGCGTTTCTACCGCATCGCCCGATTTAGCGACAAGTATCTGCCGTTCAATCTCGCCATGCTGTTCCTGGTTGACGAGATGTACAGGAATGTGGGCAAGCATTTCCGCATCTCCATCGGCAAGCCGATTCCTTGGCAGACTTTTGATAAGAGCAAGTCGGCTACAGAGTGGGCGCAGTATGTCGAAGACAGGGTTTATGAACTTTAATGGTTTGCAAAACCCGGGAACATTGTTTTATATTAACGAAATCGTAGAATCATAGCATATAAGAAGAGTAATATGGAAGAAGAAATCATCCAACCGATTGACCGTGAGCTCCTAAAGAGCGAGCTTACACCCGACAAACAACTGAGAATGACCAATAAGAGCCATAACGAGATTTACATCGTTACGGCAAATGATTCGCCTAATGTGCTGAAAGAGATTGGTCGACTTCGTGAAATCGCTTTCCGCGAAGCGGGAGGCGGAACGGGCAAATCTATGGATCTTGATGAGTTCGACTTTGGTGACAACTGTTACAAGCAGCTGATTGTCTGGAATCCTGAAGCCGATGAGATTATCGGCGGTTACCGTTATCTCCTGGGTAAGGACTGGCTGCTCGATGAGAAGGGACAGCCTAAGCTGGCAACCAGCCACATGTTCCATTTCTCCGACAAGTTCCTCAAGGAGTATATGCCTTATACCGTAGAGTTGGGCCGTTCCTTCGTTTCGCTCGAATATCAGAATGTGCGTACCAACACCAAGAGCATCTTTGCTCTTGACAATCTCTGGGATGGTTTGGGCGCTTTGACGGTTCTCTATCCGGAAGTAAAATATTTCTTCGGCAAGATGACGATGTATCCGTCTTACATCCGTCGTGGCCGCGACATGATTCTCTATTTCCTCAAGAAGCATTTTGATGACAAGGAGAACCTCGTAATCCCGATGAAACCGCTGAAATTGGATACTCCGGAGAGTGATTTGGCTGCTATCTTTACAGAAGATGACTTCAAGGCAGACTATCGTATTCTGAACCGTGAAGTTCGCAAGTTGGGTTATAATATTCCTCCTCTTGTTAATGCCTACATGAGTTTGAGTCCTACGATGAAGCTTTTCGGTACCGCCATCAACTATGGTTTTGGTGATGTAGAGGAGACGGGTATCCTTATCGCCATCGATGAGATCTTGGAAGAGAAGCGAGTTCGCCACATCAACAGTTTTATTAAGGAACATCCTGAGGCTCTGAAGATTACGAGCGGAGCCAATAAAGTGATTTATAAGGAAAAAAATATTTAATTCAAGTTTCGCATGTAAGCTTCACACGCCCTGAAAGGGCAGAAGCTCCTAGCCCAGGGCATCGCCCTGGGTTATTA
>CAUFXJ010000018.1:0-64650 GCA_959596915.1 Segatella copri
AAGGGACTATTTGATTAATTAATTAACGTGTCCAATTTTTATTGGACACTAATGTTTACACTTATCTAATAAAAATCCCATAATTACATTCCTGCTTTTTTTAATATAGCACGAGCTATAGCTATTTTCTCTGAAAAATCAACACGCTCTTTACTTTTCATAACCTCATCAGCATTATTGATAAAGCGAATAGCTTCATCACCATGAAGAGTCGGAATAACCTTTATATCTATTGCCATAATCTTATCTCCTATTATTTAGTTTATATAACTCTGCCGCAAAATTACGCTTTTTCCTCGAAACCACCAAGAAAATCAAAAGAAATCTGCAACTCATCAGCGAATTACTACAAAACCAGCACTTCAATAATCCTATCCACCTTTAGCAAGGCGGTCCCATCCCGCACAACATGGCGAGGGCTTTGATGCAGCATTAGATCTCCCCCGCAACAGCCAGGCGGTCCCATCCCGCAAAATATGGCGAGACCTTTGATGGTCCGCCAACCTTAGAGCGAAGCGGTTCCGAGCGACGAGGAGGAGCGGTTACATCCCCTGTCCCCTGAGGTTTCTGTCCCCCGGAAACGGGGGAACCGAAGGGGGTGTAAAGACCATTGGAAAGGGGCTTGGGGAAAGCGGTGGAGCCTCCCTTAAGGGTAAGGGAGGACGGGTGGGTTTTCGAAAAATTTTGATAGACTTTATAAAAGTCACAAAGAACATAGTAATAATCCACCAGTTGCCTTAACCCAATCCCCTCATTCATCAGATGCGAGTAGATATGAGTCGATTGGAAGATAATATTAAACTCCACTGTTGGGATCACAAGATAACCTCATATTGTCTTTTGATTGTTTTCTAACTGCTTCATTCTCTTCAATAGCAGAGAGTTAAGTAAGGACTTTATTTTTCTTGCCAACCTATCGTTATCTATTTTGACGATAGCAGCAAAATACAGTTAACTATAAAACACAATTTCTCCTACCCTCTATAGTATCATCATAGCGTTTTATATACTTATCTACGATTTGGATAGATAAGTCATCAAGATGAGAGCATCTATTATAAATATCTCTCAATTGCATATTCCGAAGATTTTCCAAATCTTCAATAGAGTCAACTATAGTTTGAGACGGATTATCTATAACCTCATTGTTGACTTCAGATGTTTGAGTAGCCGTCAGTTTCTTTGGTTTTATCTGCTTTAATAACTGCCTGCAAGACATATAAGGCTGGTTTTGAGCTAACCAATTATAAACTGCAATAAGACACGTCATCTGCTGTTTTTCTCTCTCATCAAGTTGCTTGATCTCAACGACATCAACATAACCATCAAAAACCTGATGAAATAAGCTTTGCAATTTTTTCAACTTATCCTGTGCATCCAGCAATATCATCGTCATTCTTTGAACATCATTGATGAAGCCACTTGAAGGCTGGTAACACTGTCTGAAGAAGATTGTCAAATCATTAGAATAATGAGAATACAAGGAGTTTAATTTCTTCAAATTATCTTTTGCACTTTGGTCTTCATTCTCCTCTTTGTTAATTTCATAACCTAATCCGAATCTATTTATTTCAGTTGCAGGCAACTCTATGTGAGTATTTAAAATCTTATCACACACATCATAAGAAACTTGATCCATTTTGGCATTGTACGCCTTTCCTACTCGATGAATGTCATCAATGCCTTGCCAATATTCTTTTATTACATCAACAAATAGCTTACGCAAAGTTATCAATTGATCACAATAAGCCTTTCTGGAAGGAAGAACATAGCTTTTTTCATACAAATGCACCATCATTGTGCGCGGCTCTTGCATATCATCAAGCGGTAACTTTTCTCTACTAATATGCTTTTCAAAAGTCAAATCTATATCTTCAAAAATCTCATCTTTTATGATATCTGAATGATATACATCTGCATTTGGAAATGCTTTTCTCAGCAAATCAATATGATGCAGATTAATGCGATGCATTATATCTCCATCTCCATTTTCAAATTGTTTCCCTGCAGTAAAATAGTCTAAGAAAGTAAGACATTTAACCTCATTTTCACAAATATCAAACTCCAAGATATTATTTTGGATGCGAAATTGTTTAACGAAGTTTTCTTCCAGCTGATTAAATGTGGCAGAATCATAACCAGCCAGTTTCAGACCAAGAAGAACATCTGCCATCTCTTCTAAATTATTAGGAACCTTAGCATCCATCTTAAAATCAGCAAATTCTGGCTTATAAGAAAGCTGCAAATTACATATCGTTAAGAATTTTGCTAACCAAAAATAGTCACGCCACTCTTTAGGCTTTTCCAAAGAGATAGAACTATCAAGCCATTTACATAAATAGAAATAGACCTCAGTCTGCAAAGAAAATTTTTTCCTTACATCATCCATCGTAAGACCTATTTGGCTTCCGAACAATTTCTCTACAGATTCCTCAAGTTCGATTTCCGTAAAGTTAACAGGCACTAAGTATTGCCAACAAAGAGGCGCAGTTTGCCTTAACCAATCAAACGCTGCTTGATTATTATCAATATAATGTTTAACTCCACACCACACCAATGTTCTTGCCACCATATACGCTTGCATAGAGTTTATCTTCTTACCCTCCAATTCACGTAAAAGAGAATCAGGCGTATATTTTCCTTCATCTATAAGGGCCATAAGAAACAAAGGACTTGTGTTTTCATTAATATGCTCGAATAATTCCATACCAATTTCTTCTAAACCATTTCTATAATTCCTAAATATCTCTTCAATTATGATATGAGTCCTAATGGGGTGAACATCAGAAAATCCTTCACCATTGTACTCAAAGAATTCACCTTTCATTTGGTCTATACATCGAGACAGGTCCATTGGAGAAAGATGACACAAGTTCCGAATGGCATTCACAGAGATATTTCCCTGCAAGACATTCGAGACAGATATATACTGAAGAAAGGAGGCATTTACATGATCAAGTCTTCCTATCTGTTCAGAGATTCTTGCCCTTAGAGGAACACCATGTGTCAAGAAATACACATATTCAAGCAATGTTTGAGGATGTCCAGAATTATTCCAAGCCTCTTCAAAGATATCAATATGGCACAATCCTCTTTCGCATAGATGATCAAATATATCCTTTGCTTCAGATTCGGTTAAATCTAAAGCAAGAGTAGAATAATGAAGTTTCTCATTAACCTTGTTTTTACACCTATTCCAATCATCCTGGCGGATTGTTACTAAGCATTTAACAAAAGGAGTATCCTCTATTTCATTTACCACTTGAATCCATGAAGTATCGTATGGCAGCACATCTAAATAAACAAAAGCTTCACTCTTCAAGCCTTTCGAAATATCTTTGATGGTGGCAATAATCTGCGATATGTTATTTCGATTTACATATTTAATCTCGTATCGTAAAGGAGTACCACAAATCTTCAAATAACGATATGCTAAACTACTTTTGCCAGAACCTGAGACACCCGTAATGAAAACAAGATTATTGTCTTTCAGCTTCTCATAGAGTTGTTGCAACTTTTCTTCTCTGACAACATCATAATTTTTGGCAATATGTATTTCCTTAGCAGATATACCTTGATAATAAGATATTCCAGAATTAACGTCTTCCTGACTAACGGACTGAAAAAGTGGAATTACTGAATGATATTTTTACATTTGAATTTTCATCTAAACTATCCTTACCACGAGAAAACAAAGAAGTAGATTTACCCTTGGAAAACAGATCAGAATACACGATTGTCCCAGAATAACACTTCACCTGTATGGTTTCGATAATTTGGTCATTCAAATATATGTCTAAATCTTCTCTTCCTTCGGGCACGAATACTTCTTTAGAATCAGCAGACTCTATCATTCTATACAACGTATAGAGATATTGAACATGATAACCCAAAACTGTTGATGAAACGGACATAACTATAACCTTTGTCTCAAATCTGATACTTAAAAATCAAGATCACAGCACCGAGTAGGGCGGTTTCCTCCCTCTTCCCTGAGGGTGAGAGGGTCGGGGTGAGAGGTGGAGCCCTCTTTAAGGGGAAAAAACGATGCCAATGAGTGCAATGAAAGCTCGCTTTCAAATTGCCGAGTGCAGCTCGCTTTATCAAAAAAGAGGGACGGGGTGATTTTAGAAGATTTTTGATAGACTTTATAAAAGTCGCAAAGAACATAGTAGTAATCCAGAAGCTGTCTTAACCCAATCCCCTCATTCATCAGATGCGAGAAGATATGAGTCAACTGGAAGATGAGATTGAATTCCACTGTCGGGATTGCAATCTCCCCTTGTTCCCCCAACATCACCCGATGCGAGAACAGCTCCTCCTTCACCCTTTCATAATATTTCTGAAGCTTTCTGTTATGCCAGAAACACAACAGGAAGCTAGGCCGATAATGCACTTCAACCTCTACACCCTTATACGATGACGAGTAATGTTCTGAATATCTATATTTAATACTTTAACTGTTTTCATTAAGAATCGCCTTATTAAATTATTATGTTTATAGAAAAAACAACTAAAATTTTGCAGAATCACAAAAAATTAGTATCTTTGCATTCGGAATTGTCTAATGCATTTCATAAGATCATATTTAAAATGCCTTTTAATTTTAAATTTTAAAATTATGAATAAATTAGTTACAATTCTTAGAGGATTGACTGACCAACTAGTTCATGTGCGTTCTTACGTACGAACTAGATATGGACGAGTAGAAAACGTCTGCGAGCATTATCGCAGATATCCAAATTCTACCATTCAGTTCTAATCCTCGGCTGGAGTTGCTTCCGATAGGTAGCAACTCCAGTTTTTTATATCCCTTCTATTTCTTTCAACCATGATTCTATTTGCCTAGAAGCATCTTTACTCAAAACAAATTCCAAATGATTACTATCTATTGAATAAAGCAAACATAAAACATCCCTTGCCACTCGTTGTTTCTCCGTTTCCGAAACGAGTTCACAATTATATTTCATCGCCTTTACACGCTCTTTTGAATGACTTTCTCCATTCAATAAAAGACGTAATACTGTATTCTTGAAATATTCTTTCTTATCAGAATCCTTCAATACTGTATCCAAACATTCCTCATCAGTATAACCATTAGCATAGTTAAATGAGAAATATGCTTCTAGAACTTTTCTCATTTGATTACCTATTGTGAAACTATCATCAGACACATTACCATCTTTTGCGAATTCAAAAATCTCATGGAGCAATTGTTTATACTCAGAAACATTACTTCTGTTCTCAAACTGCAATTTTTGATCAGACAAGAATATAAGTTTTTGTTTCTTATCAATAATGAGTTCATTAACTTTGAATAAATCCAATGCTACTTGTATGTCATGTGTTAAGACCAATGCCTTGCTATGCGAGTTTCCCTTATGCATTTTAGCCAATTGCCACTTTAAAAAAGAGATTACACCAATTCTGTTTTCAAAATCAAAACTCGATACAGGATCATCTATTACTGCAAGTATCTCATCAGTATATTTGGTATCCTCGTTTTTACCTTCAAATAAAGACGCAAAGAAATAACACAATCCAATGATATTACGTTCACCTAAGGAAACATCTTTAGGTTTTACTTCGTAACCTTTAGACTTTAACCGATAACAGCCTTCACCTTCAACCAACACGAGACGATTCTTATCATAAAAGATGAAATGCAAAGCTTGATTGATAAAGTTTAAGGCAATTTTTACCTGCTTCTTTTCCTGCTCTAAACCAAGAATTGCACTTCTATAATGTTCTATCTGTTTCTCTACATTCGATATTTTTGATTCATTATCTCTTTGCATTGCCAGAGCTTTGAAATAAGCCACAAACAAACCTTTGTTAGTCAAAAAAGCAATTTTATTATTAATCTCTATCAATTTATCCTTCAGCGCTTCTCGTTCATCTATTGCATTATTATAATTTTCAATTGCTACTGATAAATTTTCACAAGCCTTATTATAATCAGATATAGCCTTATCAAACTCAGCTACATCAAAATCGATATGCGTATCAGCATAAATATTAGCTATTTTTATGCCTATCTGTGTTCTTATATTTGCCAAATGGCTATTAAGCACTTGGACTGTTTCGAAAACTGCTCCTATCTGATTTACAAAGGCATCATTATTAATACTAGGCAGAGAAGGTTTTACATCATTGATAGAATTCATGATACTATACAGGCGCTCCCTATATTCTTCTGAACTTTTATTAAAGAACTTACGGACTCTCGATTGCAAATCACTTTTTTCAGAATCAGAAAGTTCTCTCTGGCAAAGAGGACATACATGAAGTTCAGAATCTGCCAGTATTGTCTCTACCTCATTAATATATTTACTATATTTTCCTTCAGCTATACTAATTATGATTTTATCACGCTCTGTAAGAGTAGGCTTTTCTATATGTATATTAAGCAAATTTAGGATTTCCTGCGAAGATATAGGCAATTCAAAAGATTCCTTTGGCCAAAAGAGTTTGACAGCATTATTCGTCGACTGATACAACACAAAATCATGTTTGAATATTTGCTGCAATTTTGGCAACGTTTCATCTTTCGTTATTGTATGAACTAAACCAAATAACCTAGTTATAACATCATCAGTTATCTTGCTATTTGTTTTTGTGTTTTTTATGTGAGAATCCATGCTTGCCCACCCATTCAAACCATTTTTTAGATTTTTTCTACAAGATAAAGGTGAAGCATTATTCCTTGCATTGCTAAGATGTTCTCTAAGTTCTAACAACTTTGAATAATCACCTTGCAGCTTGCTTTGCGATATTTTGAGTTTTTCGATTTCCGCATCAACTTCTACCTGTTTACCAAGCATAACTATCGTACCAACACCATCGCTGTCAACTAGAACTTTTTCCTTAACAAAATCTTCATTAAACACATGGATAGACGATTTATCAATATCTGCATTGAAACTAACAGTATATTTCCTTTCCTCACCATCTTCATCTCCATTCTTCGAGAATTCCCGAATAGCTCGAGATATAGAAGATTTTCCACTACCATTTCTACCATACAAGATATTTATAGTGTTTTGGAACAAAGGAAAGTCATCAGTTTCATTAACGAAATATCCTCCTTGAACTTTTAAACTTAAAATATTCTCTAACATAAGCTATAACTTTTAGTATAATGACTATTTAGTCCTAATTTTATACCTGTTGGCTACGATATAGCCCACCAAGCCTTAAACTACCACCATTCTTACATCAGCAAGCAATTGAGAATCCCTACCCCAGGTGGTCCCAGCCCACATACTCTGGCGCAGACCTTTGATGGTCCGCCATCCTTAGAGCGTAGCGGTTCTGAGCACCGGAGGACGGTTACATCCTCTCTCTTTGGGCAAGAGAGAGGCTTGGTGAGAGATGTGGAGCCTTCTTTAATGGTAAAGAAGGACGGGATGATTTTAGGAAAAAGACATTATCTGTCCTTATACATATTATCATAATACTTCTGATACTCCCCAGAAGTAACATGATCCATCCATTCCTGGTTATCGAGATACCATTTTACCATTTCTTCGATACTCTCCTCAAACTGGAGTGATGGCTCCCTGCCGAGTTCCTTCTGGAGCTTACGAGAATCGATGGCATAACGTATATCGTGCCCCTTTCTATCTGTTACATAAGTGATGAGATTCATATCCTCGCCTTCCTTTCTGCCGAGCAGAAGGAAAAGGTAAGATATGGTTTTCAATATCCTTATTTCAGATATTTCCTGTCATTATCCTCGAACCAGTCAGCAAGAGCTTCCTCGAAGCTCCACTTAAACTGATAACCGCAGTTTTTCAATTTCTCACCACAGATATTAGTAGAAATCTGAAGTTTCTTCACTCTCGCAGGACAGATACCCATTGGCGAACCAAGCAACTGAGCCATTCTTGCCATCGACATGATCACCCAATTAGGAATGTCTGGCACCATCTGCGCCAAGTCTGTCACCTTCTTCATAGCCTCCACAATGTGCAAGGTAGTATAAGCAGGCTCAAAGCAGTTTCATATATTTTCCTCTATTTTAAACAATTTTTCTTGTTGTGACAACTTTAAAACAAAATACTTCTCATCATTTAATTGAGCAGGTAGCTTATCACGCAAAATAGATGCGACAAACTGAATGCCACATTCCTCAACCTCTTCCGCAATATCTACCAATTGATTATCGCTCATCAATTCCTTTTTATCATTCAGCAAGAAATGCAAACAAGGAATTTCTTGGGAATCAGCAAATTTTGTATACGCAATGTCAAAACAAGATATTTCTCCCATTTTCTTGCCAGAACTTAGATTAGCATTCAAGGAAGAAAAGGTATATATTTTTCTCTTCTCATCAAAATCAAATTTTACTAAATACTCCTCATTATAAAGTTTTCTGGAAACTTGAGAGAAATATTGATTGAAAACATCCAACTTATCCTGTAATTTTTTACGGAATTCATCGGTGTACATGTCATTACTTATTTCCTTCTCCTTAAGCTTCAATCTTGCTATTTTTTTGACTATAGCTTCTATTTGCTCTATTTTACTTTCTAATTCTCCCTTTCTTTGGTATTTTTGATTAATCTCATTAATTAAATACTCCAAGTCATCATAAGTATCAGATTGCGTTACAACCTCAGACAGTTGTTGCTCTTTGGACAACAAATTTGAAAGTTGCGAACCTTTCTTTGCTAAGTTTTCTCGCAACTGTTTCAAAGCACTGTTAGCAAACTTACCTTTATTTGCAACCATCTGATTATGATAACAAACAAGTTCCTCAAAAGTTTTGTGCAAATCTGGCACCAAAGCTTTTGCTTGCTTGTATAAACTTTCTAACTCTTTAATATCTATATTAGAATACTCACCTTCTAATTCCTCCAGAGTTTGAAGAAGAATATTTTCACGCAATTTCAGCAAAGAGATTTCTGAAGTCAACTTATTAACTTCATACTTAATCTCATTTAGTAAATCTAAATCTCTTGCAAGATTTTGATTTATATTCAAATTTTCCTTCTTCGCTTCTAACAAATTGATATCATTGTTTACTACACCTAAAATTGCTTTGTATGCATTTTGATCTGCCCCATCAGCTTCCAAGCGTTTTTTAAATTTTTCCTCTGCCCCTATTTCTTCTTTAATTTTTTTTCTTTCCGCTCCATTATCATTGTAACAGCCAAAAAGGAACAAATATAGTGACTCATACTCTATATCCTTACCCATTGTAAGAGTCTTAAGGACATTAGAAACATTTTGATTGGTATATCTAAAATTGTGGGATATGATTTGTCTATACGAAGGCTTCGCTATATTCAAGCCAAGAGTATATTTTTCTAAGGCTTCGACAAACAACGCATCGGTTTTATAATTTTCACCATTAATTTCACGCAATGCATTTTGACGTTTCAGAAAATTTCTCTTAATGACAATTTCCTGTCCATCATTAGTAAATAACAAGAGCTTAATCACAACTTTTTTCTCTTGCAAAAAATCTCTTACATTCTTTATTATATCTTTGTGGTTAGCCGGATCAGAATAAATCTCCACTCCCTTCCCTCCAAGACAAAAATCGATAAGACGAAGCACAGTTGTCTTACCAACACCATTTCCGGTCTTGGTACTTTCTGTATTTGTTTCGTCAACTATCAAATTTAGTCCTTTATGAAATTGTATATCCCTAATCGTACATTCATCTGTACATATCTGTAATGATTTTATGAACATATTGATATCTCCTCATTTTTATATGTTATAGCTCCTATCAAGAACAACCAGTCTAAACTTAAAATGAACACATTGTAACTCATTTTATGAGAAAGCATCACATCACAATAGAGCTCAATCAACATTCTTTTTCTTTTTTCTATTAGAATTTTGAGTATTATAGCCCCATTGAAATAGATACTATTCTCTGGCCTAACATTATCTGGTATTAACATAGCTCAGGTCGTTTAAATATTTTACATTTAATAAAAGCATCATACATGATAATATCAATATATAATTCAATCTCTTCTCTGTGGAACGTCTTCAATTCTGGACAATCAGCAACTTTTTTATACAATTGCCGAGAAATCGAACGAAAGAGAGGTAGACCTGATTCTTTCTCACTTAATTCCAAATATACCTTCCTTATAGCATGCAATACAGCGAGACTTTTATTTTTCCCCTCAAGATCATATGTATCATAAACTTTTTGTACAATATCTCTGTTTGACACAAAATTCAAGAAATCATCATATAAATCCTTTAAATTATTCAGTTTTATTTTCTGATCTATCTCGAAAGGGATACTATTGATTTCATCATCATATGAATATGGTTCTTGCGACAAATACTGTATGACTATAGCTAAGCCCGAAGTTTTTCGCTCTTCAAGAGACAGCAGAGAAAATTCACTATTTAATATTTTCAAAATATTCTCAAGTTCTTCTACACCTAAACCTTGCATATCAGACAAGAGTGATTCAGAATCTTTTATAGCATCAGTGTCAACTGCAAATTTTATCCCGACTGGCGCACTATACTTAAGACCTCGCAATCTCTTTGCCGGCTTTGAAATTGACAGAAACCAAAAACTGTAACCATCAATATAATCTTTAGGAATTTTATCCAAAGATTCTTGGATTTTACTCCTAGTACATTCTTTTGAAATTTGAACTAAAATTTTCCTATCCAAATCTATCAAGTCGATACCAGGCATATTATGCTTGATACTATTTGCATTAACGAAACTAGCCTTATATATTACATTCAATAAATCCTTGAAAGTATTTTCTGCTAAAACGGCATCATTATTCAAATTCATAGAGCCAAGTTGTTCTATACTGCGACCAATAAGCAACAGCATATCTGAAATTTTACTCAAAAGTTCATTTCTTTTCATACTCAACCCCCTTTAATTTGTTATTAATGCGCAAATTTACTATTTTTTATTGAAGTATGCAAGAAAAAGGAAACATTTAACACTATTTGTCGCCTTTTCCATAAAACCACAACAATAAACCATCATAAGACCTTACTCCCTCATTACTTTATAGTATACAACAATAGCGCAAGCCTTAAGCCCAACTTGTTATGCCAATATGGCACTAACTTATTATTCTTTGTAATGGCACAGCTTTTGCTACAACATATCATGTGTTGAGACAATAGTGTCTAAATCCTAGCACAGAGAGGAGGTGTTTATTATGGCAACAAATCCACCTAGTGGAGATGGACATCGTAATGGAATGGTAAGACAACGTAGTCAGACCTATAATTCCAAAACGCAGCAATATGTCAAACGTGACACCATTACAGGACGTTTTATAGATGTCAAGCAAGACGGCACACCATTCAAAGGTGTAAGAAAAGAAAAGTAATTTTAGCAACAGGGCATTTCGTTTTTGCAAAATGCCCTGTTCTTTTTCCCTTATTTTCCATCCTTTGCCTTGAAGATGACACCGGGTCATGCACTTCCACTATGTGCCAGACATCTAGGGGGACTTGGCTGCCGTATTTGTTTTTGGTCAGGCACACAATACGGCTTTCAGCGAATACTTACTGCCTGATTATTCTTTTCCATACAATTCCCTTATTATATTCTTTAGCACTTTGAAAAATTCTCATTACCTTTGCGCCCATTCATTAGGCTTGCAAGACTATCCCCCACCTTTTCCCAGGCGGTCCCATCCCGCACAACATGGCGCAGGGCTTTGATGCCCCGCCAACCTTATAGCGTAGCGGTTCCGAGCACCGGAGGGCGGTTACATCCCTTATTCCACCGTCACGCTCTTCGCCAGATTTCTCGGCATATCCACATCCAGTCCCTTATCCACAGCCACATAGTAAGCAAGCAGCTGCAGCGGAACCACGCTCAGCAGCGGAACCAGCGCATTCAGGGTTCTTGGTACCTCCAATACATTATCCGCTATTTCCTTCACCTGCTGGTCACCCTCAGTCACCACGGCAAGGATGCGGCCGTTTCTCGACTTCACCTACTGCATGTTCGAGATAATCTTTTCATACAACTGATGATGCGTAGCAAGGAAAACGATTGGCATGTCCTGATCTACCAGAGCAATAGGACCATGCTTCATTTCGGCAGCAGGATAGCCCTCGGCATGGATATAACTGATTTCTTTCAGCTTCAAGGCACCCTCCATCGCCACAGGATAGTTCACACCACGACCCAGATACAGGAAGTTGTGCGCATAAGTAAACATTCGGGAGATATCCTTGATTATCGGAGCCTGCTCCAATACCTTCTCCATCTTCTCTGGAATCTCAGAAAGTTCCTCTATCATCTGATAGTAGTCAGCAAAGAGGCGACCACTCATACAATCCTTCAGACAGTTAGGCTGGTCATAAATCTCCTTCAGCATAAAGTGATCAAAACCACCCTTGCTCAACTTGCTGATGTCCAGATCCATAGTCTTGATATCACATTGGTAGCAGAAGGCTCACCATGGGTAGTCCAACGGGTATGAGCGATACCGATACAGCCGCTACAATCATATTAAGAACCGTAGCATGGGATTAAATATTTATCATTCAACCTACCTTACGCTGTATTGATGGTTTACTTAAATTTTTTAGGAGTATTAAGTTGTTTTCTCGTCAACATCAATATTCTACCTTGTTCTTGACAATCAAGCGACATCTTCAAGACAAAGCCATTATCTCTTCGAAAATTTCGGAATAAAAGTAGTCTTTACACTATCATTTGATACAGTAAAGAATGCAACGATTTCAGAGAACTCACCTTCATTGTTGACAAAGCAATAAGTCTTACCAAGTCGCTCTTGAGCATACAACAAGGCATTGTGATGAAAGAAGTCTTCCAAGTCTTTATCTCCTTCTGTTTCACCACAACAAAAAGGCAAAGATGCAAGTTCTGCGGTCAAAGGCATGAAGTCGCATCTTTCCATAATATCAAATTGATAATTATTCACCAGCCAATTTAATTAAAGAGGAAGTTTAATCTTTACATTTTTTGAGCGTTCCATCATACGACGGATTGCATCTTGTGCTCCTTCAGGAATCACAGTTGTGGCAGTATTTCTACTACTCTCTGCAATCTCTATAAAGCGCTCTGCAACATCACCTGTCAATACAGAAATTGTTTTAATAGCTATTGCCATAATCTTATCTCCTATTATTTAGTTTATATAACTTGCCGCCAAAGTTACGCTTTTTCCTCGAAACCACCAAGAAAATCACAAGAAATCTGCAAGTTATCAGCAAATAGCCACGAAATCAACCGTAAACTATAACTATTAACTGTAAACTATAAACAGCTGTTCCCTACCTCAGCAAGCTATAATAAGGCGGTCCCATCCCGCATAACATGGCGAAGACCTTTGATGCCCCGCCAACCTTAGAGCGAAGCGGTTACGAGCACCGAGAAGGGCGGTTTTCTCCCTCGCTCCTGAGAAGAGAGGGTCGGGGTGAGAGGTGGAGCCCTCTTTAAGGGTAAAGAGGGACGGGGTGATTTTCGAAAAATCCTCCTTTTATTTAAAGATTTTGCAAATGAGCGCAATGAAAGTTTGCTTTCAAATTGCCGAGTGCAGCTAATCTTATTTAAAGAGGAACGTGGCGATTCAAAAGTGCATACGTACCAATCACCCCATAACATACCAGCGGTATGAGAAAGGCAATCGCCATACTCCTCGTAGTATCCGCTATATACCCCATGATTACTGGAGCAACCGCACCACCCACTATCGTCATGATAAGCAATGAAGAGGCAAGTTTGGTCTTTGTACCCGCATCCCTCAATGCCAGCGAGAAGATAGTAGGAAACATGATGCTCTCTCCCAGATACAGGGCGAAAAACGCAATGAGAGATAAGGTTCCGCTACATACCACTACAATCAATGTGGCAACAAAGGTGAGAATGGCGCAGACCAGCAGCACCAGCCTTGGCTGGATATAATTCATAATCACACCACCAGCCAATCGGCCGATAAAGAACAACCCCATTCCGCCAAAGGCGAGATACAGACTGGCAGTCTGCTTCTCTATATGAATGCTCTCCTCTGCATAGTTGATGAAGAAACTGTTCACACCCGTCTGGGCAGCCACATAAAGAAACAAGGCCAGCATACCGAAACCGAATGCCATCACTCGCATCGGCTTCTCCTCCACCATCTCGTTCGTATCCGCCTCATGCGCTCTCCTTGGGTCCGGCAACTTGATTCTTGACAGAACCAGCGCCACAGAAAGCACGAAGATACCCACCAGGGCATAAGGAATGGCAATGTTGACACCCGAGAACAGAAGCTGTCCGCCAACCAGCGGTCCTACAATCCATCCGATACCATTGAGCGACTGCGACAGGTTGATTCTGCTCTCCGCCTTGTCAGGATGTCCCAGTACCGTAGTATAAGGATTCGCACTCGTTTCCAGACAGGTCAGTCCGCATCCTATCACAAACAGCGACATAACGAAGAAGTAGAAACTGTTGATCCTGCTTCCCGGTATGAACATCAGGGCACCGATACCGAAGAGAACCAGTCCTGTTATCACTCCCCTCCTGTAGCCCCACTTCCGGATAATCCATCCGGCAGGCAGCGCCATCAGGAAGTAGGCACCATAGACAGCAGTCTGCGTCAGGGCCGACATTGCCTTGCTGATATGGAACGACTCCTGGAAATGCGGATTCAGCACCTCGAGGATGCCATGGGCAAAGCCCCACATGAAGAAGAGGCTGCTGATGATGAGGAAGGGCACCAGATAGTTATGCCCTTCGTATCTGAAGATGGATGGCTTCGTCATGATTCTCTGCAAATTTAAGACTATCCTTTACTACCAGTGCCAGATAACCGCCGCCGCCGGCTCCCGGCATCTTCCATGCCAGAACCTCCTCCATGTTGCTGTAGCGGTCAATCATCGGCTGCACACTCGCTTCCGGTTCTATCACACCATTGATAGACGGATTCACCATACTCGGGAACATCGCAATCTGGGCTTCGAAAGATGCTCTGTATGCTGCCGCAAAGGCATCGAGGTCGTGCGCCAGAATCGCCTTCCAACAGGCATCAGCAGCATCAGCCAGTGCCTTCACCTTCTCAGGCGTGATATCCTTACCTTCCACCACACTGCATCCCGGTTTTCTCGGTTCCATCGGAATCATCACCAGGTGGTCTTCCAGGAATCGGAGAGTCATCTCATCCTGCGTACTCTCTATCTTCTCCGGCCAGAAGTTGTTGTCATAATAATGACGCACCAGACCGGGCACACAGATACCGATAGAATCCTGGGCACCCGAGATGATACCGTCATGACGCTCCGGATTGTTCTCGAAGCAGAATACCAGTCGGGCAAGCATCTCCGGATCCATCTTCGGCAACTTCACCGGCCATATCTTCTGAATCACCTTACGGGTAGAGGTAGACAGACCGCAGCGGTCGCGCACCTCAAAGGTAGGATCCAGCGAGATGGTAATCGCCCATCCCGGATGATACATGCTTACATAAGGCTGATCAATCCAAGTTCCAGCCAGATCCAGACGGGTAGGAATCCCCACTTCCTGTGCCGAATTATCAGATACGTTCAATAACGCCTTCTTCAAGTCAGAAGAAGACCGCGCCTTCAAACCAGCATGAGGCGTGCGCTGGAGTTCGACATATTCTATGCCCCTTTCCTTACAGATTCTACGTTTCTCATCAGACCCACCTTCAGCGTTCACCACAAACACATCCGGTTTCACCTTATCAAGAGTAGGCAGGAAATCGATGACTCCGCTTCCCTCATTGATATACGCATCCTTCACCGCCTTGATATTCTTGACCATGAATAGCCTTTCCTCCTGCGGGAACATAGGCTTGCGATGTTTATACTCCAGATAAGTAGCATCCGATCCGATACCTACATACAGGTCACCATACTGTGATGCCTGCTGGAAAAACTCCACATGACCAGAATGTAGCAGGTCATAGCAACCGCTTACAAAAACTTTCTTCTTCATTATGATTATCATTGATAATCGAAGTGCAGACAGTCATCCTCATCTAGCTGATTACCTATCTGCATCTCGATAAACATAAACAGAGTTATTTCAATTAATTATTTGATTATTTTATTTTTTATATTTTAGCCTCCAGAAGAAGTGCCATAACCTAAACAAAGGTTCGCATAGAGCCTCAGCAGGAAAATACCTCACGAGTCTTATATCCCGATACACCCTTTGGAGATTATGCCCCAGCTGTGACCTACCAAACCGATTCCGGGCATCATGCTTTCCGAAGTTCCCGGCTTCCAGCACTTCATTCAGCACAAACTTACCATACTTCTCATTCGGAGGAACAATAAGGCGAGAGGCAGGCATGCCGAACACCTCCTGCATGATATACATGATACCCCCGGCAAACTTCCACAATCCCAACTCCTTCAATTCCTTCTGCACCACATCTAAAGCAGTAGAGGCAGAAGAAGTAACAGCAGTAGTAGAACCAGCTGAATTATCTCCCTCTATAGAAAGGCGGTCCCATCCCGCACAATCTGGCGAGACCTTTGATGGTCCGCCAACCATAGAGCGTAGCGGTTCCGAGCGACGAGGAGGAGCGGTTACATCCCCTGTCCCCTGAGGGGAAAGGGGCTTGGGGAAAGCGGTGGAGCCTCCCTTAAGGGTAAGGGAGGACGGGTGGGTTTTCGAAAAATTTTGATAGACTTTATAAAAGTCGCAAAGAACATAGTAGTAATCCAGAAGCTGTCTTAACCCAATCCCCTCATTCATCAGATGCGAGAAGATATGAGTCAACTGGAAGATGAGATTGAATTCCGCTGTCGGAATCGCAATCTCACCTTGCTCTCCCAACATCACCCGATGCGAGAACTGCTCCTCCTTCACCCTCTCATAATATTTCTGAAGCTTTCTGTTATGCCAGAAGCACAGCAGGAAGCTAGGCCGATAATGCACTTCCACCTCCACGCCCTTATACGATGGGAACTCGATGTGGTGATAGCACGCCTTTTCATGAGGCGAGATAGAGCGGACAAAGGAGATGACTCGTTTGTCTTCCCCTTCCACCCAGATATCAATATCACCAGGAGTCCGGGAATAAGGATTCGGATACATCAAGGCATTTCCCTGCCCTTTTAGGATACAGGTTCTGAATCCCTTCTTCCGGAACCACTCAGAAACCTGAATGGCAGCATCGTTCAACCGAACATTCGCTTTCTCCAACATCTGGCTTTCTGCCATCCATTGAAGCAGCAGTTCCTTCTTCATTCCTACATATTCAGCAGGCAACTTCTTGATACCATCAAAGAGAACACCCACCAGACATTGCTTCTTGGCAATAGCATATAGCTCCTTCCAATCCGCTTCCTTCGAGGAATCAGGTATTTCCTTAGCAGAACCAATACAGAATCGCAAGAAATCAAAGAAAATCTTTTGTTGTTTCAACATAAAGTTGTACTTTTGCACGTATGAAACAAGCCATACGCATCATATTATCCTACATAGCAGCAATCATCCTCCTTCCGATAGCCTTGCTATGTAAGTTCTTCCGAAGAAAATAATCCTACTTTTTTCGGAAAGGATCCTTGTATATTCCCAAGAGCTGCTTACCGAAGTAATAGAAGAACTGCATGTCATCCACGAAGTAACGCTTGAAGAGACGCTTCGGCTCCTTCATACAGCGATACAGCCACTCCATACCAATCTTCTGCCAAATCTTAGGCGCTCGTTTCAATGAACCAGCTTCGAAGTCAATGGTAGCACCCAGAGCCATGAAGACCTTAACCCCAGGCATTTTATCACGATACTTCATGATCCACTTCTCCTGCTTAGGAGCACCCACACCCACAAGCAGCACATTCGCACCACTTTCGTTTACGATGCGAACTAGCACCTCACATTCATCCTCATGCTTTTCGAAACCAAAGGAAGGAGAATGAGCACCGACCACCATCTTGCGCCCTACCTTCTCATTGATACGCTCCATAGCCTTGACAGCTATACCCTCCTTGGCACCAAGAAGGAAGATCTTGCAGTCGGCATCATCCTTGTGGTACATATAATAAGAGGTAAAGAAGCTCGAACCAGGAATCGCTTCCTTAATTGGAGTCTTCAACAACTTGCCGAACAGGTAGAGGATTTTACTATCACACACCACCCATTCCGACTTCTGATACACATCATAAAACTCCTTATCCTTCTGAAGCTTGATCAGATGGTCAAGATTAGGAGTCACGAGAACACCCTCTTTCAAGTTCTCCAAAAGTTCCTGACGAGTAATGTTCTGAATTTCAATATTTAACATTTTTACTGTTTCCATCCTATTACGCCTTAATATCGTTTATATTTATGATCGCTAATGTGTTGTTTCATCGTAATTGTAACCATTTGCATAAAAGCAATAATATGATTTTTAAACTTCTCCAAATCCGCTAGCATATAACAAGCCCCACATTGAGAAAAAGAAATATTACCATGAGCTAACAAATTTCTGCGATTTTTTACGATTAAAAAACTATTAGAAAACTCATCTCTATATTTATCATCTATAGGGCAACCATGTTTTTGAAAAACTTCAAAGATTTTTCTAATATCTAAGCTACCAGATATATTAACAGCCAACTCTTCAAATCTAATATTCATAGACATTATCTCATCATCAGACTTCTCAAAATTAGGATGGTTGCGACGTTTCATATGGCTTCTCCACATCTTTCGCATATCATCTGATAGAGAAAAATATGTTAAGCCGTCATCAAAAATTGCATCATATAAAGCATTCAGACAATCATTTACCGTTGATTCTACTAAATTATATAGAACCAATAGGAATTGAGCTTTTAAGACACACTGCATTTCTTGAGTTACATACAATTCTTCTTTTGTATCATCATTTAACAATGGTTTGTTTTTATGAGACTCTATCTTTAATACAAAAGAAAGCATGGTGAAAATTTCGTTAATGTCCTCCACTCGCATTTTAAAATTCTTATCTATTGTCATTTAAGATACAGATTTTTTACATATTCAATTCTATTACGAATTTTTTGAGCAGTATGAGTTCTATATCGACCTTCAATCAACTTATAAAATTCATTTCTGTTGTTTTTGTCAATAACCAATTCTTTCTTCGCCACTAAATTAATATTAGGATTATCAATAAGTGCTAAATATATACCAACGGCAATTGCCTCAAAATATGGCTTAGATATTCCTATTGCCATCTTTGTCTTTGCAAAACCTTGATTAGGATATATTTTTTCTATAGCATTGATAAGATTATAAAAATTCTTTTTTAGTACAGCCTTCTCATTTTTGTTGAAGGTCTTGTTCTTTTCAGCCAAATAATTATCCAAGAATTTAGCGACTCCTTTATTCTCTACTATCGAAAACGAAGGGAACATCTCACTAAATGCAAACAATCTCAACAAGAGTTCCTCCTCTTCTCTTCTATTTTGCATATAATTTGCCATTGGACAAAGTTTCTTAAATTTTGGTTCTTTTGCCAATTCTGCTATAAAATCAGTAAAAACGCCTTTATAAATTCCTCGACGTGTTTCCATTGGTAGCAATGGCACACTACTTGTGTTTATTCGATCAAACATTTCGTTTCTTACATCTTCTGTAGCCTTAGCTGATAGTACAACCATTCTGATTGATATATTTTTAAAGCTTCTTTGTAAGCCTACAGGAAGTTCAGAATACTTACAACCATTCATTTCTGAAAGTTTCTCCAAATGAGATAAAGTAAGTTCGTCAGATAGGAATGCAGCCAAAGTTCGGATTCGTTGAGAACCATCTACAATTTCAAGTCGTCCACTCTCTTTAATTTCTGCAGAGAACATAAATGGCACTGGTAATCCAAGGTAAAGACTTTCTATAAAACGAGACTGATGTCTATCATCCCAAATAAATTCTCTTTGATAATCAGGGACATACAATTCGTTATCTTCCTTATCTATATCCTTTAGATATTTATTAACATACAATTCTATTGTAAACTCTTTCATATCATATGAAATCGCTTTCTGTTGAAGTTCTATTTGATCTTCAATTTTTTGTTTTTTTTCTGGTGTCAACATATTATTCAAACAATTAAACTATAATTATTATTTATTTTCCAAACTCTTTAATTCTCTGTTCCTCTTTCAAAGAGCAAACAAGCAATTGTCCGTGCTTCTCGGCTACGATATAGCCATCCAAGCCTTGAACTACCACCTTGCTTTCATCGGCTGCATGAACAACGCAGTTCTTACATTCATACAAGCGGATATCCTTGCCTACCTTGGCATTGCCATCCTCATCTTGCGGAAGCAAGGTACGGAGGCTGCCCCAGCTGCCTAAGTCGCTCCAGCCGAACTCGGCTGGCAAGGTATAGATTTCCTTCGACTTCTCCATTACGGCATAGTCAATGCTTATCTTCTCGCAGGTTGGGAAGAGTTTGCCGACTACCTCTTTCTCCTGTTCGGTATAGAAAGAAGGTGCCATCTCGTCCATGATGCTGGCAAGATTTGGTTGGAAGGTTCGGATTGCCTTGCTGATGGTATCAATGTTCCATACGAAGATTCCGGCATTCCAATAGTAATTGCCAGCTGCAAGATATTGCTCGGCAGTCTCCAAGTTCGGCTTTTCCTTGAAAGCCTCTACCTTGTAGATTTCATCTACGGATGTTGGCTCTGCTGCGGCGATATAGCCATAGCCTGTTTCTGGGCGACTTGGCTTAATACCGATGGTAACGATGGCGTTCTTATCGGATGTATAGTTCAAAGCCTTGCTGAGCACTCGCTGATACTCCGAGGTATTGATGACCAGGGCATCGGATGGTGTCACCACAATGTTAGCATCAGGATGCTTCTTCTGGATCTTCCAGCAGGCATAAGCAATACATGGAGCGGTATTGCGAGCCTCCGGCTCTGATAATATGTTATCTACAGGCATGTCAGGGATTTGCTCCTTGACAATGCTGATATATTTCTCGTTTGTCACTACCCACATATTCTCGACAGGACAGATTGGCTTCAATCTATCTACTGTCAATTGTATAAGGGAACGGCCGACACCCATCACATCAATGAATTGCTTTGGGTAATCGGGGGTTGACATTGGCCAAAAGCGGCTACCTACGCCACCAGCCATGATTATCACCTGAATATCGTTGTACATAATGCAATAAGTTTTTATTCCTTCAATAGAGAATGAAACACTCTCTCCCATTCACTATAAATCTTCTCTACAGAATATTCTTTGCTTTTCTTGATGGCAGCCAAAGCCATTTGCTCACGCTTAGCATCATCCTTCATTATTGGGGCTATCATATTAGCAGCCTCTTCTGCTTGATACCCATCCTTGTGATAAGGTATTATAACCCCATCCTTGCCATCATCAATAATATCTCCGACGGCAGAATAGCTATTATAAACAGCAGGAATGACACCGAAGCTCATGCATTCAGCAAGAACCAAGGGGAACCCCTCAAAATCAGATGTAAGAAGGAGCATAGAGGCACGTTTGTAATAATCAATTGGCTTTTGGAATCCATCAAAAGAAACCCGTTTTAAGCCTAAACATTTCACATGATTCTCCAAGTTTTCTCTATCCTCGCCATCTCCAACAATGGTCAATCGCCAATCAGAGAAACCTTCTTCCAGATAGTTCCAAGTATCTATCACACGATATACTCGCTTCTGCACAAAATCCAAGCGACCAACATAAATGATTTCTTTTCGCTTCTTACCAAAAGCATATCCATCTTGCTCCACAGTAATGGGATTGGTCAATACTTGAAGATGACTACCATCACTTACACCTGTAAACTTTTTAAAGTCATCAATATAACTAGGAGACAAGACTAAAAACAAGTCACTCTTCTTATAAATATATGACATAGCCCTGCTTGTAACCATTCTAAATGCAGTACGCAGCAAACTCAATACTAATCGCTTAATTGGATTTTCACAACCCATCAAAGCAATGCTAAGTTTCTGGATTCTACCATTAAAGCTTGGGGCATTATGGTATACAGAGATTATCTTAATATTCAATCCCTTAGCAGCCTTTCTAGCTGTTTTTATCGGAGTATAAGGCAATCCCCATTGGTTGATAATAACATCTATTTTATCATCCACTAAAACTTTCCTCAACTTAGAAACATTCTCCTTGCTCGGAGAATAATCATCCTGCTGATATAATTTAATTCGTTTATCAAATCTATCAGCAATAGAATGCTTACCACCAAGGAAGGAGAATATGCTAACTTGATGTCCCTCCTCCACGAATTTATTTGCAAGGACAGCAGTCACTACCTCCAAGCCTCCTATCTCTAATCCTTTCAGCAAAAAAAGTATATTCGGTTTGTTCATTATAATGCGAACCAGTATCTATAAACTTGTTTGTAATCTATATCACGATTTCGCTCCCTAATTTTCTTGACTGGGTTACCTCCCACTATAGTCCATGGCTCTACATCTTTTGTTACCACGCTACCTGCCAACACTACGGCACCTTCACCTATAGTTACTCCAGGCATAACCAACACATTGGAGAAAATAAAAACGTCATCCCCTATATGTACAGGCGCACCTTTCGTAGAAAACTTCGGGTCATTCAAATCATGACCTAATGTATAAATCTTTGTATTATGGGCTATACCAACATTATTACCGACATAAATACCTCGGCGATTATCTAGATAACAACCAAAATTAATGACAGTATTCTTACCCACACTCATCTTACCAACATGAAAGAACTTACATCCTCGATGGATACAAGACTTGCCCCCCCCAGATTCGAATTCCGAACAAACGCAGATACCAATTTCTGAGAGGATTCGGTATCAATTGATAAGACACATTAAGAAATTCCACCAATAGGAATTTACATTGTAGAAGTATTGTTCTCATAATGTTTTGCTTTTTATCAGCAACTTGAAATGAACATATCATCTATGATATTTTATCCAAAACAAACACTTGAATACGATGGTAATCAATAAAGGGTTCTTCAAGGATACCAGCAAGTCACAAACCTTAACTGTCATCTTATCATTACTCCAATCATGCAAATGAAACAAACGCATAAATTCTGCATCTTTGAGAATTTCATTCTTAATGTATTTGTAACTATCAAAGAAATTCAATATCGTACCCTTCTTAAACAGGTTGATGATTAAAATATAAAGATTTATGCCAATTCTGTCTATCTCTTCTTTAAAAATATCACTTTCAGACTTACCTATATGCAACAAGAGCTCTCTTTTCAAAAGAGATGAAATGCCTATATTTTCCTTCAGGTTCTTATGATATTTACTCAGAGCTGAATTCTCATCATTCATAATATAGGTGTAACCACATTGCTTAACCAAGCAACATGTATCTATCAAACGATAAAGACGCAAACAGAAATGCTCATCTTCCAAATAGGTGATACCTTCAGGAAACCTCAAACCATTCTCTTGTAAGAAAGCTGTTTTATAGATTTTATTCCAAGGGACATTAAAAGGAGGAAAATGCCAATATGCAGTTTTCATTGGGATATCCTTTCCTTCTAAATCCAAGGAATAATCACAAACATGATTCTTCTTTTTGTAAAACTGAGAAAAGCCACCAATACCCAAAACTGAATTAGAATTATTAACCGCATCGAACATACAGCTTACATAACTTTCATTCAATCGGTCATCTGGATCAACAAACATAATCCATTCACCTCTTGCTACATCTATACCTTTATTTCTTGCAGAAGATACCCCCCCCATTTTTCTTACTTATCAACAATACGCGAGAATCTTTTTTAGCAAAATCAACTATTATATCTTCTAAGGTATTGCTTCCTCCATCATTGACAAATATAAATTCCATGTTATCTTTGAAGTTCTGTTTTTTCAAATCATCAAAGATATTCGATATGTATTTTTCCACTCCATAACATGGAATTACGATGCTTACTTTTGGATTCATATACATATTTTTATGTCATTAAAGTGCTATCCAACCATTCCAAAACAGATTAGGATTTCCATCTTGGCTGTTCCACCATTTTTGTGGATAAATAGTCGTTTCTTTCTTTTTACCTAAGAATGCCCCCCAGTAACTAAAGGAACTATTTGCGATAATAGCATTGTCGCATTGTGACATCATATACATGTCCAATGGAGAATCCTTACCTGTATTCCAATCTATGAATATTGAATTTTCTCCTAATTGAAGATTATCCCTTAACCAAGCCATGTCATCCGAGAAACAGACAAACATGATCTCGGGATATTTTTCTCTCATATAAGCTAAAGCCCTCTTGTAATAATCCAGAGTGCAACAACCTTCAAAAATAGACTTATAATTGGATGCAAGATAATCTCCACGTCTAACATGAACAAAACATGTATGATTGCTTCTTATTTTACTGAGCAATTCTTTATTCTTGTCGGCTAAGTTATTTTCATCAACCTTCCACTTCATCCATTCATTTCCCTTTGGAAAATATTGCTTACTAAACTTAAAGGGAAAAAAGACTTTAGCCTCATGATGTTTCCATTCTCTTTGGTGTAAATCAAGCCATTTAGAATTCGGAACCAACTTCTTATACAAATAAAATAGCCCTACCACAGGCAACGTCCACCATTTTTCAGGAGGCAACTCTGTTTCAAACCATCTATTCACCTCCAAGCCATAATGCTCCTTTAACTTCTTTCCGTAATGTCCATAAAACCGATCATTCGGAAAACAAGACTTCAAATGGAGATAAAAGGCATACTCAAACATCTGATTGCCTAATCCTCCAGTAAACACTAATATTCTCATTGTTTTATGCATTTTTTTATCAATTTTTCTTGTATCTTAAGCCATTTATTGTAAGCATAACATACATACTTTTCAACGCCACAAGGATAATCGCCCAATTCAAAAGAAGCTGTATCCAAATCGAAACTCATGTAATGCAGTTTTCTTTCACTGATAAATCTTCCAGCAATATAGCCTGCCTTACGAAAAGTATTTAAAACCTGCGTCTCATACATGTTTGGATTATGATTAAGACAATAGTTTCCATAAGTTTCAAATTCCGAGAAAGAATTTACTTCCTTAGGATTTGTGGCATTGACAATCTTTTCATACCAAGTTTTACCACTCACAGAAGACAACTCTATATCAGCTAGCATACGGCACATAACATTTTTGTTAAACATCATATGTTCAGCGATAAAAGAAAAGTCTGCACATTTTGCCATTGGCAATAGTCTAGCGAGTGTATCAAAATAAGCCTGATTATGCTCTTTCTTCTTTGCAAAAATAGGTTTCCCTTCTAGAGTAAAGAATTCTATATTTCTCAAAGGCAACGTATCCGCATCCCAACTAAGATAATAATCCATATCACAAAATCGAGATTGAGCAAAACCTAGTTTCAAGAATTGTTGCAAAAACCAACCAGTTCTACGAACAGGCAACCCATGTTTATCTAGAAGATTTTTCACAACAGAAAAAGACACACCATCAAGCAATTGATTCTCATCTACAATCTGTACGTTAGGATGACATAACACCTCTTTTGGCATATATCTTTTGAGTCTAAAATCAAATAATAAAATGACCTTCTGAGGCTGTATATATTCTATTACATAAGGGATTGTTTTCTTCAGAAAAGAGAAATCCTTATATGCTACAGGGATTATGACATTAAACTTTATTCTTTCCATATTCCCCCTCCTTATGCCACTAATTTAACGGAAGAAGTAGGCATCTGGAATATCCAACTAATTACCCCCCCCGGATTTATATTTACATTGGTATGGTTCATTCTCATGTCTTTTATTATTTTAACAGGGTTACCAGCAGCAATACAATCATTAGGAATACTTCTGGTAACAACAGCACCAGCTCCGACAACAGTTCTATCGCCAATTGTAACTCCTTTAAGAATTATACAATTTGCACCTATCAGAACATCATTACCAATTATGATAGGCGCATTTTTCTTATTACTCATGTCCTCAATAATATCTCTACGGTCAATATAATATAGCGAATGAGCATCACTATCCATAATAATCGTATTGGCACCAATATCTACATGATTACCAATAGTAATATTTTGATGGCTCCAAAGCACCACACTACTTACACTTACATCATTACCTATTAGAAGGCGAGCATTATCATTCACACAAATACATCCTTGAAGATTACGAGACAGCGGATTTAAACTTCTACCACTTAAGAAGCAGAAATTATCACCTATAATTATATCTGCATTTTTTGCCAAAGAAACACGGACACTCCCATGCACTATACTATGCTTACCCATCTCAACACCTAACAACCCAAACTTTAAGCGATTGTAATAAGTATAATACAGATTACAAGTCCTCTTCCATTGTGCTTCTATCATTCTTGTGATATTAAAGAATTCCTTCATACGCTAACCAAAAACTTTGAATTTAACTAATATTCTCTTTATAACTTGTCGCAACTGAGTTTCCATTTTGGGGAACAAAGCAAATTGCAATAAAGTCATATTTTCCTTAAAAGAAAAATGAGAAAAATGCAAGAGAAGCGTTCTTGCCTCCTTCTTGATTAAATGTTTATTAACCTGATAAAAGGAATCAAATTCACTGGTAAAGATTTCATTGCGTGAAAATAGAACTGAGGCTGTCAAGCATTCATAAATTTTTCCACGATATGGCCAATAATCCTCATTACCCTTTACATACTTTTCCGCAAATTCTCTTAACACAAAGAAGATTTTCACCAAGTCATCATTCATCTTCATTTTCCTTGAAGACATAATGCTTCCACTTGTTCTTATGCGGTAATTATATACAGGTTGAGGGATAATCATCAACTTATCTGCCAAGTACAGCATACGATTAGAGAATTCACCATCTTCATGGTAAACTCCAGGCATAAACCTCAAGTCGTACTTTTCAAGAAAAGCCTTCTTGAAAACATATCGCTGACAAGCACCTCTGTTGGCATTGTTATTGCGAAACATATAATCGCGTCCGCTTTTAACTTTCGGATTTGGTACATATTCAACTTTTGCCTTATCGTTTTTTTCATATTGCATCATTAAGACTGTCGCAAATACATCTATCTGCGGATAATGAAGAATATTTTGCCACACAATTGATAGGCTTTTACTAGACAGCCAATCATCACTATCAACAAACCAGACATAGTCACCTTTTGCATATTGCATGCCAGTGTTTCTTGCAACGCTTAGCCCTTTGTTTTCTTGATTTATGATTTGTAAATTGCTATATTTTGCTGCAAAACGTTTTACTATATCCATAGAATGATCAGGAGTACCATCATTAACAGCAATCACCTCAAATCTTTCCAAGGGAAAATGCTGTGAGTAAATACTCTCTATACACTGAGCAATAAATTGCTCAACATTGTATATGGGAATTATAATTGATAATATCATAGTTAATATTTAAATTGTAATGGATATGCCTCCAGCAATAAACTGTTTTGATATAAAAACATATAAAAGATTTGATATACTACTACAATAACTAATAATATGTTAGAAGAAACATTATATAACTTCTTATTAAAATAAAGGGTAAGACCATATCCTATAACTGCGAAATTCGTAAGATATAATCTCATACGCATCAAAATCTCTTGATTCGTTAAAGGAGTTATAATAAAACAAATCGCCATGACTAAATAAAAATAACGCAATATTGCATTTATATTTAATACCCTATCCCCATACCATATAAGCACTACACTGCACAACATATTTACATATGTCATTTTACCTACATCATACTGGCTTTGAAGCATTTCTGTAGCCATATATCCACGATCATTCATTGCCATAAATGAATCAGAATAAGCTCCTATAACAGAAATGATATGCGACAACACTGTCATAGATGCAACTGTCGTCAACATCAAAGCACCAATTAAAATCCATTTGTTAACAATATGATTCCTTAAAAAGTAAATAGAAAACACACATAAGACTCCTACTAATGATGAACGATGGAAGAAATACGCTAATATTATGCAAATAGAAGCACCTAGTAGTTTCTTTTTTTTTACTTTCTGGTTAAGTAGAATGTACAAAGCATAGAAAATCAGAGACATTGCTATATACTGCCTATACAAATTCATTGATAAATTAAACAGATATAAAGCCCACCCCAAAACTATGTAAGGAGCCGCCTTTCCGAATTTAAGAGAAATACAAAGTAAAGACCCCATTCCCACAAATGCGCAACCCCCAAAAAAAACATAAGGATAAGAAAAATAGGAAGAAAGAAAATCTATCAAATACCTATATCCTATTTCTCTTCCTTCTCCCCACACATCTATAAGATGATGAGACCTCGTTACAAAATGATTATAATAAGCCAAATAGTCCGCTCCCGTATCGTAAACTATTGCTCGAATTACTACATATATTCCCAAAGCAATATATAGAATAAAAGGCCATTGACCTGTTACTAATTCTAGTTTATAATTCGACAAATTATTTTTTAAATCTTTCGTTGTATATTGGACAGAAGCTATTATAAACAAGAACAATATTGTATATAAAAATAAGTCCATAATGCATTAACTATACTGTAATAATCTTCTAAAAGGAGTAACTAAACGTCTTTTAATCAATGCTCGGTATCTCAAACCTAAGAAAACAAATATTGCTTTTTCAATATTTTCATACCATGTTAACCAACTTGCATCATAATGATGAATAGATACAGAATTGTGTGTAATATTCAAGTTTCCTGTTGCATAATCCTTTGGACAAAAGTACTCCTTAGGATATATCAACACACCTGCGACCTCTTGAATATCGTTTATATTTTTCAAGCCATACTTGCAAAGCAAATCAGTTGTAATTGTCACCACTGTCTCTCGGCTATACGTTCCATCAGGAAGGATGTAATGCTTATCCTTATAAATATCTAGGATTTCCCCATACAGCCCTAGGTCTGGGTTTACCCCAAGCCCTAGGCCTGGTGCGACGCCTAGCTGCGCAGGCATCGCACCAGCCTTAGCCTCATTCTCACACCCCATAAACGGACCTTTAGCAATGATGTCATCCATATTCTTGATAACCTCTACATCGGTATCAAAATAAAGACCACCATATTTATAGAGAATCCAGAAACGGGCATAATCACTCACAAAGGCATACTTCTTAGATTTATATGCCTCAGCTGTATAAGGAATTACATTCACGTCAAAGTTACTCTCGTTCCACTCTTTTATCTCATAATCAGGGAGATATTTTTTCCATGACGCAATGCACTTCTGTGCGCTCTTTGGCAGAGGATTACCTCCAAACCAGCAATAATGAATTACTTTTGGTATCATAATTAATTTATTTTAAATTTTCAACTAATTTCTTTATTTAAACGAGCATATCTTATCCAAGCCCAAGCCCTGCTGCACGCTAGGGATATGATGGTATCCATCTCGCTGCAAATTATCTTTCAAACCCTTAACAAGGGTGATAAAACTTTCTTTGTCATCTACTCCAAACAAGATTTCTGCCTTTTCCAAAATACCGGCTTGAAGCAAGCTTAGGAAGAATCGTAAAGCTTGAATTATAAATGCTTAATTCTGGATACCACATATCATAAACTTCTTCAGTTTTTACATAAACCAATGAAAGATAGTACAACAGGATATCTGCTTCTACCATTTCCTCAAACAACTTACCATCCATCTTACTTTTCAACAAAGTGGCTGCCTCGCTGATGAGATTAGAATTCGTTAGATTCTTTTTAAATCTATCTAATGTATAGTTGTACTTCTGAAACTCTGCATAGCTCAACGGCATCACCTCCCTTCCTATACGATTAGAGAGAATACAGAAATCAGCTGAAACGACATCACGGATAATATCAAAACGTTGATGCTTTAACATGATGGCAGCGAAAGATAGAAACAATTCGTAGTTAAAAAAACGATAATTATCATTTACTAAATACGAAAGCGAGGTAGAAGTGGCTAGATTGATGTTATTATCTTCGTAATACTGTAATAGGTTCTCGAAGAAATCAACAAATTGCTCACTTTTACATTCTTCATTAGCAGATATCGTCTCAAGAAAATTAATAAAGTCATTGTTTACCATTTGCATAGAGTCAATGCTCTTTTCTATCAAATCTACTAAATCTTTTGTATTTCCTCCTCTAAAAGAAATTCTAAACTGGTCCAAGGAAGCTATCAACTTCTCAAAATATCGTTCAATCCCATCTTTAAAAGAGGAACTCGCTTCGTTTTTTACTTTCAAAAATCTTTGTTCAACAGCTGTACTCAGAAATACAGGCTCATCAGTATCTAAATATGCTGGCATACTTCCCAAAGCAGGCTTCTTTATCAGCGGTTTATCAAAGATATCACGCAAGAGTTGGTCATAGCCCATCTCATAGCAATCATCCGAACTCATATCTATGTGAATTCGGGATTTCAGGAAATGAGGCTTATAAATCATTCCATCATTATCCTTTTCAAAAACAACAGGAAGAAACTTAGTCTGATCAGCCTTAGAATAGATTTCGTCAGACATAATTGTACTTTCTGTTCCAACTCCACCTTTTCGGCAGTCAGCTTTCTCAGCATAGTCTCTATTGCAGATAATCAGTACTTTATTAATATCAGAATCTGTAACCATCTTCTCCATAAAGACATACTTATCCTGTCCATCCTTCAGACTCCATACATCTAAAGTCACATCTACGCCATCGCTCATTAAGCGCCTAGCCAGTTGCTCCACCCTGATCTTATTCTCTTCTGGATGCCAACTGTACGAGATAAAAACTTTGGGATTCATACAATATACATTAACACAATAATCCACACTTTTTACTTTCTCCCAATCGTGTTTTTTATGATTTTCTTTAGAGGAAGTAAAACTGTAAGCTTAAATTTTTCCATTTTCAAAGATTGGTCTATAGCTACTTTCAAACCAACGTTTGGATAAAGATTTCGAAATAAACGATGAGACTTGTTTTTATCACTTGGTCGCTGAAGCTGCCCATTTCCACTTATTCCCTCAACGATATCCCGTTCCGTCAAAACAACCTGTTTCTTTATCTTGTCTAATAACACCTGACCTTTATTTGTATTTACGAAACAAAGCGAAACACCTTTTCCCTTTTCAAAATCCACATCATCCCCTAATCCCCAGAAATCAGCCACAGTTATATCAGAACAACGAGCCGAGGTAGCATATCTACATGTATAACAACTCTCACGGAAAGTAAGACATTGCAAGAAACCAAACATATAGCTATCATCATAAAACTTGCGGTTTATGCTTGTGTATGGTTGGTTTTGCAAAAACCAACCATACACAATTCTTGCAGAATTGTGTTTGGTTTTGCCTCCTTCATCTACATTTTTTTTACGGAATGAAACTTTTATTTTCTTGCCATCTTTTTCTTCAGTATAATAGCCAATATTCTCCGTCATCATTTTTTGAGAAGGCACACCATGACATACCAAATCTATAGTCGTCAAGTTGGAATAATCCTTTCTCAAGAAAGACTTCAAACCTGCGATTTGACAAGGTGTTCCTGTAAATAATACCATTTTTCCATCCTTCAGATCTTTAAGTACCTCTCTATATGATGTACCCATCTCTGATTGAACATACTTAGAACCTCTTAATCGTTGTATATCATTTAAGGAATCTACCCTTATATGGTGCACATGAAACACATCCTCACCAGTGCATCCATATACGATACCACCTTCAGAAACAACAGCTCTCATTAAAGCTGTTGCAGCTCCACCAGAAGCACTTTCCATCAAATCTTTCTCCTCTGCCAATGCTACAGCATAACAAGATTTGGGATAAAGCAATGTCTGTCTATTTATGACAGGACAGGACATCTGACATAGATGACAACCGACACATTTAACACTATCTATCTCTGGATGAAGATGGCCCATAGAATCCTCAACCATATTAATCGCCTGATGACGGCAGGCATTATAACAGGCAGAACAACCTGTACATTTATCAACAGGGCAAACTTCTTTTATTTTATTATTTGAGTGCATTATTTAAATATTCTTTTGATTCTTTTATAAATGGAGTTAAGTTCTTCCATACTTTTTCAAAGTCTATTTTTTCAAGACCATTAATTAGACTAACCTCATCTTCAGACAAGAGTCTTTCTTCTATCTTCATTATTTTCAATAGATTTTCAACTCTAGAATTTTGACTTGTAACAGACTTTTTAAATCTCTTGAATGTTATGAACTGAACATTAAATATGGATGCGAAAATACTACCATGAAAAGAATCCGTAAATAGATACTCCGCATTATGAATAGCCTCCAAAAATTCTATCGGACCAGCAGTTATTACTTCATCTGCTTCATTATAATAAGTTTTATCCGTATAAAACATCTTAAACTTATATCCATGGCTATGGGCATACTTTCTTGCAGCTTCAATATAAATAGGATTAGATGTTAAGAAATAGCCTAGAATATACTTATCCTTCACACCTCTTTGCTTGGGCAAAAGCATCTCCCATCTTGTTTTATCCAGAAGCAATGTAGGATCTGCAACATTAGCTACATTTTTACCCGAAAGTTCTTCCATTATCTGCTGTCCCTGAGGTTCTCTTGCAGACAAAAAAGAGAAATCTTTGATTAAGCTTTTAAAACGATCTCTATATTCATCAGGCATCTTTGAGATTCCTATACTAGGAGCATAAGCTATTTTCCTTTGCTTGGTAAATTCAGCATAGAAAAAAACTGTTTTTGGATCTTTCAAAAAAAGGGGATTCCAAATCTGATCGCTGCCACAGACAAAGCAATCATATTTTGCATCCAAGTTTTGAGAATTCTCGATGTTTTTATCTATGATAAGATGACTTTGCTTAAAACGATCATATAACTTTGCGGACTTCTTTTGACTAACGGCAAATCTACGATATATTACATTAAGTTTCCAAAGCCATATTTTTATTCTATATTTCCAGTTAATATGTAAATCTATGATAGGCGAATCATCTAGAATCATATCCTCATAGCCAAGAGAAATAATATATTGTTGCAAAGCATAAGCTTGCAAAAATGTGCCAAAATTATTATACGTAATCCAAGTAATATTAGCAATCTTTTTCATATCTTATTTTATTTTCGTTATTATCTTTGATATTGCCGCTAAAATATACAGTCTTTCATTAGCATTCATGCCTAGGGCATAAGTTGATACACCTACACTAACAAATGACACCAAGCAAACAATAATAAAGCTGATTATAGAATTGTCAAACATAAAGTAAATGATCAGAGGTATAACAAGGGCAACAGCCGTAACTATTATAACCGGTAATAAGACATTTCGTATAAAACTACCATATGTCATTTGTATCATTCTATTAGTTAATCGGAGTCTCACAAATAGTAACATTGTATTAACACCTATATTAACAAACATAGACGACAAAGGAGAACACCCAAACTTAAGAACGATATAAGATAAAGGAAAATTTAGAAACAGAAATATTGACACTATTATTTGATAATTACGTATCTTACCATATGCCCTAGCCACTTGAGCCAGAAGATTAGAAAGCGTAGAAACCAATGAACTTACCAAAACAAGTTGACAGAAGCCTACTGTATAATCCGGAACCTCTTTTAACCATAGATGAAGTATAAAGTCCATCTTTAATATAATAGGTAAAGACAATGCCAAAAGAAGATAATATGAAAAGCGTGTACTTCTGAACAATAAAGTTTTCATCTCACCCAATTGGTCTGAAGCATAGTTTTTTATCAATTGTGGATTTACCGCAGTTTGAAAATTTGCCACAAATCTATTCACAGCCCCATTTACTTGTTCGGCCAATCCTCTGGCTGCATTAACCACAGGACCAAAGAAGGAATTCAATATGATATTTACGCCTTGCCCAGTAAACACCCAAGCGAGTTCCCCCAACATATTCCAGCTCGCAAAACCAACAATTTGCTTCAGAAGATTCCAATCCTTAATAAGCTTAAACTTAGCTTCCTTATACTTTCTTGTACAATAAAATCTATATATCATCACGATACCAATTGTAACAACCATAATGAGAACACTATATAGTTTTAGTTTGTCAAAATTCCCTATAGCCAACATATATACAACAAGCAGCTTTAATACCACTTCTAATATTGAAATATATGCATATATCCCCATCTGTTCTTTTGAAATGATAATAGCATTATAGGGCACCTGCACTATTGTAAACAAAGTTGTAAATATAGAGCACTGTAGTACCCAATTGGCAGCATCCATTCTTTCTGCAGGAATGTTCATGTGTGTATTCAAATACCATACACCAACTATTTCCATTACGATAAAAACAAAGACTGCGATTCCAGCATGTGCAAATAACGAAACATTAAAAATTCGATTGACACCAGCCTCGTTATTCTTGCCTATTTCAAAAGATAAATATCGCTGTACAGCATTTGACATGGAACTATTGAGAAATCCCAACATAGCAACAACACCACCAACGACATTGTATATACCATAATCAGTCACTCCTAATTTATCCAATACCTCTCGACTCGTGAACAATGTTACAAACATCATAAGTAGCATTCGAAAATAAAGAAGTAACGTATTCTTTGCTATTCTTTTATTATTATCTGTTGTTTGACTTGACATATATTATTTTCCAAATTCTTTAATTCTCTGTTCTTCTTTCAAAGAGCAAACCAGCAATTGTCCATTCTTCTCGGCTACGATATAGCCATCCAAGCCTTGAACTACCACCTTGCTCTCATCGGCCGCATGAACCACACAGTTCTTGCATTCATACAAGCGGATATCCTTGCCTACCTTGGCATTGCCTGCCTGATCCTGTGGAAGCAAGGTACGGAGGCTGCCCCAGCTACCTAAGTCACTCCAGCCGAACTCGGCTGGCAAGGTATAGATTTCCTTCGACTTCTCCATCACAGCATAGTCAATGCTTATCTTCTCGCAGGTTGGGAAGAGTTTGCCGACCACCTCTTTCTCCTTTTCGGTATAGAAAGAAGGTGCCATCTCATCCATGATGCTGGCAAGATTTGGCTGGAAGGTGCGGATTGCCTTGCTGATGGTATCAATGTTCCATACGAAGATTCCGGCATTCCAATAGTAATTGCCAGCGGCAAGGTATTGCTCGGCTGTCTCCAGGTTTGGCTTTTCCTTGAAAGCCTCAACCTTGTAGATTTCATCTACGGATGTTGGCTCTGCTGAGGCTATATATCCATAGCCTGTTTCTGGGCGGCTTGGCTTGATACCGATAGTAACGATGGCGTTCTTATCGGAAGTATAGCTCAATGCCTTGCTGAGCACTCGCTGATACTCCGAAGCATTGATGACGAGGGCATCGGATGGTGTCACCACGATGTTGGCATCAGGATGATTCTTCTGGATCTTCCAACAGGCATAAGCAATACATGGAGCGGTATTGCGAGCCTCCGGCTCTGATAATATGTTATCTACTGGCATGTCAGGGATTTGCTTCTTGACTATGCTTATGTATTTCTCGTTTGTCACTACCCACATGTTTTCGACAGGACAGATTGGCTTCAATCTATCTATTGTCAATTGAATGAGGGAACGGTCCACACCCATCACATCTATGAACTGCTTTGGGTAATCGGGGGTTGACATAGGCCAGAAGCGGCTGCCTACACCGCCGGCCATGATTATAATGATGTATATCCATCATAAATCTCTTTCTTTAATATTAAAGATTTTCTAAAATCATCCCGTCTTTCTTTGTTGATAAAGCGAGCTGCACTCGGCAATTTGAAAGCGAGTTTTCATTGCACTCACTGGCATCGCTTTTACCCATTAAAAAAGGAGTTTTTTCGAATCCCTCCGTCTCCCTTTAGCTAAAGGGAGCTCCACCTCTAACCAAGCCTTCCTCCTCAGAAGGAAGGATGTAAACCGCCCTACTCGGTGCTCGGAACCGCTACGCTCTAAGGTTGGCGGACCATCAAAGGTCTTCGCCATATTGTGCGGGATGGGACCGCTTTGATGCTGGGCTTTCTATACCTAACCTTAAGCCTTATTTACATGGATCAGCAAAAAGAAAAGACTAGTTATAAATATGATTTTATCTTCTCATTAACTTTGCTGCAAATTCAAAGAAATCTGCAACATTCTTGAAATTATCAAAATGCTGGCAATACAAAATAAAGGCCACGCTGATAATCTGGTAACACGATATTGGATGTAAGCATCAGCTTTATCCAATCCTTCAGTGTATATTCACCATTAAATATTCTATTTTTCATAAATTCACGGGGTTGGTGTTTATATTATTGTAGCAAGTGCAGCCTTGAAAAAGGCGACTTTCAGAAAATTCATGTCATAATCGATGTTATTTTCATAATGCCGAAGACTATCATCTATTGACATATTTTTATTTTTAACATCATCAAATATGCTCGTCAAATATGCTTTATACGCTGGGCTACAACATTTTGCTTTATATTGCTTCTCTATGCTATAAATTCGCATCCAAGTATCCACTTGCTCTTGATACCCTACGCAAGTACATTCCAAATCAAAATCTGAAGGCTTTAAGTCTTTCGTATAAACTCTACCTTTCTTAAATTTTATCGTTACCTGAATTGAATATGATTGATTTGTATATGGATAGAAAGCCTTAACACGTTTTTCTCCTTGCAACAGGATATCTTTTGACTTTTTATACAAAGAATTACAAGCATTACAAACTGGAACTAAATTTTTGAAATTGACAGAAACAAAAGGATAAGTCTGTTTTGCAAGATAATGATCAAAAGCATTCCTCACAGACTCATACTTTGTGACCAAAGATGTATTTCCACAAAAATGACATCTATCATCATCTTGTACTAATAAATCATGATATTCCTTTATCTTCCCAAACATGTTATAAATCGGAGCAAAACATAGACATTTTTCATATAGTTTGGCACAAAATGTGTTTATGTTCTCCAACATGTCCTTTTCAAAATTTTGCGTAAAAAAAGTACTTAGGTATTTATACCTTACTGGTGAAAAACGACCATCACACAATTCCTCTATTCTATTATTCTCCAATACCGCCTTACGCAATAATTTCAGATGAAAGCGGTCCAGTTTCTTGGAGTCTAAATACATATTTGAAATCGGATCTAAAATATATTTAGCATTTACATCACGGATAATACCTTCATACTTTGGAATTACCAATCCAACAGAAAAGGTCGGATCTGGTATTTTCTTTGCCCTAAGCACAACTTCCAACATGATGTAATTGACAAAAGATTGCAATTGTTGGATTTTTGCTTTTGGATATTTGTAAGGGTACAACATAATTACTTCTCCTTTAATTCACTTATAGCTATCAGCTTATCTAAAGACTCACCGAAACGGCTGTTGATTTTACGGATAGCTTTATCCTTATCTTTCGCTTCATCTTTAATTGCTTGCATTTCTTGATAAGCTCGTTGACCTATCGAATCGGAGTTACCAAAGATTTCTGCGGTCAAGACATTTATTGAAGTTCCATATGTTTTAATACTTCGCTCGGAAGCAGTTTCAGCCTTTGTATGTCCATCCTCATTTTTATATAACACCAATACATGGTGTGGCAAACAATCTGAAATGATGAATGGTGAATGCGAAGTAATCAATACTTCCTTCAAGAAATTACATGTAGGTATGTCATTGCTTGAATGTAAACATCCATTATGTAACGTCTCATTCAACATGCTTATAAAGCGGGAACGCCAATTGGGATTAAAATGGGTTTCCGGCTCATCAAGCAAAATCAGAGAATCACTATCTTTCAGCAATAAACAGATTGCCATCGTATGAATAAACTGGTGTTCACCATCTGAAAATGCCTTCAATAGTATTTCCTTGCAAGTTCCTGACTTAGATATTTTTTTCGAGATAAAGAAATCCAAGAAATGGAATGTATCTTCTTCCGGTCCTGGCAAAGAAAATTTTCCCTCAGTATATATGCCTTGAGAGTCATATATCTCTTTTTCCTTAGCTTCTCCAATCTTATGATAATTCAATTCGTATAATAGTCGAAAAGCCTGAAAGCACTCTATTCCAGATTTGAAATGCGCCTTAAAAGCATCCCTTGTAGCATCATTGACATAGAAATCATAATAGATAACAGCATTCCCATTACTTTCGTCTCGCCATGACATAGTTGAGCAAGATTTGAACTTTCTAAAAAGTGTTTCATACAACACCTTAAAATAAGACACCTTGTCTCCAAAGGACGAAACCGAGAAATAATTCTCCCTAAGACACATTCTAAAGCGCGTAATTTTGCTGATTCCTGTATTATCTATATTGCGAAGACCAGACAATGTTTTGTCTTCTTCAAACAATAGGCAACACAGAAGTATCGCCTGACTCATATTGGCATCAACATAAATCAATCCATTTTCAGTTGTTGGAGTTCCCTCTATACCTTTATATGTATATTCCTTAAACTCATCAAGATGGAGCAAACGGCTCTTTATAAAAGGTATACTCAACGTTTCATTTTCGCCAGAGGAATAAGCTACGACATACTTGGGCAGGTATTTCTTGCCTTCTGCCTCCATATGATTTATAGCAGAAGAAGACAGGGAGACTTGAATCTTATCAGAACCATTAACAGATGAAACAAACATCTGCGGTTCCTTGCCAAATTTTTTATCTATCACTACCTTTCTCGCATTGCTAAGTTCAAAAGTAGGTAACGAATTAGGATGCCACAAATATTCCAGATGATAAGATTGTATGGTTCCACCTGTCCTTAGTTTCTCATCATCTGACAGTATATTTTGAGGAAGATGAACAGCCACGCACAATTCTAATTGATAGAATATATGCGCCAAGGCTTCCAAGACATTAGACTTGCCACAACCATTTAAACCTACCATACAGAAAGGACGGAATTCTTCAAGGTCAAGATTTTGACCATCTTCAAGAAAACGAACCTCAAAATTTGCAGGCAAGCTTCTAAAACTTTCTCCTATTTTAAGACTTATCAGTTTCATTTCTTGCGAAGTTTTACTTTCTTGGTTTTCTTATCATAATATTGCTCAACAACATCTTTTCCAATATAATAATACAAAAGTCTTCTCATTTCATCATAATTAGACAAATTCGAGAATCCTCCTTCATTTATGATAGTTAACAATGAATCTATATCTGAGCCACTTGTTATTTTTTGTTTTTTTGTAACTGAAAAAGATGCATTTAGAGGATTATTTTCTCTGAAGTATTTTGCCAGCAGTGATTTTCGAAGTTCTTTCAACAATTGAATTTCCTCCTCCATGCATTTTTGAATATCTTTAACCTGATGATAAACCTCCTCAAAGTACATTTGCACCTTGATGCTCGGCAAAGTTATCATGAGATTTTTGACATCAGACATGTTGATAGCAGACATTACCGCTCCGTGTTTGGAAGACTCTATCTGTCGTCTTACCTTGCGATTATTTTCCAAAGTATAAGCCAAGAAATATGGCTTACATAAATCTTGATTCAAGGTAATATCAACTAAATGCTTGGTATTAATAGCCAATCCAATATCTTTAGGCACTACTTTTGTACGCCCTACAGTACCCATTATTGAAATAAGCACATCATCACCATGAACCAGATATCTTTTATACTTTTTCAATTCTGCAATAGATAGATAACGAGTTTTTGGAGCTTTTTTTGTCAAATCATCTATTCCATAAACATATATTTCACCTTTGTCACTAAATTGACTCACATGTAATTGAGTACCAAACGGACCTGACTTTATTTCAGTCGCAATATCAGATATTCTTACTTTATCCCATACATTATTGTCAACAAGCTGTGAATAATAACTCTTAAGCAGTTCTGGAATATTTTTCACGACATTTATTTGTCTCTTTTTTATTACTGCATCAAGAAAAGACAATACAGAAACTATTGTCCGCTGAACTTCTATCGGCGGATATTCAATCTCTATATTTTTGATGTCCGCTAATGATATATGCTTAATTCCAACACCTTTATATAGCCGTTGCATGATTGTTGGAAAAGCACAGAGATAATAGTAAACATATTCTATATCCACAAATTCTTGGTTTGCTGTCAACAAGCAACAATCTGTTGACATACTAAACATTCCATTTGCAAAACGCCAGTTAGGATTTCCACCTTTTCCTATAATAAGTCCTCGTGTGTTCAATTGAAATGTATCTAAGTATTTTATCTCTTCTCCAGAAGTATAGAATGGATATTGTCCCTCCTTTTTTCCTTCTTTAGCCTTTAACTTAGAATTTGTTTGGATAACGAACAGATCATTAATTTTTGCTGATTCCATAATCTACTATTTTATATCATACCATTCAGTTTCTGAAGATCCTTCATAATATTCTTTTCCAAACTCATAATGTCTTTCATCAGCTCATGTGGAGGGCGGAAATCCTCCCGTTCCTCTTCATATATTTTATATTTATCAAAATGAAGTTCTAAAGTTCTTTTATTAACTTCATCTATTGATAAATGAAAATATTGTTTTGTCTTCTCTGTAAGCTTATCTCGATTATGAAATTTATCCAATGCTGCAGGCAAAGGATTTTCGGTTAACTTTCTCCGATTGTCATCCAAGCTGTAACCATCAGAAGATAGTTCATAATACCAAATATCATTGGTATGCCAATCTGAACTACCGTCTTCTACTTTTGTAAACAACAATATGGAAGTTTTAACTCCTGCATAAGGTTTGAAGACCCCAGACGGCAATGATATAACTGCATTCAAACTACAATCTTTCAGCAACTTTTCACGGACGCTTTTTGCTTTCTTTCCTGAAGAAAACAGTACGCCATCAGGAACTATAACCGCAGCACGACCTCCGATCTTTAGCATACTTATGATTCTAATCAAAAATAAAAGTTCCGATTTCTTTCCATACTCTACTAAATCTTCACTCAATTCTTCCATAGAAACAGTTCCCGTGAAAGGTGGATTTGCCATTATCACAGAATACTTTTGATTTTCTTTCTGCGCATAAAACAAAGAAGACAATGTATTCATTCGTTCTATCCGTGGATGAGCTATGCCATGAAGCATAAGATTCATCAATCCAATACGAACCATGGTCTTATCTATGTCAAATCCAAACAGAAGAGAATTTGAAACCTTTTCTTTTTCACTCTCATTCAAGATAGCATCAGAAGAATTTTGATAACGCCACAAACCATTTTCATCCTTTTTTCTTTTATTAGCTGGAGTATGCTTAGTCAGAACACTTTGCAATGCTCCCAACAAAAAGCCTCCAGTACCACAAGCTGGATCACAAATTGTGTCATTAACATCTGGACTAATTAAATCACAAATGAATTGAATGATATGTCGAGGAGTTCGGAACTGGCCATTCTTTCCAGAAGTAGCGATTTCATTAATCAGATATTCATAGATATCACCTTGTACATCTTGGAAATGCTGCCCTTGTTCCTTGTCTCTTTCTATATCTGAATATATTGAATTTATTATATTAACAGAATCAAACAGCAAGTTTGGCTGAGAGATCTCATTAACCGCATCACTCATATACTGGGCAAAGGGTTCATCTTCTCCATTTAATGTCTTTATAAATGGAAACACCTCATTTTGGTAACATTCCAACATGTCAGAAGGAGGCAGCGTTGAGAACCTACTCCATAAGCACATTTCGTGACCTTTAAATATGCTTTTTTTCTTAACATTAGTCACATTGTCGTATTCATCGACTTCTTCTAATCGACGGATAAACAACAAATATGATATTTGCTCTATAGCAGTTATTGGATTCGTGATACCACGACTCCAAAACATATTCCATAAGCGTTGTACTTTATTTCTTATTTCTTGTGTAAGCATTGTATATTTTCTTTATTCATTTCATATCCAACATTTTGCTTTTGCCAAAAGAGCATTGTCAAAAGTGATAAAGTCATTTAAAATTTTTGTGATCTCTATATCTAACAAAAGACAGAGTTGTTACGCTCCTCATTATTGCTGGTATTTCCATAAATGTAGACTTTTCCAATCATTTTTTATCTTTCTTCATCAGACATTATCAGTTTTAGCAAAAGCTGACATAATCTTTGAAAGTTGACCTGTAATTCTTTTCACATCTGCCTCTTCAACAATAGAATAAAGCTTTGACAAGAGAGCTTCAAACTCAGGATACTTCACCATAAAACCTGGCGTATATTCAAATTCCAATTTATCTTCCGAATATAGCTTGAAACCAATATTTGAACCAACAAAACCATTTCCTCCAGATATTTCTAGGCTGAGGGAGTCCTTGACATCAACACAACGATATGTATTGTTTCCTGATTTTTCCCATTTCATCTGTTTTAATTCTGTCATCTTTATGATTTTGTCGATAATTGGTGCTATGCTATCAATATACTTTTTCATATTCTATCGCTTTTTAATATCTGATTTTTAATCTTGATATCTATATCTTTTAATGCATTATTAAATCGCATTATTGTTGACATCGTATAGCTTGAACTATACATAGTTTTTACATTGGTTGCCATATCATTAAGATGATCCATCTCTGATACCAATGACAGCTGGTAAGCTTTGAGCTCCTTATGAGTATTTGCGATTTCTATTGCCATGTTATTGAGTTCAAACAACTTCATTGCCGCTAATTCATAATGTTCTTTTCTTATATAGTCCAACACCATTTGTGTCAGTCGAAGAGCATCTGTAACCTTATAGAGAGAAATACTATTTTTTATTTGCTTATTATTATCATTCACGGCTTCCCTCACCTGCTTACTAACACTCTTAACCTGATAGATTTGAAAACAAGTAATAGCAAAACATACCAGAGTAGCAACAGAAGCTATAAGAGAGACCCAATCAAACCAATTAGACAATGGCTCGCCACTTTGTTGACAAACACAGGAAAGAGAATCTCTCAACGAAATTGTATCTATAGACATCGTATGTACCATAATTTCAAAAGGGGTATTCACACAATCTTACCAGATTGTTTCATAGCAACCTTAAACTTCCGTGCTACATCATTGGCAAATAGTTCTACAGACTCCTTCGCAACCTCTTTCTCTCTTTCAGTAAGAGATGCGGCATCGACATTCTGTTTGGCACACTCCACCGCAGATTCCTTCGTTTCATCAAAAGTTGACTCACTAATAACATACGGAGGAGTAAACAATTCCTTCAAGAATTCAGCTATAGCCAAATTAGCACGTTGCTGTGCTATTTGCTGTTTTGTATTCATTTGTATAAATCTGTGTTAATGTCGAAAGGACTATCGAAGTCCTTTAAAACATCATGTTTTGTATCTTTCTCCGAGAGGATGGCATGTTCGGTTGGTATCCCTTCACTTTTTGCCATGGCTTCGCCGTCGTCCCCTGCAATAGTGGACGTAACCTGTGAGTGTATATTTGTCTCTTTCATCATGCGAATCAAATTCGTTTTTTGATGACGTTCATCTGAATCTCGATATAAGAGACACAGAATCTCCTTGCAAAAATACGAAAATTGTTGGAAACTAGCAAATTATGCGTGTTAAAAAATTAATATCATTCTACGAAAATCAACATTATTTTACTATTCTTTTCGTACATAATTTCCTAAGTCGTTGATTGAACGAAAGTTTTCGGTTTTTCTGTATCTCTCATGTAAAGATTCAGGAAAAATGGTTCATTTTGGTTCATTTTACAAAATCCCTCTTTTTATTCTTTTTTGTGGCTTTTAGGGCTGCCAGTATTTTGGCGTTGGCATCATCTACTTCTGAGCTTTTGATAGAATTGAGATAGATTTGCGTGGTGCCTTCTCCATCTTTCGTTTGGTTGCAACCTTTGTGATGATGACAGATACACCTGATACAATTGCCTCTAAACGAACAAAGGGGAACAACCAGTCTTTGGTCGTTCCCCTTTGTTCGTTGTATTCATTCTGATTACATCACATGATTGTCAAAATGGCTTTGCATGCATATCATCCCGTCCTTCCTTGTTGATAAAGGCTTTTTTCTACCTCTCCGTCTCTCCTGCAAGGAAAGACTTTTTTCGAAAACCTACCCGTCCTTCCTTACCCTTAAGGAAGGCTCCACCTCTCATCTCGGTCTTCTCTCCTCAGGCGAGAAGAAGGAAACCGCCCTACTCGGTGCTCGGAACCGCTTCGCTCTAAGGTTGGCGGACCATCAAAGGTCTACGCCATATTTTGCGGGATGGGACCGCCTGGGGCATAAACAATGACGGAAAGGCAACATCCCAATTACAAAGACAGCATTATAACATAACGTCACTACAGAGATCTTTGGTTGTATCATAATTGTGTTTATAAATTAACTCATAAAATGGTTTCCGATGATAATCGGACCTATAAAAGTTCTTGGAGAATTAAGTTGTTTTCTCGACAACATTAACGTTCTGCCTTGTTCTCGACAATCAAGCGACATATTCAAAACAAAACCATTATCTCTGTGAAAATTTCGGAACTTCAATTCTTCTACCTTGGTATAGACCTGAAACATAGACTTTGAGAATATTTCAAGCAAATACGCCTTAAAAAAACTCCTTATATCTATATCAGAATACCTTGCTATTGCCCTTTCTAAATTTCCGCTATCAGGCTGAAGATTTCTATTGACCTGAAAGACTATATCTATAGCTCGCCTATCAGGAAAGACCTTATATGCCAAAGATAGATTGGTTATATTGGTTTGAAATGATACCGTTTCGTCTAGATGCCGACCATAAATGAATGCCTTCTCTAACTCTTTTCGAAAATCATAGAGCATTATATCAAGATGATTGGAAAAATCATTATTCAAATGACTAAAGAAAGGATGAAGGTCGAACAACTTTGATGAAGGAAGATGTTTCAACAGATTGAATGCCAAAATTTGCTCTTGCATATTTTTGCCATTATAGGTCAAGGCATTATAACGTAAAAGAAACAATTCACTTTCTGTAAATTGAGAACGCAACATCTTGGCGTAATTATATCGTACCTTATCATCTATGTCTGATTGCTTAAGAACACACAGCATTCTGTATATTACTCTAAAATAGACAGCCAACTTATCTCGCAAATTTGCATAAATAGCTTCAAACGCATGAATAGCTCGTTCATCGCGCAAATAATCACTTCCAGCACCAGTACTATAGCTTAAAATATAATCAGCCGCAGCCTTCAATCCTTCCTTTCCTTGCTTGTTCTGAAAAGAAATTGCCTCAACAACACTATTGTAAAGCGATAACAATGAATTAATCTGCGTATCCATTGTTCTCACATTCTCTGTCTTTTGAACATAGGCATAAGACTTTTCAGATTGTACATTAGCCTTGTTCTGCAACCCAATCGTTTTGATAAGTAAATGCACATTCAGAAAAGCAAATACCGTTCCGACAACTCCTCCTATGAAATCTCCAAATGTACCAAACTTATTGAAGTTAATCGGATGACCGAAATCAAATCGGGATTTATCTGCCCATAGAAATGTCCCTAAGGACAAAAGAAAGACAACTACCGCTAAGGATAACAGCCATTCATACAAGCCCCATCTTCTGATATTATACCAATGCACCGTGCGAGGTATCACCCTCTGTGTGTAATCAGTATCTGCCATGACTGTCTCTCCTCAACATTTTCATTACCTCTTGAGGTAATCTTCGTGCTAAAATAAGGATAATCATCAGATTTCTCTAGATTATTCTCCCACTGAAGTGGCTGAAGATTTTTTATATCATCAGTACCTCCTTTTGCTAGTGGCTTTCTATGGTCTATTTGCCAGCCAAAAGAACCCTTCATGCCATAATGGTCATATCGAATCCATGCACCAGCAAAATCCTTACGCCATATTCTAGCATCATAACCATAAACTTCTTCTGCTTTTTTCCAAACAGAGAGAAGTAGTTCATCAGAATATATACTCATAATTGAATACGTAATAACATAAACACACTACCCAGTTGTTCCGGCAGCTTCCACCGCCAGAACAGCCTCGGTACTTATCGAGTTCTTAAAAAAATCTTAACTATCTATTGTGTGTTTCAAGGGTATCATTATCAGTAGCTCTCTCCCATCTCCCTAAACATATCCTGCAGCATCAGGCATCTTACACCAAACTTGGCACAAGCATCAGGGAGTTTTATCTCGCCAGCATTTCTTGGCGCAGGACGTTCCATGGATACTATAGTCCATTTTTCGGGGGCTACTGCAGCAAAAGCTACCAGATAAATATCAGCCTTATCCATTCTGAGGAACTTCTGTTTGGCCTTTGGAGTGTAGAAAGTATGACTATCAGCCCATGCAATAATTTCTTGCAATTTTGTGATGACTTCAGCATGGTCGGACGACAAGAAATAATCTGATGGCATATTGGCCTTCATCCATTCCTTCAACTCGTCATCATGTAGATACAATTCTTCCTTAACCTTATCGAGAGAATATATCTTATGCTCCGAAGCCAATGACGAAATCTTCGACCATAAACTCCTGGCTACATCTATAGGACTATATCCTCGATGGGGAGTGATAAAACTATTGGAATCTACTATATACCTCATAACTGTTCCTTTCTACTTTTTGAACTTATACGAAGAATGGGCTGTCAACAACTTTACGGAAAGTATCACCCTTTAGTCCCGTCAAACGGAATGCATCCATATAGAGCAGCGCATTGTTCTCTACTGCATTGCTTACATGTATCAGAAACAAACGGCTCACTCTCTTGATGGCTGTACGACGGAAATCACCGCCGCTACCTTTTATTTCTTTGTGGACAAGAGGCTCTGCCTTCCATTTCTGATATAAAGCAAAGAAATGCTCTTTCGTAATCAAGCCATAATCCTTTGCACATCGAGCGATAACAAAGCGACTCACCTTGAGTTTCTTTGACAAGATTTCATAGTTTTCACCCACCTCTGTCCAGACTTCTTTCAGTAAGTTTTCCGGCACAAGGTATGCAGCAGCCACTGCATCGCAGAATTGTTCCGTAATATCCGTACTGGAAATGTCGCTATTACCTAATCCTGCACTATATCCTGTCAGTATATGCGCAAATTCATGCACCAAAGTAAACATCTGGGCATACTTGGCATCCCTACTATTGACAAAGATAAACGGAGCATAATCATCTACCAAAGCGAAGCCACGACACTCTTCTACAGCTATAGGTCGCTTATTATTAAAACCGACTACGCTATTATAGCTTATGACTACACCCAGGTTTTCTATCGTCTCTGTCAGGAATCTCAAAGCATCATCTACCTTGCTATATTCCATCATCCAGTTGACAGGCAAGCCTAGAATTCGGCGCATAGAAGAACATACCTTATCAATGCCATCTTCCACACTATGAATTCCCACAAAAGGAACTTTGGAAAAATCACATTGATGAAGATAACCACTCAACCACTCCTGACGTTCCTGCAACTCATTGACCGTATCATAGACATTGATGTCGAGCTTGTCATTGATTCGGCGGAACAAAGGTATAGGCATCGTCTCGACAGGAGGGGTTGGTAAGAACAGATAGCCCATTGGCACAAAAAGCTCCTTGGCAAACCGCTCTAACTGCTTAAGAGTCGGCCTATCCAAATCATCCATCCACTCTTTTACCTTAGGATGCTGCTCAAGATACGCACAGCTATCCTTACCTGAGCGTTCTATAGCCCAAGCAAGAATGGATTTATCTATGTTTAACTTAACACGACTCATAACGATAACTTATATCTTTACGCCTGCAAATATACGACTTTCTTTCGAAAACGCCAAGCGATTTCTTGAATATTTTTTTGAAGGGCTCACACGGATCTCACGGATTTGCACAGATTTCTTCGTTGCAAGCAACAGTAGCCACTATGCCTCACAGCAATAGATATTTCTCTGCACGCGAATTACGCATTTTTTTCGGAACACGAATTGCACGAATTACACGAATATGTTGCTTAGTCTCTAAAGATTCGAGTAATTCAAGAGATTCGTGTTCAAAAATCAACACTCAATATTATTTTCTTAGTCGCACACGGATCTCACGGATTTTTTTCGTTGCAAGCAACGATTCGTATATCACCAAGACTGCGTCTCTACTATATTACTGCATATGGTGCATAACTATTAATCTTGACTAAATCTAATTTTTTCACTCTTACAATACACAAAATGATTCTGCTTCCTTACCGGTTCTGCGGCGATAGTCATCACGCATTCGCTTTTCCATTTGTGCTATGTATTCTGCCTTTCGCTCCCTAGAAACCTTGAAGCAACGCATGAAATCTGCCTTTTTTTCTTCTATGTTCATAACGTATATTTTTTCGACTCCCCTGTCCCCCTCTTGCGAAGAGGGGGTCCTTACCCTATACCCAAGCCCTAAATCCCTACCATAGGGATTAGGGATGTAACCGCCCTACTGTGCTGTTTTTCTAAAATCATCCCGTCCTTCTTTGTTGATAAAGCGAGCTGCACTCGGCAATTTGAAAACGAGTTTTCATTGCACTCATTGGCATCGCTTTTTCCCATTAAAGAAGGCTCCACCTCTCATCTCGGTCTTCTCCCCTCAGGGAAGAAGAGGAAAACCGCCCTCCGGTGCTCAGAACCGCTACGCTCTAAGGTTGGCGGGGCATCAAAGCCCTCGCCATGGTTGTGCGGGATGGGACCGCTGGGCTGTTATGGGGATCAGCTTGCAATTATATTGCTGAAAGTGAGTGCAAGGAGGGGGCTTGCAGGTTAAGCCCACCAGAATTGTTCCTCATTGCAGTATCGCTCTGCGCTTGTCGCCACTCGAATGAGGAATATTGTTTTATTCTACTTTTGACAGGATTACCTCGGGAGAGGTGCCCATCAGAGGCAGTATGTTCCAAAATGGAACTAACTTCTTCAAATGATTCCAAATCTCTTCTTTTCCTTATTAGTAAGAGTTTCGGTTGTTTTAAGTACCTCAAAGATGCCTTGGAGATCTTGGGAGGTCAAAGTTCCAAAATACTCTCCTTCCATCAATTTCTTTAATGGGATAGAAAAGAGCATGCCACAATCAACAAAACTATCATACTTCAAGAATTCAGGATAATCTGTTTGATGAAGAAGATATTGGGCTGAAAGAAAAGAATCGGAATAAGCTGCCTTAGGACTCATTTTTGTATTAACCAATACTGAACCATAACATACTTTTTTCACTTTATCTACTCCGATAATTACTAACTTCTTTGGTTTCTGCTTTCTTCCATCCTTGAAAACCAAGCCTTCTTCTATTGAAATAACTGTTCGTACCAACGAACCTATTTCTAATTTATCTTCGGTAACCTTACGGAGATTATCAAGATAGTTTTTCTGCAACTCCCTTAAATCCATGACAATGCTTTTTGAACTGATTGACGGTCGCGAATTACATATAGCATGTCTTTGCTTGCTCCTGCCGCAGCTGCCATATCATACATGGTTATCTTGGAGTCCTCACCTGTCTTGTCAGCCTGACGTTTTGCACGTTTCCAAGCTCTGTCTTCATGTGACTTATCGGATAGGTCAAAGGATTCTACATCCTTGCACTTTTCAATCCATTTATCCAACATCTTCACATCAGCTACAGACAGTTCATCCATATCGCATTCCGCATTCTTGGAAGCTAGAACAAGTTGATGACCATCCTGAGAGATAGCTATATTCAATGAATCTGCAAAATCCTTCAATTCTGGCGAAGAAAGGTCTGCCTTGCCTTCAATACCACGCAACACCTTATAGGTTAAAGCAGGTACAGGACCATGCTTTCTTGCAACAAAGGTATCGTACATGATTGGCAATCCATACTCTTTCAACTGATCTTGCTGCGCAAAATACATAACCTTAAAGAGATGAATATAATCAACTCCTTCTGGGAATGCTTTCAGAATGTAAAGCACTACTGCCTTTATTTTCAAAATCTGATCTATTGTCTTCATTATTGTATCTCCTTTTTTTAGGTGCAAAAATAAGGGTTTTCTGTGAAACTACCAAATTTTTGGGGTGTTTTTTCAACTCCGCCCAATTACTTGTGGAAATCTACGGTGATATCGAATGGTGAATCGAAATCGTTCAGCATCTCGGTCTTCTTTCTTGATTATTCCTTATCTTTTTTTATCTCGTCAGCAGGTTTCTCCACCAATTTTTGCTCTGCCTGGCTGGCAGTGGGCGCAATGAGATTGTTTCCGCCATGAATATTGAAGATAGCATGGGGATCCTGACACTCCTTGATTTGATCGATGAGGCCATGATACTCCTTGGACATCATCTTGCGTAGCAGACATTGCACTCGGGAGACGTCGGCAAAGTGATTCTCATTCATGAACTCCTGTGCCTTCTGTATCATGTACAAATTTTTATCCTCCATACTAAATTAACCATCTAGAATCAATAAAAGCCAATTTTCAGCAGAAATTGACCATAATCCGCAAGTTTTGCGAGTTGAAAATCCTATAGTTGTACGACTGTAAAGCTACAGTTGTACGACTATACATGCTATAGTTGTACAACTCTGGAGTTATAGTCGTACAACTATAGGGGTCATAGTCGTACAACTATAGATTTTCAAGAGACCAAGTATATTTTTCAATTTTCATACACCGCTGATTATCAGAAACTTACCAAGCATCAACATAATTTCAATTCTACAAAACGAATTTGGATTCATTGAAAATTCTGAAATTATGGAGTGCGTAAAAGTGCCTTTTGTCAGCATTTTTCCTCACGCTACTTCATTGGTAATCATTTCCACTTATACCAAGCTTCATTGATATACTTGCGGATATTACTGATGCCTGTAGTAACCTGAGGAGCCAAGGGCTGTAAGACTTCGATGAACTCCTGCTTCACCATAATATCTTGGTCAACCTTTACATCTGTATCATTCACCATATCCATCACCACCTGAGCCAATTCCTTGGCATTGGTGCATGCAGAGAGCTTGGCTACATATTCTGCTAATGCTTCCACATTATTAATATATAAGGAGAGTCGGGTTGTTTCGGGTGAAAGAACAGGCTCTTGACTTGTGGTCTTCGCCTTCATCATCTCCTCTATGTACTTGTCGCCATAAAAGTTTTGCTCAGCCTTGATAGCATTGGGCAGAATCTGGTTGTTACCGCCAGAGATATTAAAGACGATATTTGCCTTATTATTATCTTCCATTGCTATGATTTTTATTAAAAGTGAGCGTATAGTGAATGAGCAGTAAACAGATGGTGAACGTCAGTGAAGGCATTTGTTTTCGCCTCCGAAATGTTGTATCTTCGCAACGCCAATCAGAACAAACGGGATTGCAAATCTCTTTGGACTGACGATGACAAAACTTTAGTATTAATCTTTTAAATGTTTTAATTATGAGTAAAAGCTACAAAGTTGCAAAGAAGACCATTAACATGGGTGAGAAGAAGGGTCAGACTCTCTTTTCTGTTAGACCTTACAGTTACGGAACCTTGACCACCGAGGAGGTTGCTAACCAAATCGCAGTGGAGTCTACAGCTACTCCTGCAGACGTAAAGGCGGTACTCGACCGCTATGCTTACTACGTGAAGGAGAACCTGAAGAAGGGTTACGACATCGAGTTGCTTGGATTCGGCAAGCTCTTCATCCGCTTCATTACCGGCAAAGCCGTAGAAGATGAGAGTAAGGCGAACGCTAAACTCGTCAAGAGTCTCGTTCCTGCCTTCCGTCCTTCTTTCACCAAGTTGCAGAATGGTACTCGTCTCTACAACCTGATTCCTGATTCCATCGAACTCGTCAAGTACGGTGAAGAGAAGAAGGATAAGACCACAGGCGGCGAGACCACTGACGGAAAGAACACTGGCGGTGAGAGTACTGGTGGTGAAACCACTGGCGGCGGTTCCGGCACCGAGGCTGGCGGAACTGGTTCCGACAATGGTGACGGATTGGAATAGTCTCCAACTCTGGCAGTGCCTTACCTCTCTGAAAGGGAGGCACTGCTAAACTCTGATCACTTATTGTTTCATTTAAATTTTATTGATTATGAAAATGTTCTGTTCTAACTCTGAATCAAATCCAAACAAGATTTCCTGGACTCAAATCGTGAATGCCATCGTACAGGCGCTGATTGCTGCTCTCACGGCACTGGGAGTAAGCTCGTGCGCGAATGCCTTATAGCAATGTTGAATGTTGAGTGTTGAATGATTCCTATGACGAAAGATACATTTCCAATGAACATTGGCGGGGGGAAGGTACGCTCTGAGCGCATGCTCCTCGCCAAAGAGGAGAACGGCAAGAACATGATGTCTGCCGACTCTGTGAGATTTCTGGTACTGCATTGCTCGGCTAGCCGATGCAATCAGGACTATAGTGTGGAACAGCTGCGCCATGACCATAAGGCTCGTGGGTTTTATGACATCGGCTACCATTTCTACATCCGTAAGGATGGTACGATGACGCAGCACCGTAAGCTGCTGGAGGTGGGGGCTCATGCCAGACCTTATAATAGATGCTCTATCGGCATCTGCTATGAGGGAGGGCTCGATGAGCAAGGCAAGCCTTGCAACACCATGACCACTGAGCAGGAAACGAGACTCATTGATCTTTTCAGGAATCTGAAGATTCTCTTTCCGAAAGCGAAGATTGTGGGCCATCGGGACTTGCCTGGGACTACTCCAAAGGAGTGTCCGTGTCTGGATGCTGGAAGCTGGGCTGCCCGACACCACCTTGATTAACTCTTATAACTCCTTTTGGCTGGCATTGCTAGCTAAAGGAGTTTATCATGATACGTCTTTCCAAAGTGCGTCGGATCTGTTGCTACGAAACCGTTTTCTGCTACATATCCTTCACTTTTTGCCATGGCTTCGCCGTCGTCTCCTGCAATAGTGGACGTAACCTGTGAGTGTATATTTGTCTCTTTCATCATACGAATCAAGTTCGTTTTTTGATGTCGTTCATCTGAATCTCGATATAAGAGACACAGAATCTCCTTGCAAAAATACGAAAATTGTTGGAAACTAGCAAATTATGCGTGTTAAAAAATTAATATCATTCTACGAAAATCAACATTATTTTACTATTCTTTTCGTACATAATTTCCTAAGTCGTTGATTGAACGAAAGTTTTCGGTTTTTCTGTATCTCTCATGTAAAGATTCAGGAAAAATGGTTCATTTTGGTTCATTTTACAAAATCCCTCTTTTTATTCTTTTTTGCAGCTTATAGGGCTGCCAGTATTTTGGCGTTGGCATCATCTACTTTATTATATATGTCATTTGCGGTGGCTTTGTCTGTCCATCAGGAACTCTCCGAGCACTTAAAGCTCAGTCGCCGCACCTTGCAGGAATACCGCAAGCCGATAATTGATGGGAAAATCAGAGATGACAGATACACCTGATACAATTGCCTCTAAACGAACAAAGGGGAACAACCAGTCTTAGGTTGTTCCCCTTTGTTCGTTATATTCATTCAGATTACATCACATGATTGTCAAAATGGCTTTGCATGCAAATCATCCCGTCCTTCCTTGTTGATAAAGCGAGCTGCACTCGGCAATTTGAAAGCGAGCTTTCATTGCACTCACTGGCATCGCTTTTTCCCATTAAAGAAGGTATTTTTCGAAAACCTACCCGTCCTTCCTTACCGTTAAGGAAGGCTCCACCTCTCATCTCAGTCTTCTCCCCTCAGGGAAGAAGAAGGAAACCGCCCTACTCGGTGCTCAGAACCGCTACGCTATAAGGTTGGCGGACCATCAAAGGTCTTCGCCATATTGTGCGTGATGGGACCGCCTGGAGAAAAACCAAGTACTTAGAACGGCAAGTCATCAATGGAAAATCACTTTATTTATTATTTAGGAACTTACATATTCTCTGAAATAATTACGCAAGCTACGATATTTACGGTTTTGGTTGTAATCCTGCATCACTTTTTCGAAATATTCCCTTGTTTCCATTATCAAACCGTTTTGATTACGGATGCAAAGGTATATATTATATAGGTACCGCCATTCGGGCTAATGGTGATTTACGCACCAACTGACAGCATTTCAATATGATAATCAACTATTTTGCGCAAATGCGGTTGTGATAATTCTTTGTAGTTCATAATCTAAAATTTAATCATTGGAAAAATATTTTTCTAATGTATTCAAAGTCATAATCATTTTTATAAAAATCTTTTCCAGTACTTGTTGTTCCGATAGCTCATTCAACTTAAATTAATCTAAAGTTCCGCCAAGTCTTTTTTCTTATTGCTTTTCCTGTGGGCTACAAATTGGAGCAAAGAGATTGGAGTTTTCTGAAAATCTACCATATTAGGACATTTCTCTCCTTTCGAGAACTTGCCGACAATTAGAAAGATTTACCTTTCTAATCTAATCCATATTTTAAGTGTAAACGTGATTAAAGTTTCCTTTATCAGCACTAATCTTTAGTCTCCGGATCTGGTATTTCTTTCAATCTCGCAATAACACGATGTAATTCATCAAGTCGTTTTATGTTCTCCGAATGGTAAATCATTGTAAAAGACTTCAACAAATACATCTTACTTGTTATTGGCATTTCTATTACTTCCGGTTCCTTTATCACTGCAAGAAGCTCGTTCACCCACAAATTACAATTGTCATAGTTTTCCGACTGCGCCGAATTGATTATAGCACCCAACGTCAAATGAATGTAATAAAAGAGCAAAGGTATAGAGGTATTTATGCCCATCAAATAAGAATAAACATCAGAAATATGCTTCTCCAATAGTGAAACATTTGCAATCTGGTTTTTGAAAGTCATCCGTAAATCACTTCCTACCGCTTTGACAGATTGCTTTTGCTCATCGAAATATGTCTTTAGATTTTGCCTTTCCTGTCTGAAATCAAATATAGTATATATGTTCCAGCCCAACAGAACTGTCACAAGGAAGCCAAGACTCCCTGTAATAAATCCAAGATAATCAAACGACATCTCGGTTCTTGGCAATGATGTTGATATTGCTATCACACTCAAAATTATTGCTAAAATGCTAACCAACAAAGTCAATCTGTTTGCTTTCATAATCTGAAATTTTATTGTTGATATTTGATTCTAATCTTCAAAATAATACCATTAATTTTCTTTTCTATAACTTCGTTCTTTGATTTTTGCGACCTCACATATGAATGGATTAACATTACTATAATTTCCTTTTTTGTCTTCATTCACATTCATAATCAGGCATATAGAACAAAACTGTTTATGTAAACAAGAATTACATTTAGGAAAATCTTTATATTGTAGATTTCTCAATCTCAATACTATAGGATTTTCATCCCATATTTCTTTCAAACTTTGTTTTTCTATATTTCCTAACTTGAGATTCTGCCATCCTTCACAAGGATAAACATCACCATTGTTCGAGACACACAAAGAACTCTTACATACAGGACATATTGGAGTTGAAGAATCTGTTTGCTTGTTTTTTATAGACTCTAATTCTGATTTATTCAAAACCTTTGTTTTTTCTATATATTCAATCTCTTCAGCAGATAATCTACATGATAAATTACTAGAAGTTAAATCATAACTACCATAAAGTGAGTAATCATAATCAGCCTCGATATTCAATGATTTAGCAAATTCCAATACACCCTTATAATCACTTTTGTTCTGCTTCATAACCGGACAATTTATTTGAATAGGTATATTCCTTGCATGAAGCTGTTCGATTGAATGAAGTGTTTGTTTAAAGCTACCTTTCTTACGGGTTATAGAGTCATGAACACTCTCATCCATAGAATATAACGATGTTTGAATGCTTATCAAAGGATTTGATGCTATTAGATCTATCAATTCTTCTGATAACAATGTTAAATTTGAGAGCAAATTAACAGAGAAGTTATATCTACTGCACTCTAATAAAAAGCGTTTCAAATTCGGGTTTAATAATGGCTCACCACCACTAATCGTTATATTAAGAACATTCATACTACGACATTGAGAGAGAATTCTATCAAATATTTTCTCTGACATTATAGTACATTTATTCTTTTCTGGTATATAGCAATGAACACATCTTTCATTACAGCGACTCGAAATATCAACATGAACACGAGACAAGCTATATTTTGTTCCAAATGTCTCTTCGTATATTGTTTGACTAGTTTGTAACTGAGGAATATTCAACTCAAAAGCTTGTCTATTATTATATGAAAAATAATGCGATACGAAATCTGCAAAATCATGTTCAGCTCCCATAAAGATAAAACCTTTCGAATGCAATTCTTTGTAAAACTCCAAGGCATCTCTACTTATCACAGCAACAGGAACAGCTGAATACAACTTGCTTAAACGAAGAATAACATCATCTAGCTTTTCTGGAATATCCTTAAGGTTAGCATAGAAAACTTTACCTGTATTAGACAATATTAATTCTCCTACTTTCTTGCAACTATGTGAAGCGGTATCATATCCAAAATTACGATTATCTGTAAGATAACCATAAGAAGAATAGGACCGAAACAAAATATATGGCAATTTTTGAACTATCATAGCAATCAAATTGTGAGCGATAGTATAATAACTATCGCTCAGTTTTAACACAAAGCAATCAATTAATGCGTGCCGGAAGGTTTTCTTGTACAAGAAGGTCTTCCACATGGCTTTCTCTGACAATCAGCCATCATAATTGCACTCTGCGCTAGGAATGAAGGTTTTTCGTATTCCATATAATTGATGTTTGTGGCCGCTCTATATCCACTATCCCTCGTTGAGTAGCCGTTGAGTACGAAGAGTGGTATTTATAGTATTTCATCAATTTAGTGTCTCCACTATATTACAAGCAATTACCTTATTTCCCAAATTCCTTAATTCTCTGTTCCTCTTTTAATGAGCAAACAAGCAGTTGTCCATTCTTCTCGTCTACGATATAGCCATTCAAGCCTTGAATTACCACCTTACTTTCATCGGCTGCATGAACTACGCAGTTCTTGCATTCATACAATCGGATGCCCTTACCTACGCTGCGGTGATATAGCCATGGCCTGTTTCAGGGCGGCTTGGCCTGATACCGATGGTAACGATGGCGTTCTTATCGGAAGTATAGCTCAATGCCTTGCTGAGCCCTCGCTGATACTCCGTGGTATTAATGACGAGGGTGACAGAACAGATTGGCTTCAATCTATCTACTGTCAATTGAATGATGGAACGGCCGACACCCATCACATCAATGAACTGCTTTGGGTAATCGGGGGTTGACATTGGCCAAAAGCGGCTACCTACACCGCCAGCCATAATTATAATTTGTATGTCGTGCATTAATCTTGTTCTTTAAATAATAAAGATTTTCGAAAACCTACCCGTCCTTCTTTGTTGTTAAAGCGAGCTGCACTCGGCAATTTGAAAGCGAGTTTTCATTGCACTCACTGGCATCGCTTTTTCCCATTAAAGAAGGCTCCACCTTTCTCACCAAGCCTCTCTTCCCTCAGAGACGAGAGGATGTAACCGCCCTCCGGTGCTCAGAACCGCTACGTTCTAAGGTTGGCGGGGCATCAATGCCCTCGCCATGTTGTGCTGGCTGGGACCGCCTAATTATCACATCCGATATCCATAATCAAGATTTTTTATATCCATCCTTTCAACTATGATATTAGGATTCAACGCCGAAATGATTTTTTTAAAACGGTTATATTTTTTTATTTTTACTTTATAGCCAAATATAATTCGATGAATACGAACCGTTAGCTGCGGATTACTCTTTTTCGTATTCGCAATTACCGGACTTAAATACCTTACTTCTTGCTCATATTCCCACATAGAAGCTTTAACTTTCAGAATATCTTCTATGGTTGTAGTTTCACTAAGATTAGTAATTGTCTTTTTATATTCTACATCCAATCTTTCCCAAGTTTTGGATGTAACCTCAACCTCTATACAACATCCCTTATTTTCATTAGCATAATGTGTCCACATTAAACCAATATTCGATTTTTTAGATAAAGAACAAATATACCTTTTATTCTTACCTTCCCAAATTCCAGTTAATACCGACTTATCTACATCAGGACTATATTGAAAATAACCTTCCATCGGATCGTTCATCTCTTTGTAAAGTGCTCCATAAAGTTTATTATCAATCACTATATCAAGAAATCGTTCCAAGTTTTCCAAAGAACGATATTTATATAGCAATTCAGGTTCTATTGATATATTATTTTTCATATTTACATTTAACTAATTAAATTCCAAACACCAGCCAAACCGGCTTTATTTAAAGGCAACATAGAAGATGCTTAAAATTAGAAATGATTGGATAATGGCGGCGTGATCATCAATAGTTACCTAAGACTGCAGCTATGTAGGGTTAATCCTCAACATTCTACAATCCGAATATACTCTTACATAAAATTGTATTTTTTCAGATACACTTCTACCATAAGACTAAATTCACGGTCTGGGCTAGCCCAGGCTCTTATCTCGTTTTTTTCACTATCAGTAAGTGAAACCCGGCCTTTAGCCTCGCGAGTCATGTTCTTAGAAAGAATGAAATCAGCTAGCATTCGGAGGCAATGGCACCTTTTCTGTATTAAAGACCCATTATTCAGTTTAAACTTCCTGATTGTATCCAAGCCCTTCTTAGAGCCATTATTTGCTTGGATTAACTCATTATCAAAAGTTATGTGAGCCTGAATTTCAGCATCACTATCCTTACATGGATCCAAGACATCAGCTATAGGAATATCATTGTTATCAGGACGACCTTGATTACATTCCGGAGATGAGAGATAGAGATTACTCCATTCAAATGCTTTAGTTTTGTCTAATGCTACCTCCATCAAATGATCGACATTCTTTGGCTTGGCTATCAAACGTTCCTCACTATAAAAGCATTTGTTGTAGGACATATTATTCAATGCTGCCAAAATATCTTTATGGCCATATTTACTGGAATCCGGTCTATTTTTACCACTAGCTAAAAAATCAGCTAACCATTGGGCTTTCTTCTTAGTTAGTATTCCAGGCTCTGCCAATCTATCAATATGTCTCATATCTGCTTAAGCTAACATACTAGACAAATCCAAAAAGCCGAAATAAGATGAGTTTAACTCTAACAGCTTCTTTTCGATCTTATTCTGCTCTTCCTTATTCCCTTCTTCTGCTGCATTCTTTCTCTTTCTTAGCAAGTCTGCTATTTGAGTACCGAATGGTCCTACTTCTCCAAAAACCGCACCACTTAAGACTTCGTCTACAGGAAGGTTAGAATAGCTTTCAGTCACATCAAGTATCTCAGAATGATCAGTCCTTGAAACACAAACAAACACCTTCGAATTATCAACGGCGGTAACCACAAATGGTGAATGAGTAGTTACTATTAACTGAAGATTAGGAAAATACTTTTGGATTAAACCTATGATTTTACGTTGCCATTTAGGATGCAAATGATTCTCTATTTCATCTATAAGCAAAACTCCATGAAGACGATTCACCTGTTCGATAGGTATATGCAATCTTTGACTGACAATATACATACGATAAAGTGTGCTGACAAAGTGATTGAAGAGTAACAAATTACCCATACTCAACTTATCTAAAGGCAATTCCTTGCCTCTAACCTCAACCATTGGCATCATAGTTCTTCTAGCCACATAGAGAAAACGACCGTCGGCTAAGCAATCAGAAAGCATAGATGCAAGCAAATCATAAAGATATTGCCCCTCTTGTCTTTCTTCTTCTTTATCGCTACCTCGAAGATAATCCAGATTGCAGATAAATTGATTCACTTTCGAGTTTGCAAAAGTTTTTAGAAAAGGACTATTCATCTGGGCTTGCGGATTAATAGTAGAGAGATTAGAGATTTTGAAGCTTCCTGTATCTAAGTCAGGACTCCAATAATCTACAATCCAATCAACCTTTTCTGCTGCTGCTTCATCTGTAATGATTGTATTTAACCGACTATCATTTGTATCAACGCCCAAACTTTCATACCCTGCTAAAGACTTTGACACAACATTCTTTTCGATAGATTTTTCAAGATAGTCTAGGCTTATTTTGAAGTCGTCATGATCAGCTATAATATCACGTTCCAGCTTGGTTACTCCGCTCAAGACCGTTCTTATTGCATCCAAGATTACAGATTTACCCGTTCCATTTTCACCTGTGATTATAACAACAGGTAAAGGCAAGGATGAATCTTTCTTCAAAGCATCAACCTGTTCCTCTGCCAACAGTTCCATTTCACTATTCTGAAAAGGACCTATATTGTGTAGATATAATTTTGTTAATCTCATAATAATATTGTTTTGGCCAACTATATTTCCATACATCCTCAGAACCGCCTTTATTAAAGGCAACTTAAAATATTTTACGGGATGGGACCGCCTGTATTTTCTATCATCTAGAGTTTATTTTTGAAGATACTCTTCTTGATTAATATATTGAGTGAAACATTCTATTAAATAAGAACAATATCTACTTATAGAATCATACAACTCTTCTAAATCAGAAGAACTTTTCAAAGAACCAATTTGTGAGGCACATTCCCTTCCATGTGCGACTGCCATTCTTCCATTAGCTAAATCTAATAAAGTTTGCTTAACTGACATATGCTCTGGTTCAAACATTGGTGCCTTGATGCCAAATGTTTTCCAAACCCTATCAAGTTGTTGCTCTTTAATATTTCCATTTGAAGAAGGAAATAAAGTAGACTCAATCTGATCTATGACCTTATCTTTAGTAAGTTCCTTAAACAGTTTATATCTATTTTCCCATTTTTTATTAGTACCAGCTGTTTCAATCCTCTTACAAGCGGAATCATATATAAGTCCCCATAAGGAAGGTAAAACTTCATATAAATTCAATGTCTTATCATTTAAAATTTCTATAGTTCTTGAAACACAATGTGTTATAGTAAACTCCAATGCTCCATACAATAGAACATAGACAACGCCTTTTAATACAGAATCGGTTGTGGCTTGCTCCTCATCAAATTTATTATTAGAGCATAATTCCATCAATCTTTTTGCTTCCAACAACCTTTTCGTCGAACTTAAAGATACTTCCGTAAACATAGTAATTATCTACAAAATTTATCTTTGGCATATTTTATACGCTTCTCTAACATCGGAGAAGAATTTGTTGCACCAGTAACTAATTTATTAAATTCATCATCAGCAACCCAGATATAAAAATCATCAAGATTAAGATTCGTTTTTCCACTTTTAATTGCCTCAGCTGCTCCGACCGTTATGGCTTCCCAAAAAACAGTCGAAGTCTGTCTGCGATTTGTAGCTTTAACGATACCATGTTCCAATCTTGACAGTTGTTCGAAAACCTTATTAAAGATTGATTCGTATTCAATCTCATCAAATTTATTTAAGTGGCCATTCATGAAGTCATTCAAAAAGTCCTTAACATCGTGAACAAACTTATCTCTACCATAAAGGTAAGCAAAGAAACGAAGGACAAGTTCTTCATAAGTTCCATCCTCTAATGCAGATTTTGGTTTAGAAGTCAAACTTCTTAATCGAGGATCTTCAGAAAGCCTACAAATGAAATCATTAAATCTCCCACGATAAACACAATTTCTAATTTCTTGATCAGATAGTTTGATTCCACCAGTATTAAGACGTTCAAACAAATCAAAACGGACTTGCGCATCACTTTTATCGCTTAACGTTACTATTTTCAATGGCTTCAACAAAAAATCCAATCTTAATGTCGGTACCATATCTGATATGGTCATACCATTCATCATACTCAATTTATCTAACTCTGTCAGTTTCAGATAATCAAGTTTTCCTATTATTTTTCTTGCTTCAGAATTCAAATCTGCAGCAAATCGAATGATTGTACTAATTCTCTGTAATCCATCAATAACCTCCCACGTTGCATCAGAATTAGTTGCCATATATAATGAAGGTACAGGAATTCCTAAGAAAATAGATTCGACAAGTTTTGACTGACGCTGATCATCCCATCTAAACTTACGCTGGTAATTTGGTGAGACATTAACTATCCCATCATTAACCATTGATATAAGCTCTTTAACAGATATATCATAGGTCTTAAAATCGACTTTACGTTTTTGTTCACTTAACTGAACTGAAATATCTACCATAATTGTACTTGTATATCACCAACACAGCGTCACCACTATATTACAAGTAGTTACACCTATCAGTTTTTGAAAAAAGTTATTTTTGCTCCTCATTGCAGTATCGCTCTGCACTTGTCGTCGCTCGAATGAGGAATATTATTTTTATTCTACTTTTGAGAGGATTACTTCTGGGGAGGTTCCCATCAGGGTTATGGCGGAGTAATCCATATTATGTGTAATCATGCGATTGCCTTCTTTACTAACTGTTCGGAATTTCCGAACAGTTGCTGACAGCATCAATTTTCTGAAGACTTACCTATTTGTCATATTCTTCTAGGAAGCGTTTGATCATGGAAGTTACGGCTTGCGGAGACCGCTTGACATGAACTATCCCAATAATTACAATTTGCTCGCCATCTATCAAATAATAGACACGGTTTGGAGCTAACAACAAGTGGCGTATAACCATATCCTGACCAGATACCCACGAAGTGTAGCGAGCATCATATATGCCATGTGTGGAATATTGAGCCAGTTCATCTGTCTTTTCCAAGATATTATGGAGAACTTTTTGAGAGGTTAATAAGCCAAAATGTTCTTCCACATAGTCCATGACTTCATCTAACTGCGTCAAAGCCAAGTCAGACCAAACTACTTCCATCCTCTTTTTGCTTTGATAAAAGACTCAACTTGCGAATTTGGAATGCAGCGACCTGCTCTATTTTCCTTCAGAGCATATTCTGCAGCCGCAATCATCACCTCACGTGGTATCCCATGAATCGAATTAGTCGACTCACTTATATCAACATCGCCCAAAGAAGACTCAATTTTAGCTATCAAGGAATATTTATCCTCAATGCTTAAATTTCTGATTTCATCCCAATAAGGAATGGTTCTATCTTGTGATACATTACTTATCAACATAATACATTCTCCTTTATTTTAATCTTTGTCTGCAAATTTACGATTTTCTTTCGTAATCACCAAGGAATTAAGAGAAAAAATGCATTTATTAACCTATACTTGGCTTAGGGCTAAACATCACAATACACAAAATGATTCTGCTTCCTTACCGGTTCTGCGGCGATAGTCATCACGCATTCGCTTTTCCATTTGTGCTATGTATTCTGCCTTTCGCTCCCTAGATGCCCTGAAGCGACGCATAAAATCTGCATTTTTTTCTTCTATGTCCATAACTTAAGTTTTGTTTCGACTCCCCTGTCCCCTTCTTGCGAAGAGGGGGTCCTTAACCCACTCCCAAGCCCTCGCCCTTTCCAAAAGGGTAAGGGATGTAACCGCCCTACTCGGTGCTCGGAACCGCTACGCTCTAAGGTTGGCGGGGCATCAAAACCCTCGCCATGGTTGTGCGGGATGGGACCGCTTTGCTATAACTTACTATAACATTTTACTCAGATAACTCATATTAGTGGGCTACCTGCCAAAAATATCACTATGTGTACCTGTATCGGTTAAAGCAAGACTCTTCATTAATTCATCCAAATCATTAGTAGCAAAGAGTTTTTCATTCTTTGCTGCTTCTAATGCCTTGTCTAATCTACAAGCCTTAGGGGCTTTTTGCTTTTTGGCAACCCACCCGAATTTCTTAATCAATGATTTGAAAAGAGAAATATCGGTTGCAGGGACATCTAATGTATATGTAGCTGTATTCATAATTGTATCTCCTTTTTTAGGTGCAAATATAAGGGTTTTCTGTGAAACTTCAAGAATGTATACCAACGTTTCCATTTTTATGCAACAAGATCATTCTACAACTTAATCTTCTTCAACGACTTCGAGTAAATTTCTACTTATCGTAAGCGTTGCACCACTGATATACTTGATTTCGCTGCCGATGACGGCTTTCTTGCCATTATAACTCTGTACGTATGCTTCCACACCTTTCATGCTGCCTGCTACCACTCGCACTTTGATACCTTTCTTCAAAGGAACAGGGGCAGCAGTGACAGGCTCTTCATCATTCTCTACAAAATATCGATAGTTGGCAACAACCTGGTCGGGAATTTGATATATTTTCCTTTGACCTGGCATCGTCAGCATCTTATACACATCCGAACGGAAGCGGATTTTGTCAAGTTGTCTCGGAGAAACATTGCAAAAGATAAAGGTGGAAAGAAATAGCTTTTCTTTCACTTTTCGCTTATTGGAACGTTTGTCTATATAAACTACTTTTACCTTAGGAATCCAGTAATCAAACCAAACATGATTGTGATTAAGATTGATTCGTATAGAATCAGCTATTCTCGTTTCACAATTCACTCTCACTACAGCCACATACCATCCTGCATCAGCAGGTTTTTCAAGCCCTTCATTAGGCTTTTCCGGAACCTTTTTCTTAGCGTTTTCTTCACTTTTTGCCACGGCTTCGCCGTCGTCCCCTGCAATAGTGGACGTTACCTGTGAGTGTATATTTGTCTCTTTCATCATGCGAATCAAGTTCGTTTTTTTGATGTCATTCATCTGAATCTCTACATAAGAGACACAGAAACTCTTTGCAAATATAAGATAATTGTTGGAAACTAGCAAATTATGCGTGTTAAAAAATTAATATCATTCTACGAAATTCTACATTATTTCAGCATTCTTTTAGTACACAATCTTCTAAGTCGTTGATTGAAAGAATGTTTTCCGATTTTCTGTACCTCTCATGTAAAGATTTTGGGAAAAACAGAAAAGCCCCGACTACTTTCGTAATCGAGGCTTCTGAAATTGAAAGGA
>CAUFXJ010000019.1:0-60224 GCA_959596915.1 Segatella copri
CCCTATATAATAAGGTGTAATCCAAAACCGCTTCTTGTACTACTTGTCTGTTTATGTAAAATCTTTCAAAGAACTCTTTCTTTAGTAACTCAGAGAAGTTGTATTTCTCAAAAGCGAGTGCAAAAGTACTAACTATTTTCGAAACAGCCAAATCTTTTCGCAAAAAAGTTGAGATTTTAGTGCATTTTTAACACTTATAAAGACTTCCTAGAGTTTTTCTTACCACTACACTTTATTTTATACATGCATACGCCTGCCTGCATGTGCGGGCGCACACCCGCAAGCGCATTAATAATATTGTACTCATATTCCAAGACCGAAAAGAAATCAGGATTCAACTAGAAAAGTATTATCCGGAGAATATATCTATCAAAGAAGAATATTACTATACGAAAAGAATATTATCGAAGAAAAGGGAGAAACTCAGAAAAACATTTTGCCAATTAAAAAAAATATAGTACCTTTGCACACGTTTTAACGGATAACAAGATTAATTACATATATTTTAAAACTTTCAAATGAAGGCATTAGCAATTAAGTCGAGTTTGTTTTCCTGTTTAAAGACATACAACAAGAAAACATTCATGTCTGACCTCATGGCAGGTATCATCGTTGGTATCGTAGCCCTGCCTCTGGCCATCGCATTCGGTATCGCTTCTGGCGTGACCCCTGAAAAGGGTATCATCACCGCCATTGTAGCAGGTCTCATCATCTCCATCTTCGGTGGAAGCAAAGTGCAGATTGGTGGTCCTACGGGAGCATTCATCGTTATCATCTATGGCATTATCCAGAAATATGGCATGGAAGGTTTGACGATAGCGACACTGATGGCTGGTCTGTTCCTGGTTCTCTTTGGACTTCTCCGTCTTGGAACCATCATCAAGTACATCCCTTACCCTATCGTTGTGGGATTTACCAGTGGTATCGCCGTAACCATCTTCACGACCCAGATCAAGGATCTCTTTGGATTGACGTTGACTTCAAATCCTTCTGATTTTCTGGAGAAATGGGGCGTCTACTTCCAAAGCTTTGACACCATAGATCCTTGGTGTGCCCTTATCGGAGTAGTAAGCGTAGTGGTTATCGCCATCACCCCTAAGTTCAGCAAGAAGATTCCGGGCTCTCTTATTGCCATCATCCTGATGACCGTTGTAGCCTTACTGCTCAAGCAGTTTGCCGGCGTTGAGAGTATCGAGACCATCGGCGACCGCTTTTCTATCAGCAACGAACTGCCTGCAGCTCAGGTACCAGTCATGAATTGGGAGACCATCAAGAGTCTTGTATCACCAGCTATTACCATCGCCATTCTGGGAGCCATTGAGAGTTTGCTTTCAGCAACTGTTGCCGATGGTGTAATCAGCGATCATCACGACAGTAACACCGAGTTGGTAGCTCAGGGTTTAGCCAATATCGCCTCTCCCCTCTTTGGCGGTATTCCTGCAACAGGTGCCATTGCCCGCACAATGACCAATATCAATAATGGCGGTAAGACTCCTATTGCAGGCATCATCCACGCCATAGTTCTGCTGCTCATCTTCCTCTTTCTGATGCCTCTTGCCCAGTACATTCCTATGGCTTGTCTTGCCGGTGTATTGGTAGTTGTATCTTACGGAATGAGCGGATGGAGAAGTTTCCTGGCATTGATGAAGAATCCGAAGAGCGATGTAACCGTACTTCTGATTACCTTCTTCCTCACCATCATCTTCGATTTGACAGTAGCCATTGAGGTGGGTCTGATTATCGCCTGTCTGCTCTTCATGAAGCGAATGAGCGAAACCACCGACGTGACAGCTATTACCGATGATGAGATTGACTTGAACAAGGAGTTTGACTTCCTCTCAACCAACCTGGAGCACTATACGATTCCGAAGGGCGTAGAGGTATACGAAATCAATGGTCCTTTCTTCTTCGGAGCCGGTAACAAGTTTGAGGAAGTGATGGCAGCTTTCGGTGACCGTCCACTGGTACGCGTCATCCGTATGCGCAAGGTTCCATTTGTTGATTCAACCGGTATCCACAACCTCACCAACCTCTGCGAGATGAGTCAGAAGGAGGACATTCAGGTTGTACTCTCCGGTGTTTGCGAGAAGGTAAACGCCCAGTTGGAAAAGGCTGGTTTCTACAATATTCTTGGCAAGGATAATATCACAGATCACATCAGCAAGGCTCTGAAACGTGCTGAAGAGATTATTGAGAAGAAAACTGTTAATAGTTAATAGTTTACAGTTAACATTTTACTGATTGTAGACCATCAAATAAAAAAGATGCATTGCTGGATATACCAGTAATGCATCTTTTTTTATTGTCATCAAGTAACTGTTAACTATCAACTGTTAACTATCAACTATTACAAAACTTTTCCCAGAAACTCCTGTAGTCTTGGCGATTTCGGATGGTTGAATATTTGCTCAGGACTTCCGTCTTCCGTGATATAGCCGTCACTGAAGAAGAGAACACGGTTGGCCACTTCTCTTGCAAATCCCATCTCGTGGGTCACCACCACCATCGTCATTCCTTCGGCAGCAACATCTTTCATCAGCTGCAGCACCTCTCCCACCATTTCCGGATCGAGAGCCGAAGTCGGCTCATCAAAGAGGATTACCTCTGGATTCATCGCTAAGGCACGGGCGATAGCTACGCGCTGTTTCTGTCCGCCCGACAGACTGTCGGGATAACTGTCGGCCTTATCCAGCAATCCGATACGGGTCAGGAGTTCCGTTGCTTTCTCATCAGCTTCTTCCTTTGTCATCTTACCCAATTCTACCGGAGCCAGCATGATGTTGCGGCGTATGGTCATATTAGGGAAGAGATTGAACTGCTGGAATACCATACCCACCCTCTGGCGCATTCGGTTGATATCAACATCGCTTGATGTGATATCCATATCATCAATAAAGATTTTACCCTCGGTAGGTTCTTCCAGAAGGTTGATGGAACGCAGGAAGGTACTCTTGCCACAACCCGACGGACCGATGATGGCAACCACCTCACCTTTCCTCACCGAGGTGGTAATGCCTTTCAGCACCTCGTTGTCGCCGAAGCGTTTACGAAGTCCTTCTATCTTGATTATTTCGTTCATTTTATCCATTGTTTTAAAGCTTTTGCCCTTTCAGGATTCCTCATTTCCTTTCGCTCTTTCTCAGTCTCTTCTCCAGCCTTCTCACTCCTGCGTTCAGTCCGAGAACAAGAACGAGATAGAGGCAGGCTACTACGCCCAACGGCATCATCGCTTCGTAAGTAATGCTTCGGATGATGTCGGAACCCTTGGTCAAGTCTACCAGTCCGATATAACCGCTGATAGAGGTTTCCTTGAGCAGAGTGATAAGCTCGTTACCCATAGCCGGAAGCACATTCTTGAAGGCTTGCGGAAGGATGATGAGACGCATCGTCTTGCCATACGAAAGACCAAGACTTCTACCCGCCTCCATCTGACCATTATCCACCGACATGATGCCCGAGCGGATTACCTCGGCAATATAAGCTGCCGAGTTCAAGCCGAAGGCGATGACAGCCACCAGTATCTTATTGACATCTGCCGATGCAAACACCACATAATAGATGATGAGCAACTGCACCATGGTTGGCGTGCCTCGCATGATGGTAAGGTACAGCTGGCAGAGCATGTTCGGAATCTTCCAGTCGCCCTTACGTTCATGACGTGCACGGACAATAGCTATCAGCGTTCCGAGTATCACGGAAAGGATGATGGCGAAGAAGGTGATGATGAGCGTATTGCCCAAACCCTGCAACAGATACTGATAACGGTTGTCATCTATGAAGCAGGATTTAAACTTATCTATCACTCCCGGCTGGTTACCAGCTATTTTCACTTCATTGGAATTCACCATGATAACCTGTCGCACATCGGCATAGGAATCTGTAAATCCGATATTCTTCTTCCGTTCAGGAGTAACCGTGATGCCGGCAATACCCGCATCCGCCTTACCAGCCTGTACAGAGGTGATGATGGCATCAAACTCCATATCGAGAATCTCGACATCCACGCCCATCACATCGCCGATGGCATTCGCCACATCCACGTCGATGCCCACAATCTTGCCATTCTGGTAATATTCGAAAGGCTCGAAGGTAGCGTTGGTGGCAAAACGGAGACTCGTCTTCAAGCCGAGTTTCTGCAGCGCTTCCGGTCCCACCTTCTTCACGTCAGAAGTCTTTGGCGTATAAGCCACGGCTATGCCCCGTTCCAGATGGCGGTTGACGATGGAATCGATGACGCCATTCTCTTTCAGGATACGGATGGCATGATTGATGGACTGCTGCAACTCAGCATGATCCTTAGCCACACAGATGGCGAAAGAGGACGCATCGAAGGTTTCGGGCAGGATACGGAGCGATGGGTTCACCCGTTGGAATGCCTTGGCTGGCGCCTCATCGGTCACCATGCAGTCTATCTTACCCTGCAGGAGTGCCTGGATGGCATCGGCTCCCTTGTTATACCGTTCTACCTTGGTACCGCCACCTTCCTTTTCCAGCTCCGTAGCTAGTCCGTCGCTAGTGGTACCGAGCTGCACACCAATCACAGCCCCCTTCAAATCAGTCTTGCTCTTGATTTGCCTGTCAGCATCTGACGCTCCCGAGCCACACGCCACGAAGAGCACACCCAGGAGTAAAGTCAAGAAGCCCAACTTAAACTTTCCCGTTTTTCTGTATTTCATCATTCCAGGCATTCGTTTATTGTTGTTTCAAATACTCAGCACACATCTCTGCACATCTTTCTCCGTCTACACCAGCCGATACGATTCCGCCTGCATAACCAGCACCTTCACCACATGGGAAGAGTCCCTGGATGCGAACATGCTGCAAGGTTTCGCGGTCACGGACGATGCGGACAGGCGATGAGGTTCTCGTCTCCATCGCTATCAGCGTAGCCTCGTTGGTCAGGAAACCATGGGCATTCTTGCCGAAGGTCTTGAAGCCTTCCTGCAGTCGCTTGCTCACGAAAGACGGCATCCAGAAATGCAACGGACTCGAAATCAAGCCTGGTGCATAGCTGCTCTTTGGCAGATCATAACTCAAACGATTGTTCACGAAGTCAGCCATGCGCTGTGCCGGTGCTGTCTGCTTCATGTTGCCCTGCTGCCAGCATTGCTTTTCCACGATTTCCTGGAAGTACATCATCTGGAGTGAAGAGTGAAGAGTGAAGAGTGAAGCATTCTCCTGCGCCTTCATTTCCTGCTGTTCGATGACAGACTGATGTTCCTTCACAAACTGCGCCACATCCTCGGGATGAGTTTCCACCACCATGCCCGAGTTGCTCCAGGCAGTACCGCGGTTGCTCGGACTCATACCGTTCACCACGAGCTGTTCCGGTCCTGTAGCAGCCGGAATCACAAAACCGCCCGGACACATACAGAAGCTATAGACACCTCTGCCATCTACCTGAGTAACAAAGCTATATTCGGCAGCAGGCAGATATTTTCCTCTACCACTCTTATTATGATACTGAATCTGGTCGATGAGCTGGGAAGGATGTTCCAGACGCACACCTACGGCGATGCCTTTTGCCTCGATATCTATCTTTGCCGAAGCGAGATAACGGTATACATCGCGGGCACTATGACCTGTTGCCAGGATAACCGGTCCGCGATAAGTTTCCTCAGCACCCGTAGCCAGATTCACGGCTTCTACGCCTATCACCCTATCGCCAGCTGCAGCATCAGGAGCCGTCAGCTTACCTTCACTCTCAAGGATCAGACGAATCATCTTGGTCTGGAAATGCACTTCACCGCCACACTTGATGATGGTGTTGCGCATGTTTTCAATAACGCGTGGCAACTTGTCGGTACCGATATGCGGATGGGCATCTGCCAGGATATTGGTATTGGCACCATGCTGGCAGAATACGTTCAGAATCTTATCTACACTTCCCCTTTTCTTGCTTCGTGTATAGAGTTTGCCGTCACTATAAGCACCGGCTCCACCTTCACCGAAACAGTAGTTGCTCTCCCCATCTACCTTCTGAGTCTTGGTAATGTTAGAGAGGTCCTTCTTGCGTTCGCGCACATCCTTGCCTCGCTCCAGCACGATAGGACGGTACCCCAGTTCTATCAGGCGCAGGGAAGCAAAGAGGCCGCCAGGTCCCTCACCCACAACGATAACCCGAGGTCTGCTGCTCACATCCGGGTATTCGGTATGGACATACTGGTCGTCCTGCGGAAATTCGTTGATATAAGCACGCACCTTCAGGTTGACGAAGATGGTGCGCTGACGGGCATCGATGCTTCTTTTCAAAACCCTCACCTGGTTGAGCGTTCTTACATCCAATCCCTTTTCTTTGGCGAGATAACGCTTGATGCCTTCCTCGCTTGCTGCCTGTTCGGGCAGAATTCTTATCTGATACTCTTGAATCATTATACTTTATACTTTGAGCTTTGAACTTTATGATTAGTTTTATAAAAGTGACGAGTGACAAGTGACCGATTCCATATTACGGATTTCGCATTACATTCACAATTCACTTTTCACTTTCACTTTTTCATGCTTCCATTGTAGCCAGCACTTCGAGCGTATCCAGCTGATACATGGTGAACTTACCATCTTCCAATGTTGCAAAGGTTGGCGGATTGCCACCCTTCGGGAAGGTGATGCTGCCGGTATTTACGATGGCCTGCCCCTTCTCGTTATGAGAGAGTTCCCAGAGATGGGAGTGACCATAGATCATAGCCTCGTAAGGACCCTTCGGCATGTTTTCCTTATTGTATACATGTCCATGGGTCAGAAGATAGCGCTTGCCTCCGTCTACCAGCAAGGCATAGGTCTCCATGATAGGGAAATCGAGGAGCATCTGGTCTACTTCCGCATCGCAGTTGCCACGCACAGCGATAATCTTATCTGCCAGCGCATTCAGTCTTTCTACGATACCCTTAGGATCGATTCCTTCCGGAATGCGGTTGCGGGGACCGTAGTTGATGATATCCCCCATGATGCACATCATGTCACAATGTTCAGCCTCGAAGAAATCGAGGACCTTTTCCAGGGCTGGCAAACAGCCGTGGATATCTGAGAATAAAAGATATTTCATTCGTTCCTTCTTATGTTTGTTATGCTTATGTCTTTTATGCATTGAATTGCAAGCGCAAAATTAAGCAAATAATCCGAAACACCCAAACATTTCAACGTTTTTTATATATATAATAAGGTATAAGGGAAAGGAAGAGCCTATAATTATCTACTGAAATAGCTTTTTTATCTACAATATGCTACTTTTTTGTTAAAATCCTTGGCAGTTTGATATATTATTCGTACTTTTGCCCTCAAGTTCTGCTTCGGCCCCGGTCGTTTCGGGGGAGGCATTACATTACCAACGTAAAATTCAAGAACATATGAAAGTATTAAAATTCGGCGGAACATCGGTTGGTTCCGTAAAAAGCATCCTCAGCTTGAAACGTATCGTTGAAAACGAGGCTAAGAAACAGAGTGTAGTGGTTGTCGTGAGCGCGCTTGGCGGTATCACGGACAAACTCTTGCAAACCTCTCAACTTGCCCTCCAGGGTGATGAACAGTGGAAAGTAGAATTCGAAGCCATGGTTGATCGCCACCACAAGATGATAGACACCATCATCACCGACACTACAGACAGAGAAAACTTATTCAAATCGGTTGATGCCCTCTTCGAGCAGTTGAAGAGCATCTATTTTGGTGTATACCTCATCCACGACCTCAGCGAGAAAACACAGGATGCCATCGTGAGTTATGGTGAAAGACTCAGTTCCAAGATTGTTGCCACATTGATTCGTGGAGCCAAATGGTTCGACTCACGCAACTTCATCAAGACTGAGCGCAAGAACGGCAAAGACAAGCATGTACTCGACAGCGAGCTGACCAACAAACTGGTAAAAGAAGCCTTTGCAGAAATTCCACGCATATCTCTCGTTCCGGGTTTTATCAGTCGTGACAAGAACACAGACCGCACCACCAACCTTGGCCGTGGCGGTAGCGACTACACAGCAGCCATCATAGCAGCTGCCCTCGATGCAGAAGTGCTCGAAATCTGGACTGATGTAGACGGTTTCATGACCGCCGACCCACGTGTCATCAAATCAGCTTATACCATCAACGAACTGAGTTACGTTGAGGCAATGGAGCTTTGCAACTTTGGTGCAAAGGTCATCTACCCTCCAACCATCTACCCGGTTTGTGTCAAGAATATTCCTATCAAGGTTAAGAACACCTTCAACCCAGATGCTCCGGGCACCATCATCAAGAACAAGATAGATGGCGACCAGAAGCCTATCAAGGGTATCTCTTCTATCAACGGTACAGCGCTCATCACCGTAACCGGTCTTTCCATGGTCGGTGTGATTGGTGTAAACCGCCGTATCTTCACCGCTCTTGCCAACGAGGGCATCTCTGTGTTCATGGTGTCACAGGCATCATCTGAGAACTCTACCTCTATCGGTGTGCGCGAGCAGGATGTAGAAGAGGCTGTAAAGGTATTGAACAATGAGTTCCACAACGAGATTGCCGATGGTGCCATGTTCCCAATGCACGCAGAGAAGGGCTTGGCTACTATCGCCATCGTGGGTGAAAACATGAAGCATGCTGCCGGTATCGCCGGTAAGCTCTTCGGAACCCTCGGCCGTAGCGGTATTTCCGTCATCGCCTGTGCACAGGGTGCTTCAGAGACCAACATCTCGTTCGTAGTGAAGAGCGATTATCTGAGAAAGTCACTCAACGTGCTCCACGACAGTTTCTTCCTTTCAGAATACAAGGTGCTGAACCTCTTCATCTGCGGTGTGGGTACCGTGGGCGGAAAGCTCATCGAGCAGATCAAGAACCAGTATGCCGACCTCATGGAGCGCAGCAAGCTGAAGCTCAACGTGGTGGGTATCGCTTCTTCCAAGAACGCCATCTTCAACCGCGATGGTATTGATCTCGAGAACTACAGCGAGGAACTGAAGAAATCAGACCCAAGCACTCCAGAGGTTCTGCGCGATACCATCCTGGCGATGAACATCTTCAACAGCGTGTTTGTAGACTGTACTGCCAGCAAGGATGTGGCCGCTCTCTACCAGAGTCTGCTGGAGCACAACGTAAGCATTATCGCAGCCAACAAGATAGCTGCATCAAGCGAATATGAGAACTACGAGAAACTGAAGAAGACAGCCATCCAGCGTGGCGTAGTATTCCGTTTCGAGACCAACGTAGGTGCCGGTCTTCCTATCATCGGTACCATCAACGACCTCCGCAACTCCGGAGATAAAATCCTTAAGATTGAGGCAGTTCTCTCGGGTACGCTCAACTTTATCTTCAACGCCATATCCAGTGTCGTTCCATTCTCTGAGACCGTGAGACTGGCTAAGGAGAAGGGCTACAGCGAGCCAGATCCACGTATCGACCTGAGCGGTATGGACGTGATTCGCAAGCTGGTGATTCTCTCCCGCGAGGCAGGTTACCGCGTAGAGCAGGAAGATGTAGAGAAGAACCTCTTCGTGCCAGACAAATACTTCAAGGGTTCGCTCGATAACTTCTGGAAGAAACTTCCTGAGCTCGATGCCGATTTCGAGGCTAAGCGCAAGGCGCTCGATGTAGAGCACAAACGTTGGCGCTTCGTTGCTACCCTGGATGGCGGCAAGACAAGCGTAGGTTTGCAGGCTGTGGGTCCTGAGCATCCGTTCTACAATCTGGAAGGTTCCAACAACATCGTGCTGCTCACCACCGAGCGCTATAAGGAATACCCTATGATGATTCAGGGCTATGGTGCCGGAGCCAGCGTAACGGCTGCCGGTGTATTCGCCAACATCATGAGTATCGCTAACATTTAACACTTAACATTAAAAAAAGAGATGAAACATATTATCATTCTTGGCGACGGAATGGCTGACCACCCGGTAGAAAGACTGGGTGGAAAGACTCTCCTGCAATACGCCAACAAACCCTATATGGATATGCTTGCCAAGAAGGGCAAGACAGGAAGACTCGTTACCGTGCCAGATGGATTCCATCCGGGTTCTGAGGTAGCTAACAGCTCTATCATGGGCTACGACCAGAACGAGGTTTACGAGGGACGCGGACCGCTGGAGGCTGCCAGCATCGGCTATGAACTGGAGCCTACCGACCTTGCCCTGCGCTGCAACATCATCAATGTGCAGGACGGCAAGATTATCACCCACAACGGTGGTAACCTGGAAACGGAAGATGCGGATGTGCTCATCAAGTATCTCAACGATACCCTCGGCAAGAAATATCCTGATGTCAAGTTTGTTACCGGCATCCAGTATCGCCATCTTCTGGTGGTGAAGCACGGAAACAAGCATATCGACTGTGCCCCACCTCATGATCATCCCAACGAGGAATGGCATAAGCTGATGGTGAAACCTATCTTGCCGGAGATTGGAGGCGATGAGGGTCACATCAGCCGTCGTGATACAGCCGACCTTCTGAACCAGCTGATTCTCGAGAGTCAGGAACTCCTGGAGAACCATCCTTTCAATGTGGCGCGCAAGGAGCGTGGCGAACGAATGGCCAATCTTATCTGGCCTTGGGGCGGCGGTTACCGTCCGCACATGCTCACCCTCTCCCAGATGTATCCACAAATCAAGAAGGGTTCCGTTATTTCTGCCGTTGACTTGATTCGTGGCATCGGTCATTACGCCGGTCTGCGCAACATCATCGTTGAGGGCGCTACGGGTCTTGCCAATACCAACTATGAGGGCAAGGCTGCCGCAGCTATACAGGCATTGAAGGATGGCGACGACTTCGTTTATGTTCACGTAGAGGCGAGCGACGAGGCAGGTCATGATGGCGATCTGGAGCTGAAGCTGAAGACCATCGAGAACCTCGACCAGCGACTCATCAAGCCTATCTTCGATGAGGTAAGCACCTGGGACGAGCCGGTATGCATCGCTGTTCTCCCAGACCATCCTACTCCGGTAGAGATTCGTACCCACGTCAAGGAGCCTGTGCCTTTCATCATCTATTACCCTGGCATTGAGCCGGATAGCGTAGAGAAGTATGACGAGGTAAGCTGCGTAAGTGGCGGTTACGGCATGCTGCAGCTGCAGGAATTCATGAATGCCTTCATGGCGATCAATTAAAATCAACGGCTTCATGATAGTCCCCAAAGCTAATCATAAAGTTTAATGTTCAAATCTCAAAGTTAAAAGTAAAAAATGAAATATTATTCAACAAATAAGAAAGCACCCATCGCCGACCTTCACAAGGCGGTAGTTAAAGGTCTGGCAGAAGACCGTGGTCTCTATATGCCAGAAATCATCAAGAAGTTGCCACAGGATTTCTTCGACAACATCGAGAAACTCTCCTTCCAGGAGATTGCCTACAAGGTAGCTGATGCCTTCTTTGGCGAGGACGTTGATGCCGAGTCATTGAAGAAGATTGTATACGATACCCTGGCATTCGACTGCCCTGTAGTCGAGGTAGAGCCAAACATCTACTCTCTCGAGCTGTTCCATGGTCCTACCCTCGCCTTCAAGGATGTGGGTGCGCGCTTCATGGCCCGTCTCCTGCAGTACTTCGTACGTCAGGAGGGCAAGGAAGAGGTGAATGTGCTCGTAGCTACATCGGGCGATACCGGTTCGGCTGTAGCCAACGGTTTCCTCGGCGTTGACGGCATCCATGTTTACGTGCTCTATCCTAAGGGCAAGGTGAGCAAGATTCAGGAGAGCCAGTTCACTACCCTCGGCCAGAACATCACAGCCCTCGAGGTAGATGGCGTGTTCGACGACTGCCAGGCGCTGGTAAAGTCTGCGTTCATGGACGAGGAGCTCAACAAGCACATGAAGCTCACCTCAGCCAACTCTATCAACGTAGCCCGCTTCCTGCCTCAGGCATTCTATTATTTCAATGCCTATGCCCGCATGAAGGAGAAGGGTCTCGCCGACAAGCTGGTTATCTGCGTGCCTAGCGGCAACTTCGGCAACATCACAGCCGGACTCTTCGGCCATGAGATGGGATTGCCTATCCACCGCTTCATCGCAGCCAACAACGCCAACGATATCTTCTACGAGTATCTGCAGACAGGCAAGTACAATCCACAGCCTAGCAAGCAGACCATCGCCAATGCCATGGACGTAGGCGACCCATCAAACTTTGCCCGCATCTACGACCTCTACAAGGGCGATCACGATGCCATCGCTGCCTACATCGGTGGTGCTACATACAAGGACGAGCAGATTGCAGAAACCATAAAGCAGTGCTACAATGAAACCAAGTATGTGCTTGACCCTCACGGAGCTTGCGGCTATCGCGCCCTGAAGGAGCAGTTGAAGCCAGGTGAGGTTGGCGTGTTCCTCGAGACCGCTCATCCAGCCAAGTTCAAGGAGAAGGTAGACAGCATCCTTGACAGCGACATTGAGATTCCTGCACGCCTTGCAGAATTCATGAAGGGTGAGAAGAAGAGCATCCAGATGACCAAGGATTTCGCATCATTCAAGAACTACTTGATGAACGAATAAACCATACATACGGAAAAGCCTTTCTCTTTTTCAGGGGGGAAGGCTTTTCATTTTATACTGAACTTTCGCATGTGGTTCAAGTACGGGCTGAAGGCCCAAAAGCTCCTAGCCCAGGGCATCGCCCTGGGTATGATGGCAATCAGCAAGACGCCCTGTAAGGGCAAAAGCCTTATGTTTTGCCTGGAGTTTTAAAGCTTTTGCCCTTACAGGGCGACAGGTTTGCGTCCGTAATTACCCAGGGCGATGCCCTGGGCTAGGGGCTTCTGCCCTTTCAGGGCGTATGGGACAATACTTGCGAAACTTTTATTTTATATACAGAAAACGTGAAAAATTTATGAAGATTGTTATTCTAGACGGCTATGCCGCAAACCCGGGAGATTTGGATTATCATCTTCTGGAGAAACTGGGCGAGGTGGTAGTTTATCCTCGCACATCAGATGCAGAGAAAGTGGAACGTGCCAAGGATGCCGACATCATCCTTCTGAACAAGGTGCAGATAGATGCAGAGACGCTGGCGCAGCTTCGTAAACTGAAATACATCGGTATCCAGGCTACCGGTTTCAACGTGGTAGACATCGAGGCTGCCAGGAAACAGGGCATCATCGTAACCAATATTCCTGCCTACAGCACCGACAGCGTGGCGCAGATGACCTTCGCCCTCATCCTTGCCGTAACCAACCGCGTAGAGCATTATACCCAGGAGAACCGCAACGAGCGCTGGGCTTACAATAAGGATTTCTGTTATTGGGATACCCCACTGATGGAGCTTGCCGGCAAGACCCTGGGTATCATGGGACTGGGAAATATCGGCATGAAGGTTGCCAACATCGCCCGCCAGTTTGGCATGAACATCTGTGCCTGCACCAGCAAGAGTGCCAGCTCATTGCCTGAGTGGATCCAGAAGGTGAGCAAGGAGGGTTTGCTTGCCACGAGCGATATTCTCTCGCTCCATTGTCCGCTTTCTGATGACACCTATCATTTCATCAATAAGGAGAGTCTGGAGAAGATGAAGGATACCGCCATCCTGGTTAATACAGGTCGCGGTCCGCTGGTAGATGAAGAGGCTGTAGCCACTGCCCTTCACGAAGGCAGTCTGGGTGCCTACTGTGCCGACGTAATGGCTCAGGAGCCACCATCAAAGGAGAATCCGCTCTTCGGCGAGCCTAATGCCTACCTCACCCCTCATATTGCCTGGGCCACCTACGAGGCTCGCGAGCGCCTGAACAAGCAGGTAGCCGCCAACGTAAAGGCATTTCTCGAGGGCAATCCGATTAATGTCGTGAATAAGTAAGGTTCTGATAACATCATGGCAAAAAAAATAGACGGAGAAAATAATATTTTTTCAAATGTTCTTGGATATTTAAATAATTCTTCATATCTTTGCATAAGATAAACTGCACTCGGCAATCTGAAAGCAAGCTTTCATTGCACTCGTTTGCATTATCTTTGCCACAAATAAAAAAGAAAAGGTATGAAAGAGAAGAAATATCACTTACAGGAAGACCATGGTGCTGCTTTTGCAGAAGAGCCAACACCGGCCTATCATGAAAATACTACAGTTGTACTTCCTGGAAAAAAAATCGCCGAAGATAACTTCGATGATGATTTTGAATGGGATAGAATACCTGAAGGATGGGGACCTATCAACGAAGAAGAAGCCATAGCCCGTATAGAGGCCATAGAAGCCGACATAGAGCAAAATGGTCTCATTGACGAAGAGGATATGATAGAACATCTTAAAGCAAAGGGATTATGGCTTATATAAAACCATCTAAGCCATTTAACCAGGAGCTAGAAAAAGTGTTAGCCTATGCTCTATTTGAATTTGGAGTTACCACAGTAAAGCGATTCAACCAAGCATACCAAAGCATTCGAAATCGCTTGGCTATTCACCCTTACTCTTCGCCAAAAGAACCTCTTCTGAAGAGTTTCTTACGTTCATACCGTAGTGCCATCATCATGAAAAATTGGAAAATCATCTATCGGTATGATAAAGAATACGATAGAATTATCCTTGTTGACTTATGGGATATGAGAAGAAATCCCAAGTACCTGATTAGACAGTTCAGAAGAAAACTATAAAAAAGCAGCCAACCTTCAATATCCCAATTGAAAGTTGGCTGTTTCTTTTTCTAACACCTTATTTAAGGACTTAGATGGTTTAATCTAAGCCATAAAACTTTAGTTTTAAGATGTTCTATCATTTCTTTTTCACCAAAACATAGATGATGACGGGGGCGCCGAACAGCGGGGTGACGGCATTCAGGGGGATGATGCCACCGTCCGACGGAAGGGTGCAGAAGAGATTGCAGAGAAGGGCAATGGATGCACCCATCAGCATCGTGACGGGCAACAGACGGCGATGATTCTCCGTGCCGATGATGAGGCGGGCGATATGCGGCGTTGCCAGACCGATGAAGGCGATGGGACCGCAGAAGGCGGTAACCACAGCCGTAAGAAGACCGGTGATGATGAGCAGAACGATGCGCAGACGCCTGATATTGAAACCCAGATTCTCGGCATACTGCTCGCCTAACAGCATGGCGTTCAGCGGTTTTACAAGAAGCAGAGACGCAGCCAGGGCAATGAGGGCCAACGGGATGAAGAACATCACCTGCTGGCTCGAAACATTGCCAAAGCTGCCCATGCCCCAAACCATATACGATTTCACGCCCTCTGCCGTACTGAAGAAATTGAGCAATGAGATGGCGCTGCTGGCAAGATAACCCACCATCAGTCCGATGATGAGCAGTACCGTATGGCTGCGCACAATGGCAGAAAAGAAGGTGATGATGCCCATCACCACCATAGCCCCTATAAAGGCTGCGATGAGGATAGCCAGGAAACCGCCGATGGCATAGTTGCCGGCATCGCCCAGAAAACCTACCCCTAAATCATCCAGGGCAATATTGCCGCCAAAGGCAAGCATCACGATGGCTACAGCCAGTCCGGCTCCGCTGCTGATACCGAATACGTCAGGACCCGCCAGAGGATTGCGGAAGGCTGTCTGCAGGAGCAAGCCGCTCGTGGCGAGGGCTGCGCCCGAAAGCAAAGCGGCAATCGCCGCCGGCAGTCGCGATTCCAACAGAATATAGCGGTAGGTTTCGTCAGTCTGAGAGCCCGAAATAATCGCCCCCACTTCCTGCCATGGGATGTTTACACTCCCCCATGCCAGGTTGGCGAAAAACAGTATGATAATGGCGATTGCCCCTAAAACGATGGTTTTCATTCACTAAAACTATTTCTTGTAAAATCTCTGATTAAAGCCCTATTTCTTATAGAATCTCAATTTGCCGAACCGGCTGCCATGCGCCAGGATGATGAACTCTCTGAGCAGCAGTTCGGGATGGAAACTCGTAAGCTCGAAATAAGGTACCGTAGAGGTATCTACCTGATAGATATTACCCCGGTTGAAGGCAGCAAGAGCCTTGTAGCCGTCATATTCCTGAAGCAGTTGAGCCTGCGACAAAGGGGCACCACCGAAATACTTGAACGCCCATACATCCACCTGCTTTCCCTTCGCCAAGATTTGCTCCGGACTCATCGCCAGACTTCCGCTATGTTCATCGTCCTCGAAGATATAACGGACATTGGCATCCTTCAGCAGAATACCGATAGTACTCTGACCTCCAGGCACATACCATACATTTCCCGTTTTTCTTTCGGTCAGGATGGAGAGGCCCTTCGGATACCCGGCAGCCTCAACTTTCAGCTTCAGATATTCCTTTTCTATCTTCGCAAAGAGCGAATCTGCCTTTGGTTCGCAAGATGCAGCAAGAGCGGTCTTCGGTGCATTCCCGTCTTTTTTAAAGAGCATGCCGTAGAATTTCATCCATTCCGCCCTGCCCAATGGCGAAGACTCCATATAGTCGGCAGCTTCGATGATGGGGATATGCAGCTTGTCGAGCTTGCCATATCCTCCGCTGTTTTCGAAGGGCGAAAGGAGAATGGCTTCGGGTTTCAGAGCGATGATACGCTCGATATCGGGCGCCATGCTCGAACCGCAATCCACGATGGAATTTCCGGCAGCAGCATTCTCTGCAGAAACATTTCCTACAGAAGCTTTTCGGGCAGCAGCATTTCCGGCAGCAGCAGCCCTCTTCTTTACATCCGGAATATTGATGTAATCGAGGTCGCAGACACCACGGATGGCCTGCTGGCAGCCCAGTTCGTACATCAGCTGGCAATGGGGAGCGATGAAAGCGGCACTTCTCTCCACCGGTGTGCGCACGGTATCGGTAGTGCATCTCGCCCCCGTGCTGCGCCTTCTGGCAAGCATCGCCACCGTCTTATCCCCCTCCTTTCCCTTCGGAATCAGGATGTAGCGATGCAGCATCGTTCCCGCCTTCCAGGGGTTGGCGATGATAGCCTCAGCATACTGATAATCAATACCTTCTGCAGCATCGGAAGTCTCTTCCCCATCGCCATGCTTCACGATGGTGAGCAACTTGGCGTACTTCATCTCCAGGGTATCGCCAGCCTCCGCATCAGCAGCAGCCGTCTTTCCTCCCTGGCATGCCGCCATCAGCAGGGCCGCCGTAGCCCCACACAAAAGAATATACAGTTTCTTCATAATCTTACAAAATATGTGTGCAAAGATACGAAGAAATCTCCATTTTCCGTTTGTTTTCTCGAATAATCTTTGTACTTTTGCCCTCAAATTTAACTAACGCTACAATTTAATAAATCAAAATGAAGAAGATTATCTGGGGCATAGCCCTTTTTTTCTGTACGGAGGGGAGTTTTCGGTAAAAAAAAGTTTCATTGCGTAAAAACATGATGATTTTTACGCAATGAAACTTCTACGAAGCCGAGAGGACAGACCTCGCCCACCAAGATGCCGCCCTGACGAAGCGTGAAGGGACCATTGCCCGTATCAGTAGCACATCCTGCGCCCGAAGTACGCTGCTGAGCGAGTCACGTCACCGCTTAGCAATCATCTGCTACAAAAGTATAAAGAATCCCAGAGATGGCAAAGTGGCAAATCCCCAAAAGACGATGGGGAAAAATCAAATAACATTCATGAGAACCCATGCAACATTTTGCGGATTTCGGCAAAAACAGATAAAAACATTTTGCGGATTTCGGCAAAATAAGGTTAAAACATTTTGCGGATTTCGGCAAAAGTTGTATCTTTGCACGCATAATCAACTAATAATTAGACAAATATGAGTACAGAGACAGTTTTTAGAAGGAAAATATATCAAGACATGCTCAAATGGAAGGAAGAGCGTGATGGAGAAACGGCACTTTTGATAGAAGGAGCCAGACGAATTGGCAAGTCAACCATAGTGGAAGAGTTTGCCAAAAATGAGTATGACTCATACATTCTCATTGATTTTTCAAAGACATCCCCAGAAGTCAATGCCTTGTTTGAGGACCTCTCTGACTTAAACTACATATTCCTTCGCTTGCAGCTCAACTACAATGTAGATCTCAAAGAAAGAAAATCACTCATTGTCTTTGATGAAGTGCAAAACAACCCCAAAGCACGCCAAGCCATCAAGCATCTTGTAAAAGATCACAGATACGACTATATCGAGACAGGTTCATTGATTTCCATTCGCAAGAATGTTCAGTCCATTATCATTCCTAGCGAAGAGACACGCATTTCCATGCACCCCATGGATTTCGAAGAATTCAGATGGGCACTAGGCGACAGCGTAACCATTCCCTTGCTTAGAAAAGTCTTAGCAGCTCGCCAAAGTCTGGGCGATGCTACGCATAGAAAGCTGATGCGTGATTTTAGACTGTATATGTTGGTTGGGGGGATGCCACAAGCTGTAGACAAGTACATCAAGACCAACAATCTCAGTGCTGTAGACACGGTGAAACGTGACATTATCGCTCTATATGAAGAAGATCTCCGAAAGATAGACACTTCGGGAAAAGCCTCATCCATGTACGATGCCATCCCATCGCAGCTAAGCAAGAATGCAACTAGATATAGTGTATCTTCCGTTATACCAGGAGAAAAAGCTGATAGAGTAACCGACATTGTGCAAATGATGGAAGAATCAAGAGTAGCCAACATAGCCTATCATACCAACGATCCAAACGTAGGACTAGCCTTGACCAAAGACTTGCAACGCTACAAAATGTATGCTTCAGATACGGGACTTTTCATCACATTGGCATTCAAATCCAAGTCATTCACAGACAATGTCATCTATCAAAAACTATTGAGTGACAAACTGGATGCCAACTTAGGATACGTCTATGAGAATGTAGTGGCCCAAATGCTCAAAGCTTCAGGCAAGGACTTGTACTATCATACAATCCTCAAACTAGATGGAAAAGGATATTACGAGATAGACTTTCTGCTATCAGATGGCAGCAAGGTGAGCCCGATTGAAGTAAAGTCATCTGGCTATAAAGCACATACCTCTTTGGACAAATTCTCAGAAAAGTATTCTTCGAGAATTGCCCACAAATATCTAGTTTATACCAAAGATTTGAAGAAGGATGGCGATACGCTTTGCGTACCTATTTATATGGTACCACTACTGCCCTAAACCTACTCTATCTTGATGACCACCTCACCCCCACGTCTGAGCATCTTGCTGACCCGGTCGAAGAGCTGGAGGAAGCGTTCCTGGCTCCTCAGAACGAAGCCGGGAGCATGGGCCTCGCCGATGAGGATGCCACCCTGGCGCAGCCGGAACGGACCGTTGCCCGGCTGAAGCATGGGGCACGAAAGGGCATGCAGCTCATCCAGACACCCGAACTCATGACTCTTGCGCTCCATGCGGCAAAGCTTGCAGGTTTCGGGGAGAGGCAGAGAGGAAGATGAAGAAGAATCATCCCTTATCGGTTCGAGGAAAAGCATCTGGCGGGCGAAGCATTTGCATTTAGCCACCATGATGTGATATTCACCCGGCTCCAGACAGCCACCCTCGCGCTCCATCGTATCACAAATGTACTGATGGCCTACAACGATACCCTGGCGATTAACTACTTCCTGACTAAGGCGACCAACAATGGCGCCATGATCTCTACGTAAACGATTTAAAAACAACTTCATCATAATACGCAACAACTTAAAAACAACAATAGAAAAACATTTGAAATTCACATTCACTTTCACATTTTCTGAACGTAAAACGACTGGTAATAATCAGACAAATCCTTGCAACCTTCCGGCAACTGATGGTACACCAGCTGAGGGAACATTTCCTTCAGTTTCATATAAAGACCGATGCCCGGTTTGTCCTGATCAGGCCACATGTGAAGATTCCTTCCCGCTAAAAGATTGCGACATTCTTCATTACAAAGCGTAGCACTCGGGATGGCTATTGCCTTGTAACCCATAGACATAGCACTCCAACAGTCGGTACATCCCTCGGTAATAACCAATGGCTCTTTTTCTGTCACCTGCGGCAAGATCTGCATCCCATATACCATCGGCTTGCTACCTGGTGCAAACTTAAACCGCGGTTTTTCTTCAGTCTTATCTCCCAGATATCTGCTCTGAACCGTCAGCAGATTGCCATGAACGTTATAATAGGGAATCAACAGGGAAGGACCATCAAAAAACTTTCCACCAAAACGATAGCCAGCAATGGAGAAATCTGTGCTCACCACTCTACACCAATAGATATATTCCGGGCGCAACTTTCTCTGATAGAACAGGAAATCCTTGGCTTTATCTGTCAGTTTCTTACCCATGAGCATACGCATCAGATAATCTACGTCAGGCTTATGCTGAAACTCGCCTCTGAGATTGAGTCTGTCCGTATCACATTCAGATTTTTTATGCTCAGCAACAGCTTTATCCCGATGAAGCACATCCTTACGGTTTCCCGCAGAATGATTACCGGCGCTGATATTGAATCTTCTGCACAGCCATTGGCAAGCCTCCGGAAAAGAGAGATTCTCCCGTTTCATCACCAGGTCGATATTATCTCCACCCCACCCGCATGCAAAGCAATGACAAGTGTTGGTGGAAGTCCAGAAATGCAAACTCGGATTGGTATCATTATGACTGATACAAAGGGCATTATGATACCGCAAACCCATTCCCAATTCATCAGCAACCTCCAGGATGCTGATAGCTCTAAGTCTAGAGAGCGTATTCGAATCAATATATTCTGCCATCTTCTAATTGTCTTTTTTAATATTACCATCACCAATAGTGCCTTTCTGCTGCGTCTTTCTAAGCACCTTTCTATCCTCGCCCTTTGCTGGTTTTTCGAGCCATCCCCATCTGCGCCAGTTGCACACCATGTTGCGGGCAGGCGTCTTGAGCTCCTTCTGCTTCAGAAATTCCTCCAGGAACTGATAAGAGAATTCCTGCGGCAACTCGCTGAAATAGTCTACAGTATGATAAGGCTCTCCTTCGCCCTCGGCAGAAATCTGCTCGAAAGCCTTGCCCCACCGCTGCAACATATTCTGCAAGATGCGGTCGGCACAAGCCAGATAGGTCTGCCTGACCAGTTTCCGGATTTCCTTCTCGCTCTTCTTCCCTTCCACTTTGTAAAGCACTTGCATGAGGGCAGCGATGCGGAAGGCTGAAACCGAACTGCGCTTGTAGAAGACATCCATCGACTTGGACATGGTTTTCACCACCTGCTGGCGGCAGTCGTTACACCATTTTACCACCGTCTTGTAGAGCCAGCTCATATCTTCCTCTATCTCCTGATGGAATTTTCCATCTTCCTCGTAGCACAACCCGAAGAGCTTATCCAACGTATTCTCCAGCTCATTACGCTGCATATCGGTCAACGCCTGAAACTGTGGCGGATTGTCGCCCAGATGACTGATGAGCGGGCATAAGATGGTTCGGGTTACAGCACCGCCCTCAATGGCAGCCTTGTTCATATATCTGCTCACCGCACTCTGGGTGCCGCAGAAAACGAACGACAGCAAGGCATCTACCATGGCACTATAGCTGGATTCGCTCATGAAATCCTGACCATATACGCTGCCCAGATCGTATGCCGTCTTGATAACCTGCGAGAGGTCGGCAAACTGGCGCTTGGCAGAATGCACGATGGCAGAAATCTCATCGGCAAATTCGAAGAGCGTCTTCGGAGCACCATAGAGCTTGACGGCAGCATCGCATCGCTTGATGAACATGGTGAGCGATACGGTTTCGGGCAGGATGGTGATGTCGGTCTTCGGTTCGGGTGGCAGCTTGCCATCTTTCTTGCCCTGGCGTCGCTTCAGGGCAGCATACTCCTGCTCCTTGGCTCTCATTTCGCTGTCGCGCTCGATGAAAGGTTTCATCAGGGTACGCATGATGTATCTGGCAAACGACTTTCCGCTCGACTGCTCGCCCTCTACGATGACCTGCAACACGATGGCCGATTTTTCTCCCTGATTATCATACACATACTGTATTCTGACACGTGTAAGATAAACGCTGAGCATGGCAGCAGCCACCACCAGCGTAGGATACTTGAGGTCAGAAGGCGAAGTGGTCATCCATTCTCTGATGCCCGACGGATAATCCTTATCGGCAATCAGGTGATGCATGGGCATCTCTTCATTCTCTTCTGCCTGTTCAGCCAGCTTTTTTCCTATCACCCCAGATGATACCTTGTTATTGATTCCGCCCTTGGTATCCTCAGGCTTTGCCACTGGATTAGTCCGAGACGCTTCCTGTGGAGGTATTTTCTTTCCTTTTTCCATAATCCCAATCATTGATTATTTCTGAATGCAAAAGTAAGGAAAAAAAGCCTCCCCGGCAATAGGCGTCCTGCCGGTTCGCCTCCTACTAAGCCTCATCGCCGGCAACTAAGCCTTCCGCTAAGCCTCCAGCTCATCTGAAGGCATAAAAAAAGCACTCTTTGCTTGCAAACGAAGCAAAAAGTGCTGATACTGTATTATTTCTAAAAAATCTTCTGTTCAGATATGTTCCTATTCTTTTATATTATCACCCCCACTGACATAAGAAAGAACCAAACGGCGAACCACGGCATGAATATCTTCATTAGGGAACTTCTGGCGATATTTCTCCGTAAGGTCTTCGCAGAAATACATCTTGCTACCAACCGTAGAAGCAGGAATAGGTTGCTGTATAAACACATCGTATGTTGCAACAGGCTTGCCATCCTTTGTGTCGACAGGCACAATATTCTCCTTATACCAAGCTAGTCCAGATGCGGTAGGGAACAATCTATAATTGTCCTTATACTCCACTTTACCAGCGATGTCCAGTATATATCCGTCAGCAGACTTATCGTCCTCAGGATTCACCGCATATAGCATATATAAAGCAGCAAGCGTCGAGTGGCTTTTTATGATAAACTGATATTTCTTGCTTCCTCCAAAAGGAGGGTTTGCCTTCAAATCCTGCTCTATATCCTCACGAATTTGTGGCGCATCCACCACAAACTCTACTTCGCCAGTATAATTGACGACAGTTTTCCATGACTGTGGATTTGGCTGAATAACTTCACCATTGTCATTGCTGTTGTCACACGCACAAAAAGCCAAGACTACCAACAGTAGTAAGACTGATTTTTTTACTAAATACTTCATATTCTAATTTATCTATTAAACCTATTCTATTGTTAAACGTAAAATATGCCTAAAACTTGCTCTATTTTACGTTTTTAACATTCCATCTAAAACTTGCCAACACTCACAAGAAGCAATCATTTCCCCGCTTCCTACTGCCCCTTACGGTAGATGGCAACAAAGCGGTTAGCGATATTGATGAGTTTCTGCCGGGCGTTAGGATCACTTACATCATCAAAACTCCAGTTGGGAAATTCGCCACGCATCTTGGAGAAACGCTTGGAGATGACACTGGCATTGGTCAGGTCGGAAGGCATTTTCAGCTGCTCTGTAAGATACTTGCAGAAAGATGCGCCATTATCAAATTTGCCTTCAAAATCTTTGATACTGGAGAGCGCCACCATAATCAGGGCATAGTCTTTCTTCAAAGGAATAGCCTTCTCGTCTATCATCTTCTGCAAGGCTCGCTTTACTCTTTCTCCCTGGCTCAAGTCGCCCCATTTCTTCTCCTTATCTTCTTCCGTTTTTTCCTGCCCGCCGTTTTCCTGATGCTCATCGTCTGTCACTTCCAATTCCAATGTCCTCTTCTGTTCAGGCTCGAATCCGTGCAGATAATCTTCATCATTGTTCTGGCGCATCAGTTCATTGATCTGAGATGAAACGAAGAAACCATCCTCGCCATAATAACCGATATTGGCTGCCAGCCGCTCAACCACCTCATGGTTCTTCACGACTGCTCCGAGGCACCGCTGAGAAAACTCCTGAGTTACGTAGCCTCTCCATTGCCCCATAATCATTGAGCAAAATTGAAACACTTTCGACTCCAAAGGCATCATCTGAAGTATCACAGCTGCCATATACAGGATGACAAATACGATTCTCTGCCGCTCTTCCTGAGCTGTAGCATACTCATCCTCGTCAACATAGTTTTTCTCATATTGCCCTATTCCTTCCACAAAGGCCAGGCGGCTCTCGGTATCGGTATGCGAAAACATCATTTTGTCTACGATGCAGAACACCTCATAAAAAACATCCTCGCATGAACATCTGGACGTAGGAAACCACGTCTTATCATTGAAGATATCATGGGTGATGGCTCTGAAAACCTGATAAATCATGTGTTGCGAGAAAGATTTATCTACCATCTGTCTGGTCTTCATCTTAAATAACCTCATCGTCGTAACCATTTAAATCATCAAGAATCACATCAAGAGAATTGATCAAAGCAAACTGAGAATTCCCATGACAATCGCAACAGACAGCATCTCCTATAACCAGGGCAGAAATCTCTGCATCGGAGATTTTCACCTTGGTTCGTTTCAGCGAACGGGAAGAGGTGCACGGACCTTTCCAATAGTATACCTTGATGCCGTAATCTTCCTTGCTGCACAGGTTCACCAACATGGCAACGTCTCTGTTTGCCTTGTCCAAGCGCAACTGCTCACCTTTATCTGTACCATATAGCACTTGATACTTACTGGCATTGAGACACTCCATAAAGGATTGCTGCAGCTGTAATTGCATGACAAAGGAATATGGCGCATCGCTGAGAGACTGATGGCGAGGAAAAGAAAACACCACAGCCTTTGGTCTGCAGCCAGCCTTGATTCTTTCAGCCACGGCATCAAAGAAATCACCAGGTGGCAACTTGGCAGAAATCACCATATTCCAGCCATATTGATTCGCCACCCTGTTGATATTATCACGCAGAAGAGCCACCACCTTGTCCTGCCCTCTTTTGCCGCCGAAGATTCTAGATTCTTCCACAAAAAGGAATCCTTTGTTGGGGCGATTATCAATAATCACCTTGCAGAAAGGCTGGTTGTGAATTTCATTCTCCTTAAAATCACTCCAATAAAATTCTTTCTTGTCTGCGCATACATCCAGCACAGCCACACCTTCGCGAAATCCCAATATTCGGTTGTCGTGAATAACGTCTTCCTCATACTTCCGTGATTCCACCAAAGTCATTTTCTTGCTTTTCAGCAAACTGTCCATTACCTTCTCGAAGCCAGTCTGACACTCCTGATATTTTTCAGGCGATGGCATTTCGGGAAATTCCAAGGGTAGAGTACCCTCGATACTTGAAAGATTCCGGCTTTTGCAGAAATCAAACTTGAAGACAACGTAAGAAGTCTTTTCTGTGCTATTTTTGATAAGTCCAGTCATTGGTTTCTGGTTTAAGTTATACCATGAAAGTTATTTTTCATAGCATCTACAAAAGTAATACTTTTTCCCCGAATAAACAAATAAATTCTAAATTATTTTTTATCAAATTGTCTTTTTTCATAAAACCATCAAAACAAAATGTGAATGTGAATGTGAATTTGAAATGTAAATCAATGTATCGGGTTGTTCCATCCATTCCTTTTATTGGATATTGTGAATGAAATTCAGTCCTCGCGCGCGTACCTTATTATATATATAATATGAACCTATTATAATGGCTACTATTACTCAAACACGATTATACGCTTCTCCTTCAGGTAACATTGAAAAACATTTCAAATTCACATTCACATTCACATTTTTGCCTTTCCTCCTATCAACCAGCTAACCCACATAGCAAGTAACTGTGCGCCCGATGCGCCTAAAACTGCGTGGCGACGCGCCGCCATCTGCGTCCCGACGCAGATGGCGATACGTCGGGACGTAGCGCCGACTGCATCGGGACGCAGTTGGATAGGCAAAACATGCCATATAATGTTAACGGATTTAACATTTAATTTAATGGCCATTAAATTAATGGCGGTTAAATTAGGCGGAAGAGAATGGGATATGAGGGAGGAATGCACGTGATTCGGGACAAGGATGCACGTGATTCGGGACAACTATTGTTTTTCAGAGAAAAATGTTGTATCTTTGCATTGTCGTTCAGAGATAGGCTGAATTAACCACTAAAAAAACTGATTGTTGAACCATTAAAAAAAGAAAGGAAAAAAGAAAATGAAAAAGGAAGTTTGGAAAACTATCTTGCAGGTGATTATTGCTGTACTTACTGCCGTAGGCACTACGCTCGGCGTTACCAGCTGCATGTAAACAGATTTGTTTAACCATTAAAAAAACGATTTGAATTATGGGTATTAAAGTAAAAGCAATTGAGCGCAACGTAGCGTTCGAAAAAGGTAAGCAAAAGTGGGCATTCGTGATGCAGGCTGAACTCTACAGCCAGCTCAACGCCACGAAGGTGATAGAAGAAGCCGCCGTTCGCAGCGGATTGCCTAAGGCGGTAATCAACGCCGGATGGTCGGCCATCGGCGAAGTGATTGCTGCATGGGCCACCGAGGGCCACAGCGTGGCTGTGCCAGGACTGGGCAGCCTCCGATTCGGTCTTAACTCTACCGCCGTAGAGGATGTGAACAAGGTGAGCGCTAACCTCATCACCCGCCGATACATCATCTTCGTGCCTAACACCGACATCAAGAAGGAACTCGAAGAGACTTCCGTCAACATCACCTGCTACGACCGAAACGGCAAGGTGGTGAAGCAGGTTACCTCTACCGATACGCCTCCTACTACCCCATCCGGAGGCGATAATCCATCCGGAGGCGATACCCCATCGGGCGGCGATTCTACTGGCGGAACCGGAAGCGAAAACAGCGGCGACGGACTTGAATAAAAGGTGCTGAGCCTGAAAAGTAAAACCCTCCCCAGGTCTTAAAAAGTCCTAGGGAGGGTAAACTTTGTCTGGCAGTTAAATTGTTTACGCAATGTACCATACCAGACGCCCGAATACAACATGCTAACCCACACATTTCCCCAAGGAATCAGCATGTCGTTAACAATCCTTTGTGCCTCAAATAAATAATACTTTTTTTCAAACTAAATCAACAGCCTAGCCTCACGGCTAAAACGTATATAATGTTCTTTATCTTATTTCAAAACATGATGGTAACATATTCTGCAGCGATATCAACCAGCTTCTTGCGACGGGCTACACCTATTATATAATGAGCCTCCTTCGCCGAACAGTGGAAGTATTTCTTCACAGCTGTTACCAGTTCTTCCTTGCGTATCGAGCCTATACCCTTAGGATAAGCCTTGCGGATAGCCTTCTCGATGTCCGCCATCTTATATTCATGGTGGCGCTTATGGAAGTACTGCGATACGATGATAGAGAGAACTATCACGAGCAGGATGATGATAAATACTACAGACTTGTTCATTTCATTATCTCCTAATTTATTTATTAGACATATCAGGTTCGCTGAATCACCCTTCCGGGTGCTCCAGGTTTTCTGCATCACCGATAGCCGTTATCGGTAAATCCACTGCAAATATAGCATTTTTTCTTGAAACAACAACATTTTTCGGCATTTTTTTCACTATTTCTGCAAAAAAACTTGCTAAATACAAAAAAAACACGTATTTTTGCAAGAAAATAATCCTTAAGACAGAAAGATAATGCAAGAAACTGTAAAGAAAGTATTGAATGGCGATTTTAATCGCAAGAAAGCATTGCTGTTTCTCATAACGGCTCTGCTTACCGTTATCGTCTGGAACCTGCCCATCGACAGCTTCGGCATCGAAGGGCTAACCATCGTGCAGCAGCGCGTCATCGCCATCTTCGTCATGGCCGTGATGCTCTGGCTCACCGAGGCCATACCGGCATGGGCAACCAGCGTAGTGATCATCTTCGTGCTGCTGTTCTTCGTCAGCGACTCCGCCTTTAAGATCATGCAAGGCTCGGAGGCTGAGATGGGCAAGCTGCTCGACTATCAGGGTGTGATGGCGTGTTTCGCCGACCCTACCATCATCCTCTTCCTGGGCGGTTTCGTACTCGCCATAGCCGCTACCAAGAGCGGACTCGACGTGATGATGGCGAAGGCCCTGATTGCGCCATTCGGAAAGCGTTCTGAGAACGTGCTGCTGGGTTTCATGCTCATCACCGGCATCTTCTCGATGTTCATTTCAAATACAGCCACCGCCGCCATGATGCTCACCTTCCTCACACCGGTGTTCAAATCATTGCCGCCTTCGGGCAAGGGTCGCGTGGCGCTCACCATGGCCATTCCTATCGGAGCTAACCTGGGCGGTATGGGAACCCCTATCGGAACTCCTCCTAACGCCTTCGCCTTCAAGGTATTGAACGACCCTGCAGGACTCAACCTGGGTCTCAGCTTTGGTGACTGGATGCTCATCATGGCCCCTATGGTGCTCATCATGCTCCTGATGGCATGGGTCATCATCCGCAAGATGTTCCCGTTCTCTGCCAAGACAATCGAGCTCAACATCGAGGGCAACATGCAGCACAACTGGCGCACCACGGTAGTGGCCGTTACCTTCCTTGCAACCATCGTGCTCTGGGTATTCGGCAAGCAGCTGGGCATCAACGCCAACACCGTGGCCATGCTCCCTATCGCCGTATTCGCCCTTACGGGAGTGGTTACAGCCAAGGACCTGAAGGAGATTGACTGGGCTGTCATCTGGATGGTGGCAGGCGGATTCGCCCTCGGATTGGCGATGAACGGCACCGGTCTTGCCGAGGCAGCCGTAAAGAGCATTCCGTTTGCTGAATTCAATCCGCTGGTCATCATGATCGTATCCGGACTGGTATGCTTCATCCTGAGTAACTTCATCTCCAACACCGCCACCGCCGCCCTGCTCATCCCTATCCTCACGGTGGTATGCGCCGGCATGGGCGACAAGCTCAACACCATCGGCGGCACCTCTACCATCCTCATCGGAGTAGCGGTATCGGCCAGCTGCGCCATGTCGCTGCCTATCTCAACCCCTCCTAACGCCATCGCCTACTCTACCGGCCTCATCCAGCAGACCGACATGGTGAAGGCAGGACTCACGGTGGGCATCCTGAGCATGATAGTGGGCTACGCCGTGCTCATCACCTTCTGCAAGATGGGCGTGCTCTAGAGGGGCATCATCAGCGAAAATACACATTATTATATATATAAAGGAATGAAAAAGATTGTTATAGGAATCGACGTAGGCATCTCTACGACCAAGATTGTGGGCATCGATGAAAGCGGCGTGGTGGTAAGCCCCATCCGCATCAAGGCCACCGACCCTATCACCTCGCTCTACGGAGCCTTCGGCAAGTATCTTCACGACAACAAGATTGCGCTGAGCGATGTAGAACAGGTGATGCTCACAGGCGTAGGTTCAGCCTATATCGACGAGCCCATCTACGGACTGCCTACCTCGAAGAGCGAGGAGTTCGTGGCCGACGGACTGGGCGCCCGATACGAGAGCAAGCTCGACCGCATGATCGTGGTGAGCATGGGAACCGGTACATCGCTCGTAAAATGCGATGACAACGAGATAAGGCACATCGGAGGCATCGGCATAGGCGGCGGAACCCTGGCAGGACTGAGCCGCATCATGCTCAAGACCGACGACATCAAGCAGATCATCAACCTCGCCAAAGACGGCGACGTGAGCAAGATAAACCTGCTGATAGGCGACATCAGCGCCAAGCCTCTGCCCGGACTCCCGATGAACGCCACCGCATCGCTCTTCAGCAACGCCAAGGCCAACGCTTCGCGCGAAGACATCGCCATGGGACTCATCTGGATGGTGCTGCAGTCGATAGGTTCGGCTACCATCCTCTCATCGCTCGAATCGGGCATCAAGGATTTCGTGCTCATCGGCAACCTCACCCTGCTGCCACAATGCCGCGAGGTGTTCCCAGCCATGGAGAAACTCTACGGAGTGAGGTTCAGGATACCGAAATACTCGGAATTCTGCACCGCCATCGGAGCTGCGCTCGACTATAAGCGACAAGCAAAATAATCACCCCCGAATCGCCGCAATGCCCTATACACGGGCGTTGCGGCGATTTTCATTCCCACCCCCTGCCACGGCACACAGACAACAAGGGGAAAACGCACACAAGCGCACAAAATGCGCAACACGCTGATAGATAACAACTTAAACGTTTCGGAAAGCAGAAATTTGTCAAAGTTTTCCGAAACTTTTTTGTTTCCCACTGATTATCAGCGACTTAATATTTTTTAACGATAAAAAAGTTGTCCAAAAGTAATTACTTTCAGAAATATTTTATATCTTTGCAATGTCAAAAGGAGGTACTTATCTACCTCTTCAAGTCATAATGACTTAATACTAAGTAATTTAAACATCAATCGTAAAAGTAATACTAAAATGATCCAGACAGTAGTAAAGCGTGACGGACGCATCGTTGGATTCAACGAACAGAAAATCATGGCAGCCATTCGCAAGGCCATGTTGCATACCGACAAGGGTGAAGATACCACTCTTATCGAGCAGATAACCGACCACATCTCTTATCGCGGCAAGAGCCAGATGAGCGTTGAGGCCATTCAGGACGCCATCGAGATGGAGCTCATGAAGAGTGCCCGCAAAGATGTTGCCCAGAAGTATATCGCATACCGTAACCAGCGTAACATCGCCCGCAAGGCGAAGACACGCGACGTGTTCATGAGCATCGTCAATGCCAAGAACAACGACATCACCCGTGAAAACGCCAACATGAATGCCGACACACCAGCCGGCATGATGATGAAGTTCGCGTCAGAAACCACTAAACCATTCGTCGACGACTACCTCCTCTCTGAGGATGTACGCGACGCCGTCATGCACAACTATATACATATTCACGATAAGGACTATTACCCAACCAAGAGTCTCACCTGCGTGCAGCATCCGCTCGACGTGATTCTGAACCACGGTTTCACAGCCGGTCACGGTTCAAGCCGTCCTGCCAAGCGCATCGAGACCGCAGCCGTGCTGGCTTGTATCTCTCTCGAGACCTGCCAGAACGAGATGCACGGCGGTCAGGCCATCCCAGCCTTCGACTTCTATCTGGCTCCATACGTACGCATGTCGTACCAGGAAGAGGTGAAGAACCTGGAGAAGCTGACAGGCGAAGACCTGAGCAACCTCTATGATGCGCCTATCGACGACTACATAGAGAAGCCGCTCGACGGACTGCAGGGTCGCGAACGCCTGGAGCAGCACGCCATCAACAAAACCGTGAACCGCGTGCATCAGGCAATGGAGGCATTCATCCACAACATGAACACCATCCACAGCCGCGGCGGTAACCAGGTAGTATTCTCAAGCATCAACTACGGTACCGATACCAGCGCCGAGGGCCGCTGCATCATGCGCGAAATCCTGCAGAGCACCTATCAGGGCGTAGGCAATGGCGAAACAGCCATCTTCCCTATCCAGATATGGAAGAAGAAGAGAGGCGTAAACTATCTGCCTGAGGACAGAAACTACGACCTCTACAAGCTGGCTTGCAAGGTAACAGCCCGCCGTTTCTTCCCTAACTTCCTGAACCTCGACGCCACCTTCAACCAGAACGAGAAGTGGCGTGCTGATGATCCGGAGCGCTACAAGTGGGAGATTGCAACCATGGGCTGCCGTACCCGCGTGTTCGAAGACCGCTGGGGCGAGAAAACCAGCATCGCCCGCGGTAACCTGAGCTTTTCTACCATCAACATCGTGAAACTCGCCATCGAGTGCATGGGCATCGAAGACGAAAAGCAGCGCATCGACATGTTCTTTGCCAAGCTCGACAATATCCTCGACATTACAGCCAAGCAGCTCGACGAGCGCTTCCAGTTCCAGAAGACGGCAATGGCCAAGCAGTTCCCTCTGCTCATGAAGTATCTCTGGGTAGGCGCAGAAAACCTGAAGCCGGAAGAGACCATCGAGAGCGTCATCAACCACGGAACCCTGGGTATCGGCTTCATCGGATTGGCAGAATGCCTGGTTGCCCTCATCGGCAAGCACCACGGCGAGAGCGAGAAGGCACAGGAGCTGGGACTGAAGATTGTTACCTACATGCGCGACCGTGCCAACGAGTTCAGCGAGCAGTATCATCACAACTACTCTATCCTGGCTACTCCAGCCGAGGGATTGAGCGGTAAGTTCACTAAGAAGGACAGAAAGCAGTTTGGCGTCATCCCTGGCGTTACAGACCGCGACTATTATACCAACTCTAACCACGTGCCTGTATACTATAAGTGTACAGCCCTGAAGAAGGCACAGGTCGAGGCTCCATACCACGACCTGACCCGCGGCGGCCACATCTTCTATGTAGAGATTGACGGCGATGCTACCCACAACCCTTCTGTTATCGAGAGCGTGGTAGACATGATGGATAAGTACAACATGGGTTACGGCTCAGTAAACCACAACCGCAACCGCTGTCTCGACTGCGGCTACGAGAATGCCGACGCCCACCTCGAGGTTTGTCCTAAGTGCGGCAGCCACCACATCGACAAGCTGCAGCGCATCACCGGTTATCTGGTAGGTACTACAGACCGCTGGAACAGCGGCAAGCTTGCCGAGCTCCACGACCGAGTAACCCATATCGGAGGGGAAAAGTAAAAATGATCAGCGTATTAAGCATCGTACATGATACGATGGTAGACGGTCCGGGCTTCCGCACATCCATTTATTGTGCGGGATGCCCCAACCATTGTCCGGGCTGCCATAATCCGCAGTCGTGGGACATCAGCCACGGCACGATGACCTCTACCGACGAGCTGATGAAGGAAATCATGAGCGACCCCTTCGCCAACGTCACCTTCTCGGGCGGCGACCCTATGTTCCAGGCAAAGGGCTTTGCCGAGCTGGCACGCGCCATCAGGGAGCAGAGCAGCAAGAGCATCTGGTGCTTTACGGGCTATCTCTTCGAAAACCTCGTGAAGAATCCAGAGCAGCTGGAACTCCTCCGCCAAATCGATGTATTGGTAGACGGCCCCTTCGTACAGGCATTGCGCGATGAAGACCTCTTCTTCAGGGGCAGCAGCAACCAGCGCATCATCAACGTGCAGAAGTCGCTGAAAGAAGGAAGAGTAATAGAACTCAATCTTACAACAGAAAACCCGAATCCGGTATTGTAAATCTACATACCAGATTCGGGTTTCCCGTTTTCTTTTTTCCGTGCCAAAATCATTATCTCTTAGCATCCTTCTCTTCGAGGTAGCTGATAGAACTCTGAATATAATCACGCTCCCACTCGCTCTCGTGCAATTTCTCATCGCCATAGAGCAGAAGGTCGAGATCCAGCGGAACATCTACCTTACGATAAGGGCCACGGATTTTGCGTCCGCATCCCTGCTCCACACTCCGCAGCGCGGCAAGCACAGACTTCTTAGAGCAGATGGTCTCCCCCATCATCACCTGATTCAGAAACTTGTCTGAATTCTCCAGTCCGATAGGCTCAGTCCACATGCGCGGACCGAAGAGGCAGTTCTTGAACATCCATCTCAGATGTTCATGTGCCTTCAACACATTCTCCTCCTGATTTCTGTTAGAGCCGATAGCTATAATTACTTTTGTACGAGTTCTCATTATTAAAATCTTTATTTCTACAAAACAAGTCAGTTTCTCTCAGAAGAGACAGATTGCCCCTGCATTTGTATGTCATATTTTGTGCAAAGATATTAAAAATTTTGTAATAAACCGCGATTTATCCGTTTTTTTTTATATTTTTGCAGAATGAATCATCTAAAAGCAAACATTTTAGGGCTCGCTCTGCTCTGCTGCCTCCCGATGGGCGCACAGCTGAAGTGGAACCAGGCCTATCAGACATATATCAATCAGTATAAGGATCTTGCCATCGAGCAGATGCTCCGTTACCGCATTCCAGCCAGCATCACCCTAGCACAGGGACTGTTTGAGAGTGCGGCAGGAAGGAGCGACCTCGTACGCCAGGGCAACAACCACTTCGGCATTAAATGTCACAACTGGACGGGACCAACCCAGTACCACGACGATGATGCCCGGGGCGAATGCTTCCGCGTATACCAGGACGCAAGAGACAGCTACGAAGACCACAGCAAGTTTCTGGCGCGCCAGCCACGCTACGCACGCCTCTTCGAACTCTCGCAGCACGACTACAAGGGATGGGCTCGCGGACTGAAAGCCTGCGGCTACGCCACCAACCCGCAGTATGCCAGCAAGCTGATACAGATTATAGAACTCTACAAGCTCAACCAGTATGACAAGGCCAAGCGCTACGACCGCTTCATGGCTACCCACAGCGGTACCGACCAGCCTGTAAACGCCGAAGGATTGCTGCACCCTATCCATATCTTCAACAAGAATTACTATCTCTATGCCCGCGAAGGCGACACCTTCAAGAGCATAGGCAAGGAGGTGGGCATCAGCTGGCGCAAACTGGCTCGCTACAACGAGCGCAACAAGCACGCCGTGCTGCACAAGGGCGACATCATCTATCTGAAGAAGAAACGTTCCAAGGCACCTAAGCAGTACAAGAAGCGCCCTCACGTGATACAGCCGGGCGAAAGCATGTACACCATCTCGCAGAAGTATGGCATCCGACTGGAGAAACTCTACAAGATGAACCATCTCGACCCTAACATCCCGGTAAGCGTAGGAACACGACTGAGGGTGAGATAAGTGATTAGTGATTCGGTCACTTGGTGATTCGGTGAGAAATGTGAATGTGAATGTGAATTTTAAATGAAAATACAATGAAGAAAATGATATTATCCCTCGCCACCATGGCGATGCTGATGGCACCCGGCACAATAAAGGCGCAAAACTTTGACGACTATTTCACAGACAAGACGCTGCGGGTAGACTATACCTTTGCCGGCAACCAGAAGCAGCAGATGATAGCCGTAGACGAACTCAACGTAATGCCACGCTGGTACGGCAAACGGCAGCGACTGGCCGAACTCCCGGTAGAGGGCAACGGACAGATAACCGTACGCGACCACCGCTCGGGCAAAATCATCTACCGCAACTCCTTCTCTACCCTCTTCCAGGAATGGCTCTCCTATCCAGAGGCAGAGAAGAATACGCAGAGTTTCGAGAACGTATTCCTCGTTCCGATGCCGAAAGATACCGTAGACATCACCCTCGACCTGCGCAACAACCGCCGCGAGATAACCACCACGCTCACCCACCAGGTAGCGCCGAAAGACATTCTGATTCATCAGAAAGGCAACAAGCCTACACCATACGTCACCCTGCAGCAGGCTGCCGACACCACCCGATGCATCCACATCGCATACGTGGCTGAAGGCTATACCGATGCAGAGATGCCTGTCTTCCTGAAAGATGCGCAGGAGGCTACAGAGGCCATCTTCGCCCACGAACCCTTCAAGAGCATGAGAGACCGCTTCAACATCGTAGCCGTAAAATCGCCATCCAAGCAGAGCGGACCTAGCATCCCAGCCCAGGGCATCTGGCACGAGACCGCCCTCAGCTCTCATTTCGACACCTTCTACAGCGACCGCTACCTTACCACCCTGCATCTCAAAGACCTGCACAACTGGCTGGCAGGTACCCCATACGAGCACATCATCGTGCTGGTAAATTCGGATAAGTACGGCGGTGGCGGCATCCTCAATTCATACAATCTCACCACCTGCCACCAGAAATGGTTCAAGCCGGTAGTGGTGCATGAGTTTGGCCATTCCTTTGCCGGACTTGCCGATGAATACGCCTACGAGCAGGAGCAGATACCGATGTATCCTCACGATGTAGAGCCTTGGGAGAAGAACATCACCACCCTTGCCGATTTCCACGGCAAATGGGAGAACATGATAGACAAGAAGACCAAGATTCCTACTCCGCTCTCAAAGAAAGAGAAGGAGGCGGTGAGCAAGGTGGGTGTCTTCGAAGGTGCCGGATACAGCGTGAAGGGCGTTTACCGCGGTGTGCAGGACTGCCGTATGCGCATCAACGAAACGCCGGAATTCTGCCCGGTATGCAAGAAGGCGCTGCAGGACATCATCGACTTCTACACGAAATAAAGAAATCATAAAAACATTATATCTATGAAAGAGCAAAACCTAAACATCAGATACATGGTGGCTCAGCTCTCAGAGTTGAGCCAGCAGGAGCAGGAGCTCGTAAACAGGGCGAAGGCTGCCACCAGCAATGCGTATGCTAACTACAGCCACTTCTATGTGGGAGCAGCCCTGCTCTTGGGCGACGGCAGAATAGTGATTGGAGCCAACCAGGAGAACGCCGCCTTCCCTTCGGGACTCTGTGCCGAGCGCAGCGCCATCTTCGGTGCCCAGAGCAACTATCCCGACCAGCCTATCCTGACGCTCGCCATAGCAGCGAGAAACGGGAATGGTTTCCTCAAGTCGCCTATCTCGCCATGCGGAGCCTGCCGCCAGGTGATACTGGAGATGGAAGACCGCTACCAGCGCCCCGTACGCATCCTGCTTTATGGCGAGAACGGCACCTACTGCTTCGACAGCATCAAAGACCTTCTTCCCTTCTGCTTCGTAGATTCGAACATGAAGGAATAAGAAAGGTAAAGAACCAAAGTTCTAGGAGCAGCACGCCCTGAAAGGGCAGAAGCTCCTAGCCCAGGGCAACACCCTGGGTGTAATAGCAATCAGTAAGTCGCCCTGTAAGGGCAAAAGCTTTATTAATTCCGGTATTTTAAAGCTTTTGCCCTTACAGGGCGACAGGTTTGCGTCCGTAATTACCCAGGGCGATGCCCTGGGCTAGGAGCTTCTGCCCTTTCAGGGCGTGTGGCGAAAAAATTCGAAAGTTCAGTCATTATTTCGCCTTATAATCATTATTCCTCCTTATACTCATTATTCCTCCTTATACTCATTATTCCTCCCTATATTCAAAGCATCCTGCGGCAGGCTGCTCTTTCTTTCTCGGCAAACCATCACGGTCAGTTGCAGGCAGGGTTTCGGCATCTGCCTTTCCTATTGCTGCCGACTCCTTGCGCAGATGGAAATCATACTTCAGATTGTCGGTGTCGAAAAGGCGGAAATGCTTCTCGGCAAACACCGTCGTATCCTTGATGTCCTCATAAACCACATGGGTGAACTTCAGACTGTCGTCCGTCTCCAGCTTCTCCGTGCGCAACACACAATGGTCGAAGAGGAAATTGAAGGCATCCTCCTCTTTCGGAGCCTCCCAGACCACCTCATCATCATGATAGCCCGTTACGAGCGAATTTCTCACCTCGAAACGAGGCAGCGGAGAGGCAAAACCGATGGCCGACTCGCGGCGCCCGTCAAACGGATAGAACTGGGCTATGGTACAGCCGTTTACCTCAACATCGCCACCCTCTACATAGAGCGGATGCTTCAAGCAGTTGGTTATCTGCGAGTTATAAATCTGCACCTTGGCAGAATCAACCCTCACACCGTAGCCCTGACTGTTATGAATCGTAGCATTCTCGATGAGCAGTTTCTGCTTCGTAGCATCGCCCGCTTCTATCATCACAGCATCGTAGGCACTATGAATATCAGCAAACGAAATCTTGCAGTCATGAGCCGAAGACATCAGTCTGATTCCTTGCCATTGTCCCGGTGTGCGGTCATAAGGCAGATAATCGAACATGTGGTCCAGCCGGTCGCCCCGCATCACCACTTCCCTGTCCTTTTCGCCCTCAATCTTCAGCGACCCGAACACCTGCAAACCCGCATTCTCGTGGAAATAGAGTTGGGTGCCCGGAGCAATGGTCAGTGTAGCCGCCTCATCAACCCTGATGCCGCCATAAACCACTACCGGCAGCGTGCTCTGCAGCAGCTGGTCCTGCTTCACCTCGAGCGAATTGAGTTTCATCGCATCCCATGAAAACGCCCTCAGATTCACCTTCTGCTCCACGCCACTTTCCAGCGCAAACACCAGGTTGTCGCTCACCAGCTGCGGCTCTTCGCTGTTCTGCATCGCCGAAGTCAGTTCTACGAACACACGTATGCTGTCACCCTTCCTGATCTCCACATTCTGCGTCTGGAATCCCGCTTCGGTGCCCAGATAAGAGCCGTCAACATTCACCCGGTAGCCCTTCTGGTTACCATTTTCCAGACGCACCGACTGGCAGCGCAGCGCCTTGCCCGTACGGTTGTAAACCCAGAAGCTTCGGGTAGGCGTAGGCACATTCGAGAAGGTGGTGTCCATCTTCAGCGTATCTACCGAAAACGAGAGCACATCTCCCCTCGACGTTGAGAAACTCTCATCGTCGGCACAACTGGCAAGCAGGGCGCTCATCGCCATCCCTACACCCATTATATACAAAAATCCCTTTTTCCGTTTCATATCTATAAAAACGGAAAAAGGGAAATATTATTGTATCTGCCTCTACATAAACAGAGCAAAGATGGATGAGCCTACAACCGTCATCACACCGCAAACCACGATGCTCAGACTGCTCATGGCTCCCTCTATGGTACCCATTTCCATCGCCTTTGCCGTACCCAGCGCATGGGCAGAACAGCCGATGGCGATACCTTTGGCAATAGGTTCCTTGATGGAGAGAAGCTTCAGGAACTTCTCGGCAAAGATATTGCCCAGCACACCCGTTACGATGATGACAACCACCGAAACCGAAACATGACCGCCCAATTCCTCAGAAACGCCGATACCGATGGCGGTAGTGATGCTCTTAGGCAGGAAGGTAACGTAGGACGCATGGTCGAAATGGAAGATGAGGGCGAGAATGAGCACGGAGCAGAGACTCGCCAGCACGCCCGAAACAATGCCGATCAGCACAGCCCGATAATTCTTCTTCAGAAGCTCAACCTGCTGATAAAGCGGCACAGCCAGACAGATGGTGGCTGGTGTGAGCAGATAGCTGATGCTGTTGGCGCCCGCCGAATAGGTCTTGTAATCTACGCCCGTCAGCAGGAGCGTAATGATGACGAGGATGATAGAGATGAGCAGCGGGTTCATCAGCGACCATCCCGTCTTCAGCTTCAGCAGCATGCCTATGCCGTAGGCTGCCAGACTGATGAGAACGCCGAAGAAAACCGAATCCTGGAACAACTGGTTCATTTTTTCGCCTCCTTTCCTTTTCTGATTACCAACTGCGTAATCCAGCCCGAAGCACCCATCACGACGAAGGTGCTGACCACCGTAACTACGATATACTGGAACCATGCATTGCCGATATCCTGATAGGAATCAATCAGTCCTACGGCAGCCGGAATAAACATCACGGGCATGATGGCAATGAGGAAACTGCTGGTTTCGCGGATATGCTTCACCTTGATCAGTTTTGTTTCCAGCGCAAGGAAGAGCAGGATGATGCCATAGATGCTTGCCGGAATAGGCAATGGCAGCAAAAAATGGAGCAATTCCCCAGCAAAGGAGAACGCTATGATTATCAAAAATTGAATTAAAAACTTCATGTTGATCTACTTTAAATTTATATCAAGCTAACATACTGCTCAATGAGACTTGCCGTCTCTTCTACGCCCAGGCGCACAGTATCCAGGCAGATGTCGTAATCATCGGCATTTCCCCAGGTAAGGCCTGTATAATACTTATGATAAGCCACTCTGCAATCCTCGGTGTGCTCTACAAACTCCTCAGCCTCATCATACGAAAGTCCCTGTTCTTCCTGAATATCCTTTATGCGAGCCTCCAGATTGCCGCTCAGGAAAACAGAAATCAGGTCTTTGCGCTCGCGGAAGATATAGTTTCCGCAACGGCCGATGATGATACAGTCTTCATCGCCTATCATATCGGCAAGTGTACGGAGCGGTTTTTCTGTCAGCGCCCTCTGCGTTTCGCCAAGCGACGACATCGAGAAGAGCAGTTCATCTACCGGCCGCTCATCGAAGAAAGCCTCCATCTCGTCGAGCACTCCTCTCTGTTCAGCCATTTCCATCATATTTTTACGGGTATAAAAAGGAATACCATACTTTTCGGCGAGCAGCTTGCCCACGCGAATAGCGCCACATCCACACTGGCGCGCTATCGTTATAATCATGATTCTATAAAATTAAAACGTATATAATAATTACTCAGTTCCGTTATCCCCCTCCAGCCCATCCAGGGCGGGAGTTTTATATAGCAAAAAAGCTAAGAAGATTTGTCTCTTCTTAGCTTTCTTGTTGTCGGGGCGACAGGATTCGAACCTGCGACCACCTGTTCCCAAAACAGGAGCGCTACCGGGCTGCGCTACACCCCGCTTGTGCTTTGCTAAAGGTTTGAGTGAGAGAAAATAGAGTCGGGGCGACAGGATTCGAACCTGCGACCACCTGTTCCCAAAACAGGCGCGCTACCGGACTGCGCTACACCCCGCTTACTCATCTCTACGACACCTTTTAAGCATTGCTTTAAGCATCATTTCTGAATTGCGAGTGCAAAGGTACTACATTTTTTCGATTCCACCAAATTTTTACCTAACTTTTTTCAAAAAAACATGCATTTTAATGCAAAATAGCTGGGAAACAGGCAAAAAACAAGGGCAACCCCTATCCGGAATTGCCCTTATACCTTATTATATATAGTAGCGGCTAAGAACCGCAACCATACTTGCTGAACTTTTAAATCAGAAACCGACTGCCCGAATCTGTAAAAACCGAGAAGACCGGCAAATCTGATTTTACTTGATGATTCCCTCTTCTACGAAAATCTTCTTCAAGATCTGGACAGCCTGCTCAACCTGCTCTCTTGTATGAGTAGCCATGAGTGCGAAACGTACCAATGTATCCTGAGGAGCACAAGCTGGAGGAATAACAGGGTTGATGAACACACCTGCATCGTAAGCCATCTTGGTAACAACGAATGTCTTCTCAGCATCGCGTACGTAGAGAGGAATGATAGGACTCTCAGTCTCGCCAATCTCGAAACCTTCCTCGCGGAAACGTTTCAAGGCATAGTTGGTTACATCCCAGAGATTCTCGAAACGCTCTGGCTCATTCTGAATGATGTGGAGAGCCTCGAGAGCTGCTGCTGTGGCAGCTGGAGTGTTAGAGGCGCTGAAGATGTAAGTACGGCAGTTGTGACGGAGGAAGTTGATAGTATCCTTGTCTGATGCGATGAAACCGCCGATAGAAGCCAGACTCTTGGAGAATGTACCCATGATGAGGTCTACCTCGTCGGTCAGACCGAAGTGGTCGCAAACACCACGACCCTGCTTGCCGAATACGCCAAGACCATGAGCCTCGTCTACCATGATAGAGCAGTTGTACTTATGCTTGAGCTTTACAATCTCAGGCAAGTTAGCCAGGTCGCCCTCCATAGAGAACACACCGTCAACAACGATAAGCTTGATAGCCTCCTGAGGGAGCTTAGAGAGCACGCGCTCCAAATCTTCCATATCGTTGTGCTTGTAGTGGAGCTGGGTAGCGAATGAGAGGCGGCGGCCATCTACGATACTTGCGTGGTCGCGGTCATCGCAGATAATATAGTCGTTACGACCTACTACGCAAGCCAAGACACCCTGGTTTACAGAGAATCCTGTAGAGAAACACAAAGTTTCATCCTTGCCCATAAACTCAGCAAGCTCCTTTTCGAGCTGCACGTGCAAATCGAGCGTACCATTGAGGAAACGACTTCCTGCACAACCAGAACCATACTTGTCGAGCGCAGCCTTTGCTGCATCAATAACACGCTGGTCGTTAGTCAAACCCTGATAAGCATTAGAACCGAACATCAGAATCTTATGACCATCGATGTCGGTTACCTCTGTCATCTGCTTACTTGTGATCTCGCGGAAATATGGATACACACCGGCAGCCATATACTTCTGAGGTTCACGATAATTCTTGTATCTTTCTTGTAATTGTCCCATTATTAATAGGTGTACTTTATTATCTTTTTTTATACTTTTCTAAGTTTCAGGGTGCAAAGATACAAAAAAGAACTCAATAAACGGCTTTTTTTATAAGAAAGTTTACTTTTATAGTTTTTTTAATCGATATTTCTTGTTATTTTGGGTATTTTTATTACTTTTGCAGCCTAAATTTTACAAACTCTTGACTATATAATGAAGAAAAAGATACTTTTCATCATGAATCCGATTTCAGGAACAGCCAGCAAGGCGGCAGTTCCCAGTCTGATAGATTCTGGTTTGGACAAAGAGCTTTTTGAGTACGAGATAAGAATGACTGAAAGAGCTGGGCACGCTTCGGAAATTGCTACCGAAGCGAAGAACAACCATGTAGATGTGGTTGTGGCGGTTGGTGGTGACGGAACCGTCAACGAGGTGGCCCGCTCGCTGGTTCACTCCGATACTGCCCTCGGCATTCTGCCTTGCGGTTCGGGCAACGGATTGGCGAGACATCTGCTGCTCCCGATGAACCTGAAGAAATGCATAGAGGTCATCAACCAATGCCAGATTAGAGATCTGGATTATGGTGTCATCAACGACCACCCGTTCTTCTGCACCTGCGGCATGGGCTTTGACGCTTTCGTCAGCATGAAGTTTGCCGAGAGCGGCAAGCGTGGTCCTATCACTTATGCTGAAAATATCCTGCGCGAGGGATTGAAGTATAAGCCTGAGACTTACACGCTGGAGGACGAGACGGGCACCAAGCAGTATAAGGCGTTCCTCATTTCCTGTGCCAACGCATCTCAGTATGGCAACAATGCCTATATTGCCCCTCAAGCATCCATGAGCGACGGTTTGATGGATGTCGTCATCATGGAACCATTCGATGTTATCGAGGCGCCTCAGGTAAGTTTCGACATGTTCAACAAGACGTTGGACAAGAATTCGAAGATCAAGTCGTTCCGCTGCAAGAAGCTCCATATCACCCGCAGTCAGCCAGGCGTAATCCATTATGATGGCGACCCTGTGATGACGGGGGCAGAGATTGATGTTCACCTGGAAGAAAAGGGAATCAAGATGCTGGTGAACCCGTTTGCCAACAAGAACGACCGCAAGCCGAACATGATTCAGTCTGCCTTTGCCGATTTCTTCAACGACATCAATGCCGTGCGCGATGATATTCATAAAGACATCCAGCGCCAGAGCAAAAGAGTAGAAGCTATCAGCAAACTGGTACAGAAGAAGCTGAACCTTTAAGGGAATGTTGAGTGTTGAATGTTGAATGTTGAATTTAGAGGGAGTGTTGAGTGTTGAATTTAGAGGGAGTGTTCATTCAACATTCAACACTCAACATTCAACACTCCTAGAAAAGATAGAATTCTTCCGTTATTTTCCTATACCATTCCGAGCGGTTTCCCTGCGAATCCATCATCGTTTCAACATGCTCTTCATAAGGCGAAATGCGATGCTTGGAAAAACTCAGCATAAAGCGCTTTGGCTGCTTGCGCTCCACCGTCTTTACACCACACTTCCGTATAAGATAAAAACCTAATATACAAGACTCTGCAACAAACTGCTCCACTACTTCTACGGGAACAATTGCAGAGAAAATACCGTCATCAGAAAGCAACCGTTTTACACCCGCAAACAAATCGCGGAACGGAAGACTGTCCGTATGTCTCGCCATCGTCCTCTTACTGTCCGGATTTTTCAAGCTATCTACAAAGAACGGAGGATTGCTCACTATCGCATCAAAAACACCGGCAGCCTTCAAACCTTCAGCGGTTCCAGAAGCCTCAGCAGCTTCCGAAGCTCCCCCGAAATCCTGCAGTCTGCAGCATTCTATTTCCACCCTGTCGCGAAACGGACTTGCCATCACATTCTCCCTCGCCTGTCCGCAGGCATCAGCATCCATATCAATCCCCACTACCTCAGCTTCAGGAAAACGCTGCGCCATCATGAGCGAAATCAGTCCCGTTCCGGAACCAATGTCCAGAATCCGCCTGCCACCTTGCGCCCATGCACCCAGCAAAACACCGTCAGTTCCCACTTTCATAGCACAACGGTCTTGCTCTATCTCAAACTGTTTAAATCGAAAATTACCCATAAATTCTTCAGTCTCTTTACAGAAGAAAACGAAGCCGCCGCCGATTTATTTTATCGCAAGCAGCAGAAATTGCCACTTCCACCTGCAAAAGCAGCTACTTACATCTATAAAAACGGGTACTAATATATAGAAAAAGCAATTTTATTATTAAATAATCTATCATCTTCCACGATATTTCACAAAAAATGAGTACCTTTGCACGGAAAATAGAAATCATAACAAAAAAAATGGATAATAGAAGAACAAGTACCCGAATACAAATGATTGCAGATTACGAGGGCGACCCGAAAACCCTGATCGAAGACCAGGAAGAAGGTTTGTACCCTACCCTCTGCATGCGAGATATTGTAGTTTTCCCTACCAATATGACCCCTATCGTTGTGGGCAGAAAGGAAAGTCTGAATCTCGTCCGGATGCTGGAAAAGAAGCCAGACACCACATTCTGTGTATTCTGCCAGAAGAATAAAGACACAGAATTGCCCTACGAAGAAGACCTCTACCCTGTAGGTGTCTTCGCCAAACTCATCAAGGTTATCAAGATGCCTGGCACAGACCAGATGAGCATCATCATCCAGGGTCTGGGCAGATGTCAGATGAAACATCTCGTTCAAAAAGAGCCTTACACAGTAATTGACGTAAAAAGTCTTCCGGAGAAATGGCCTGACGAGAACAACGATGAACTCTTCAGAATGCTCTACGAGAACTTCCATTACGAAGCGACAGACTATATCAAATCAAGCGCCAACTATAGCGATGATGCTATCCAGGCCATCAACGAACTCTCGAGCATTCACATGCAGTGCAACTTCATGTGCTCCCTCCTTCCTTTCAGCATCGAGGATAAAATCAAGATGCTGAAAGAGGAAAATCTCAGCGAGCGCATCATGATTGCCATCAGATCACTGAACAAGGTGCGCCATCTGCTACGCATCCAGACTGAGATTGAGAACAAAACCCACTACGACCTCGATGAACAGCAGAAGGAATACTTCCTCAAGCAGCAAATCAAGAACATCAGGGAAGAACTGGGAGAAGGAAACGCCAGTCCGGAGAAGAAGGAGATTCTGGAGAAGGCGAAACAGAAGAACTGGAGCGAAGAGACAGCCAAGATTTTCAAGAAAGAAATTGCCAAGCTCGACACCCTGAACCCGCAGAGTCCTGACTATTCGATACAGATAGGATTCCTGCAGACCATGGTAGATTTGCCTTGGAACTCCTACACCCAGGACGACCTCAGTCTGACCCGTGCCAAGCGCATTCTGAACCACGACCACTACGGCATGGAGAATGTGAAGGAGCGCATTCTGGAATTCCTCGCCGTAAGAGCACTGAACGGCGGCGGCAAGAGTCCTATCCTCTGCCTCTACGGTCCTCCGGGCGTAGGAAAGACCAGTCTGGGCAAGAGCATCGCAGCAGCCATGAAGCGCAAGTATGTACGCATGTCGCTGGGCGGTCTGCACGATGAAGCCGAAATCCGCGGTCACCGCCGCACCTATGTGGGAGCCATGCCGGGCCGCATCATCAAGAACATGCTGAAGGCAGGCAGCAGCAATCCGGTCTTCATCCTCGACGAGATTGACAAGGTGGCGCAGAGCAATTTCAACGGCGACCCAGCATCGGCCCTGCTCGAAGTGCTGGACCCGGAACAGAACAATGCCTTCCACGACAACTATCTCGATATGGATTACGACCTCTCCAAGGTGCTCTTCATCGCCACAGCCAATGACCTGAGCGTCATTCCGCGTCCGCTCCTCGACCGTATGGAGCTGATAGAAGTAGGCGGCTACATCACCGAAGAGAAGACAGAGATTGCCAAGCGCCATCTCGTACCGGAAGAGCTGGAAAGCACCGGACTCGACAAGGTTTCGCCAAAGGTAAGCTTCAACAAGAATGCCCTCGAGTTCATCATCGAGCACTATACCCGGGAGAGCGGCGTAAGACAGCTGAAGAAACAGATTGACAAGAGTCTGCGCAAGATGGCTTACAAACTTGCCTGCAACCAGGAGCTGAAGAACTACACCATCACCCCTGCCGAAGTAAAAGACCTGCTGGGCAATCCGCCGTTCAACCGCGACATCTACCAGGGCAACGACTATGCAGGAGTGGTAACCGGACTAGCCTGGACCTCAGTGGGCGGCGAAATCCTCTACATCGAAACCTCGCTCAGCAAGGGCAAGGCAGGCAAGCTCACCCTGACCGGAAATCTGGGCGACGTGATGAAGGAATCAGCCATTATCGCACTGGAATACGTCAAGTCGCACATCGACCTGCTGCAGGTAGACTACCGCATCTTCGAGCAGTGGAACATCCACATCCACGTGCCTGAGGGAGCCACTCCGAAAGACGGTCCTTCTGCCGGAATCACCATCGCCACCAGCATCGCCTCAGCCATCACCCAGCGCAAGGTGCGTGCCAACACAGCCATGACCGGCGAGATAACCCTCCGCGGCAAAGTACTCCCGGTAGGCGGAATCAAGGAGAAGATTCTGGCAGCCAAGCGGGCAGGAATCAAGCACATCGTGATGTGCAGGGAGAACCAGAAGAACGTAGAGGAAATACCGGAGAAATATCTCAAGGGCGTAGACTTCCACTATGTAGAGAATGTGGCTGACGTCTGGCAGTTCGCGCTGACCGATGAGAAGGTGAAAAACCCAGCAGACTTCAGCATTGAGAAAAATGATAAAAAAGAAAAGAAATGAAATTTGAATTACAAGTAACAGATAAAGCAAGCGATGCGCGTACAGGCATCATCACCACCGACCACGGACAGATCAAGACCCCAATCTTCATGCCCGTAGGAACCGTAGGAAGCGTGAAGGGCGTCCACTTCGAGGAACTCAAGAAGCAGGTCATGGCACAGATTATCCTCGGAAACACCTATCACCTCTACCTGCGCCCAGGTCTTGACGTCATCAGGGCAGCAGGCGGACTGCACAAGTTCAACGGCTGGGACCGTCCTATCCTCACCGACAGCGGCGGCTTCCAGGTCTTCTCGCTCACCGGCATCCGCAAGCTCAAGGAAGAAGGCTGCGAGTTCCGCTCCCACATCGACGGCAGCAAGCACTTCTTTACACCGGAGAACGTGATGGACACCGAGCGCATCATCGGAGCCGACATCATGATGGCCTTCGATGAATGTCCACCGGGACAGAGCGATTACCAGTACGCCAAGAACAGCCTCATGCTCACCCAGCGCTGGCTAGACCGCTGCATCAAGCGGTTCAACGAAACCGAGCCCCTCTACGGCTATCAGCAGAGCCTCTTCCCTATCGTTCAGGGCTGCACCTTCCCGGACCTGCGCCGCGAAGCAGCCAAATACATTGCCGATAAGGGAGCCGACGGAAATGCCATCGGCGGACTTGCCGTAGGAGAACCTACCGAGGTGATGTATGAGATGATAGAAGTAGTGAACGAAATCCTGCCGAAAGACAAGCCGAGATATCTGATGGGCGTAGGAACCCCGCAGAACATCCTCGAAGCCATCGAGCGCGGCGTAGACATGTTCGACTGCGTAATGCCGACCCGCAACGGCCGCAACGCCATGCTCTTCACCTATCAGGGAACGATGAACATGCGCAACAAGAAGTGGGAGAAAGATTTCAGTCCGGTAGATTCAGACGGCTGCGACATCGACCTCGTAACCACGAAGGCCTACCTCCACCACCTCTTCAAGGCACAGGAGCTGCTGGCGATGCAGATAGCCAGCATCCACAACCTCTCTTTCTATCTGCGCCTCGTGACCGATGCCCGCCATCATATCGAGCAGGGCGATTTCGTGGCATGGAAGAATTCCATCATCGACCAACTTGGCCGAAGAATTTAAGTAAGCAAGCATCATGAAAGATTTTAAGAAAATAAGAAAACACCGCCGGCTCTACCGCACCGGCCGATGGGCTTCCCGCAAGTTCGGGTGGCTCATCAGGGCTGTGTGCTGGCTGGCTCACAAGCTCCGGTTCCTGCGCATATTCCGGTTTCTCAACCCGTTCAGGTACATCAAGAAGCTCGACTGGTACATTATCAAGAAGTTTCTGGGCTACTATTTCTTCTCCATCGCCCTGATCATCTCCATCGCCATCGTCTTCGACTTCAACGAGAACCTGTCAAAATTCACAGAGCACCATGCACCGGCGCGCGCAATCATCTTCGATTACTACGCCAACTTCGTGCCCTATTTTGCCAACCTCTTCAGTGCGCTGTTCGTGTTCGTGGCGGTCATTCTCTTCACCACCAAGCTGGCAAGCAATTCCGAAATCATCGCCATCCTGGCGTCGGGAGTATCCTTCAAACGTCTCCTTCGCCCATACATGATTACCTGCGTGCTGCTCTCAGCCCTCTCCTTCGGGCTCTCAGCCTACGTCATTCCCCACGGCACCGTTATCAGGCAGAACTTCGAGACGATGTACAAGAACAAGAAGAAGAATACCAGTGCCGAGAATGTACAGCTGCAGGTAGACAAGGGAGTGATTGCCTATATGCAGCATTACGACAACAGCATGAAACGCGGCTACGGATTCTGCCTCGACAAGTTCCAGGACAAGAAACTCGTAAGCCACCTTACAGCGATGGACATCCAGTACGACACCATTTCCGACAGCAAGTATCATTGGAAACTGAGCAACTGGAAAATCCGCAAGCTCCAGGGCATGAAGGAGCATATTACAAGCGGAGCCCAGAAGGACACCGTCATCATGATGGAACCTACCGACCTGGTCTATTCCAAGGGTCAGCAGGAAACCTTCACCAGTCCTGAGCTCCGCGATTACATCTCCAAGCAGATCAACCGCGGTTCGGGCAACGTAGTGCAGTACAAGGTAGAATACCACAAGCGCATCGCCTCTTCCTTCGCCTCGTTCATCCTCACCATCATCGGCGTCTCCCTCTCAGCCCGCAAGCGCAAGGGCGGCATGGGAGCAGCATTGGGCGTAGGACTTGCGCTGAGTTTCGGCTACATCATGCTGCAGACGGTTTCTGCCACCTTCGCCATCCAGGCCAATTTCCCGCCTGTCCTGGCAGCGTGGCTTCCAAACTTCCTCTTCGCCATCGTAGCCTACTTCTGCTACCGCAAGGCACCGAGGTAATTATCAATTAATAATTAAGAGTTTATAGTTTATAGCAGCCGTGCCCCCCCTATAAACTATAAACCGTAAACTATAAACTATAGAAGAATGTATTTCGACGAATTAGATTTAAACGACAACGTGCTCGACGCATTATACGACATGCGCTTCGACACATGCACTCCAGTACAGGAAAAGTGCATTCCAGAGATATTAGAAGGTCACGATGTATTGGGCGTAGCCCAGACCGGAACCGGCAAAACCGCAGCCTATCTGCTGCCAGTATTGAGCAAGCTCGATGACGGCGGTTATCCTAAAGACGCCATCAACTGCGTCATCATGTCACCAACCCGCGAGCTCGCCCAGCAGATAGACCAGGCGATGCAAGGCTTCGGCTATTACCTGCAGGGCGTGAGCAGCGTAGCCGTATACGGCGGCAACGACGGCAACCGTTACGATCAGGAGTTGCGCAGCCTCCGCATGGGCGCCGATGTAGTCATCGCCACCCCGGGCCGCCTCATCTCCCATATCTCCCTGGGCAATGTAGACCTCAGCAAGGTAAGCTTCTTCATTCTCGACGAAGCCGACCGCATGCTCGACATGGGTTTCTCTGACGACATCAAGACCATCGCGGCAAAACTGCCAAAGACCTGCCAGACCATCATGTTCTCGGCAACCATGCCTGAGAAGATAGAAGAGTTGGCTAAGACCCTGCTCAAGAATCCGGTAGAAATCAAACTTGCCGTCAGCAAGCCAGCCGAGAAAATCAAGCAGGAAGCATACGTATGCTACGAAACCCAGAAGATGACCATCATCAAGGACATCTTCAAGGCAGGCGACCTGAAGCGCGTCATCGTCTTCAGCGGCAGCAAATTCAAGGTGAAGCAACTCGCAGCCTCCCTCCAGCAGATTGGAGTAAACTGCGGAGCCATGCACAGCGACCTGGAACAGGCTGAACGCGACGATGTGATGTTCAAGTTCAAGAGCGGACAGTATGATGTTCTCGTAGCTACCGACATTGTGGCACGCGGAATCGACATCGATGATATTGAGATGGTCATCAATTACGATGTTCCTCACGATACAGAAGATTACGTTCACCGCATCGGCCGTACAGCCCGTGCCAACCGCGATGGTAGAGCCATCACCTTCGTGAGCGAAGAAGACCAGTACTGGTTCCAGCAGATAGAGAAGTTCCTGGAGAAGGTGGTAGACAAAATGCCTCTCCCTGAAGGATGCGGCGAAGGTCCTGAATACATCAAGCTTAACAAGCCGAAGAAGAAAGGCGCAAACGGAAGAAACAACAGACGCGGTAACGGCGGAAACGACGAGGGCGGAAAGAACAGCGCCAAGAACCGCCGACAGAAAGACCGCGACCAGACTTCTCACAAGCGTAAGCCAAACAAGCCAAACGAGCGTCAGGAAAAAGCGCCACGCAGCAACGAGCAGCAGCCACAGCAGGGCAACAACAAGCCTCAGCAGAAAAACGGCAAGCAGCCACAGCAGGGCAATAAGCAACAGAACGGAAAGCAGCAGCCACAGCAGGGTAATAAGCAGCAGAACGCAAAGCAGCAGAATAGAAAGCCAGCCCAGCCAGGCGAGCAGCCAAAGAACAGCAACAGCCAGAAGCGCCGCAATAACAGCAATAACAGCAACCAGCAGCGCCCAGGCACCGAGAACAATGTTCGCCCAGGCAGCAACGGCCGTGGCAGAGGCGTAGCCCAGAAAAAGGGCGACAAGCCGGCGGCACGCAAGCACACCCCTATCGTAAATCCACAGAAGAAAGAAAACGCTGTGAAGACATTCATCAAGCGCATCTTCGGATTCAAGAAATAGGAAATAAATCATCTTTTTAAAAAGGAAAGAGGAATGATGAAAGAGCTACCCCTCACCCCGCTCATGACCATCAGCCTCACACTGACGATCGGAATCATCATAGCCAAATGGGGCTATGATGATTTCAATATGCCCTTCTGGCTCATCATCTCCATCATTTCATGCGCCCTTGGCAGCATCATCTTTTTCCTTACTGAGTTCTTAAGCCAAAAAGCTTACTTCAGCAGGAGCCACCAGTTTCTCATCTTCTCCCAATGCGTGATGATTCATTTATGCATCCTGAGCCTTGGGGCTTTTCTTACCTGTAAGCAAATAGCTGATTCCCAAACCTCTACACAACTGAAAAACTGGCAGGAACTGTCTTACCTCACACGGGCAAAAATCAATACCGAACGCTATAAAAGCAATATTGAAAGCAAACTGGTTTCCCTTCACGTAAAACAGCAAGACTATGCAGTCATCGCAGCCATGGCGCTGGGCGACAAGAGCGCACTCGACTCGAACACCCGAAACAGTTACTCCATTTCCGGAGCCAGTCACATCCTGGCAGTAAGCGGACTTCATATAGGCATTATCTTCCAGCTTTTCATCTTTCTGCTAGGCGGCAGAAAGTACTCTGTTTACACCATCATCCTGTCCCTCATCTCTATCTGGACCTACGTTTTTCTCATAGGATTGCCGGCAAGTGCAGTCCGTGCAGCCATCATGCTTTCTGCCTACAGCTTAAGTTTAGCTTTCCATCGTACCGGTCTGCCGCTCAATACTTTAGCCTCAGCTTATGTATTTATGCTCTTCATCAGTCCGCTCTATCTTTTCGAGTTGAGTTTCCAGCTTTCGTTCCTTGCCGTAGCCTCCATTCTGCTGTTCTTCACACCCCTTTACACCCTCCTCCCCATCCGCAGCCGTTTCATCCGTTGGGCATGGGGACTCCTTTGCGTTTCACTGGCAGCCCAGATAGGAACCCTTCCGGTCATCGTCTACACCTTCGGCAGAATATCGTGCTATTCACTTCTCACCAATTACATCGCCATTCCCGCAGCAACCCTCATCCTATATCTTGGAGCAGCCTTAATCCTGTTCTCCCCACTCACGTTATGGGCGCCCATAGCACCGGTTGTCGCCCCACTCATCAGCCTTACATCAGGCGCCCTGACCAGCATCACCCAGTTTTTGAATACAGCCATAAAACTGATTAGCATGCTGCCTGGAGCAAGCATCGAAAACGTAAGAATCAGTCTGCCTCAGGTAATCGGTCTCTACGCTATCATCCTGCTCATTTATGCCCTATGGCGCAGGATAGATAAACAGAAGTCGTCAGAATGCAAGATTCCCTAAAACAGAAATAAAGGCTTAAACCCCGAAAACGGCTCTTATATAATAAGGTGTGCGTACACAAAAGCGCTACAAATCGCGGTTAAGAATGTTAAAAAATGACTTTTTTCTACTTTTTCTACATTTTTTCTTTCTTTTTGTTGGTGTTTTCAAGAAAAACATGTATCTTTGCAAGCAGAAATAAAAAATAAGAATTTAAACACAATAAAAGATTAAAGATTATGAAAGCATCTGAAGTAATCGCGAATCTCCAAAGAAGATTCCCAAACGAGCCTGAGTACATTCAGGCAGTTAGTCAGGTTCTCGGTACTATCGAGGAAGAGTACAACAAGCACCCAGAGTTTGAGAAGGCAAACCTCATCGAGCGTCTCTGCATTCCAGACCGCATCATCCAGTTCCGCGTATCTTGGGTAGATGATAAGGGCAACGTACAGACTAACATGGGTTACCGCGTACAGCACAACAACGCGATTGGCCCTTACAAGGGAGGTCTTCGCTACCACAAGTCAGTAAACTTGGGTATTTTGAAGTTCTTGGCTTTCGAGCAGACATTCAAGAACTCTCTTACTACTCTCCCAATGGGTGGTGCTAAGGGTGGTTCCGACTTCTCTCCACGTGGCAAGAGCAACAACGAGGTGATGCGTTTCTGCCAGGCTTTCATGACAGAGCTTTACCGTCACATGGGTCCAGACGAGGATGTTCCAGCTGGTGACATCGGTGTAGGTGGCCGTGAGGTAGGTTACCTCTTCGGAATGTACAAGAAGTTGACACACCAGTTCCAGGGCGTCTTGACCGGTAAGGGTCAGGAGTTCGGCGGTTCATTGATCCGTCCTGAGGCTACAGGTTACGGTAACGTATACTTCCTCTGCAACATGCTCGCTACCAAGGGTATTGACATCAAGGGCAAGACTGTTTTGGTTTCAGGTTCAGGTAATGTAGCCCAGTACACTATGGAGAAGTTGCTCCAGTTGGGTGCTAAGCCAGTTACATGTTCAGATTCAGACGGTTACATCTACGACCCAGACGGAATCGACCGCGAGAAGCTCGATTACATCATGGAGCTCAAGAACGTAGAGCGTGGCCGTATCAAGGAGTATGCAGAGAAGTATGGTGTAAAATATGTTGCAGGTGCTAAGCCTTGGTTTGAGAAGGCAGACATCGCTCTCCCATCAGCTACTCAGAACGAAATCAACGAGGAGGCAGCCAAGGCTCTCATCGCCAACGGCGTAATCGCAGTAAGCGAGGGTGCTAACATGCCTACTACTCCAGAGGCTATCAAGGTATTCCAGGATGCTAAGATTCTCTACTCTCCAGGTAAGGCAGCCAACGCAGGTGGTGTTGCCGTATCAGGTCTTGAGATGAGCCAGAACTCTGAGCGTCTGAAGTGGTCTCGTGAGGAGGTTGATGCTAAGCTCCACGACATCATGAACGATATTCACGCTAACTGCGTGAAGTATGGTACTGAGCCAGACGGTTACGTAAATTACGTAAAGGGTGCAAACGTAGCCGGCTTCCTGAAGGTAGCTAAGGCTATGATGGCTCAGGGTATTGTATAAGACTAGAAAATTGTTAAACATAATAATTTTTTTAATAAATTTAAATAGCGGGTCTGTGACAGATCCGCTATTTTTTGTTTACTCCTTCCCCCACTCCTTCTTTACATTAAAGCAGGGACAAGCTTTGTTGGCAAATTCATTATGACCATGAATCGTGGCTAATGGATATTCCTCCTTCAGCTGCTCGATGAGCGAGCGCATTGCTGCTTTCTGGTCTCGGGTTCTTGTATCCTTCGGCTTGCCTTTCTTTGATAAGCCGCCGATGTAGCAAATGCCTATACTGATGGAATTATGGCCCTTGCAATGGGCGCCGACCTCCTCTATCGCACGACCTACATGAATGCTGCCGTCACGATAAATCACGAAATGATAACCTATGCAGCGCAGTCCGCGCTCCCGGTGCCAGCGGTCAATATCCGCTACGGTGAAGTTGCGACCTTCCTTGGTCGCACTGCAATGAATGATGATTTCCTTTATCTTACGCATGATATTGAATATTAATTATTGAAAAATAAGCAGATAATTAAGGGGGATTTCGTCAACACCCCAATCCCTGATAAACAGATTGATTCTGCACGGTAGATGCTTTTTCTTCATCCTCTTGAATTCCTCATTCAACAACTGGCAAAATTCATTATAGCATTCTTCTGATTGCGTAACGATTCCGGTATAATGAGACTTGCCCAGAATGATACTCTTGTTTCTCAGACGTAGCGGACCGTTGCCAGGCACGAAGCGAGCTCTGCGCCTAACAGTACGAGGCACGTAATGGGATCTTAACAGAATAACAGGCTTGATAACAATTTCATATTTTCCTCTTTCATACTTATTTTTCTTCTTTGTCTCTGACACCTTCTTTTGCTTGGTAGGAATGAGAGAAATCTTATAACGTCCTGCTGGCAAATGACGGTTAGGACGTTCTAAGGTGTCACAGAAAATCTTGCCACCTATAACCATTGTGCCATCCACACTCCATGGAGTGAAGCGACGGCGGAATATATTGATGTTCATGATAATTTACAATTAATAATTGATAATGAATAATTGGATCAAGGCCGGCCATTAAGGCTGATTTAAGAACCGAAAACTTAATGACACTTAGTGACCTTGACCCTTAATAACCCCCAAAAATTATATGGTAGGCGAAACTTTCTGATAATGTCTGTCTGGCAATACGCTGATTAAGCCCTGGCGTTTCCAGTTTTTCAGCATCTGTTTCACTGATTCATGAGTGGCACTTGCCCCCTTAACAGCAACGCTCTGCTGCTCTGCCTATTCGAAGGTGAAGGTTACGTCCAAACGTTCGAAGATGGAATCATTCTTACCCCGACGACAACGGTCCCAAGCAGATTGGCAGCAATAATCCTTTGATGAGAAAGCCTCTTCAATACGATTACGGAAGAAGTAAAGTGCATTATCCAGCTGATAGTCAGCCAGTACATCAAAGACATTCAGCATGGTTGGTGTCTGCGTCTTTACGAGCATTCCCTTCCACAAATCAGGCGACTCCTTCAGCTGTTTCTCGGCTCCATTGAAACCATGCTTCTGAATCAGCGTTTCCAGAACCTTGCAGAGCATGATGCAGGTCATCATTCTCATGGTGGTTGGACAGATACGGAAACGCTGGCGGGCTTTCACCTTGTCGTCATTTTTCATCGTTTCCAGTCTTATCTGTTCCAGCCATTCCCTACCTTTATCCTCCAGCTTGGGCAGAACCACCTCACCGGTCAGCAAAGGCAGAAGATGAGCAATCTGAATGATGCGGTCGCGCTGACGTTCGTTCATTACATGCATGTTGTCAGAAAGTGGAGTGAAGGTATTATCGGGCGTTTTTGCCACGATGATACGGCTCTGGAAACCATCCGTATAATTGCTTACCACTCGATAGAGCGCATCAGGCGTTCCACACATCACCACGTTCCATAACAGTCTGTCTATATGAACATTCACTGCATCTGCACTTCTTGCTTCACGCTCATAGCTTGTTCCGTCGTAAGCCTGTCTTAACATAACGGAAAAGTCGCTCATTGCCGATTTCCACTTCTGCGCTACGGTGTCAGCTTCCGGAGTAAACGAGAAGGCGTGCTTGCCTTCCGTGTTCGCCAGTCGTTCAGCCAGATTCGCCACCGTATTGTTCAGTGTCAAGCATCTTACAGGCAGTTTCGGCTCTTCCGGCTGCTCCTTCTTGTTCTTGGCTGCACGTTTCTTGGCTCGCCATTCATCCTCCTTCTGCTGATACATTTTGTCCATTTCCTTCACTTCCGAAGTCCATGCGTCAATCACGGGGTCAATACTTCCCTTGCCAGATGCAAAATCACCGGCGATGTAGGAGATGAGGTTCAGCGAGTTCATCTTGCCGTGAACGGAAACCTTCACGCCCGTTGCGAGCATTCCGATGGCAGGACAGATGGCTGTGATTACAGGCAGTGCCAGTGCCGGACCCACTGCGCTGATGGAATCCCGAATGCCTTGCGGCAACTTAGGCAGCGCATTATAATAGAACAGATCATCCTTGGCGTTAGCCTCGTCCAGCGCATTTACCAGCGCCTCATTGTCAGCCGCCGAACCACCACCTGCATTTCCTTGCTTCATTCGTTCCTGACGGATGGCAGAGAGCACATCCTTCAGTCGCTTAGGCATTTGCGTGATTTTCTCGTTCAATGCCGAGTTGATGCAAGCCATCTTTTCCTGTTCGGGAAACCCATCGTAGCAGGGAATAATCTGAGCCAGCTGATTGCGGTCAAAGCCACAGATGTGGCGCAGGTTCACAGCCAGCTCAAAGGTCAGCGTATTGCGGTTGGAGCGCATCGGCTCCTGCCCATCATTATACATCTGCCACCACTTCTTAATGATTTCCCCATAAGGAATCCCGAGATAATTGTCCTGAGCAGCAGAAGTAGTTGAAGCAGCAGTTGACGCAGTAGAGGCTGAAGCAGCAGAAGTAGAATTTCTCGAATTCTTAAATTCCTGACCCTTAAAAACCCCTTGAGAATCCTTCTTGAATTCTTCTTTCCAGGGCTCATAATGCTTGTTTGCCTTGTGCGCCCCTTCCGGCAGTTCCTCCTGTCCGTATCTTTCACGCTCTTCCAGGACCTTCCCTTCAGCAGCCACAGCAGCCTCATCATATTCATCCTTGAAGAGTCGTGGCGAAAGGAAGAGCAAATCTTCGTCATCCGATGTGGTCGTGAAGTAAACCCGATTAATATCGTGAGCCGAAGTATCCATTTCACACTTGAGCATCGTAGCAATCCTCACCTGATTCTCCAGAACCGTCTTGCCCTTTTCGCGTTCAAACACCGCATGTCCACCCTGTCTTGCACTGCGTTCCAGCATCAGAAGTCCGTACTTGTCCGGTTCCTTCAGCAGCAGCTTGGCAGCCTTGGCAAAAGCCTCCGGCTCATCCATATCAAATCCGAAAGCACCGCTTGGCAGTTTCATTCCCTTCACTACCCCTTGCGGATAGTGGCCGGAGTAGTTAAACTGTACCAGTCTCCGTTTCGCAGCATCGTTTCCGGCACGAGCCAGACGAAGATTCGCCTTCTGCTCGTTGCTTCCACGCAACTGCTTATACTCCTCTTCCGAGGTGATGGAGCGGGCAACCTTGTGCCCATTCTCCACCTTAATTAAATAACAACTCATCTATCTGTTTCTACTTATCGTTTTAAGTTGAATACAAAAATCCTAATGTTTCAGTTGGTAATCCAATACCGCCTCAACCCCTTCTTCAGCCTCAACAGCCAGCGTTTGGGCGATGTTGATTCCCTCATGGCAAAACACCTTCAAGGTAAGCTGAATAGCACCGTCCTTGGTCTTGCTCACACGACCGTGCGCCAGTTTCTTAATCAGTTCCGACTGAGTTCTGAGGCGGTGCTGAACCACGAAATCAAACGTTCCGTCAGGCATTTGCTGAGCCACGCCCATCGAACGGAATCGAGGAACCTTATTCACCCCCGATTCCTGAGGACTGAAGAGGAAATACTGCTTAGCATCATAGTAAGCCATTCCACCCAACTGCACATGCTGGCAGTCATTATTATTCACCTGCTGGTTCTGAACATTATTCTGAGTATTATTCTGAGCATTGTTCTGAACCTTGTTTACTTTCTTAACCATAATCTGAATTGAATTTTTAGGAGAAGAAACATCCGGATTGTTGCGCGCTTTACCATGGAAAATCCTCCTCTGTTTCAACTCAGTTAATAACTAAGAATCTCCGCAATAAGTCTCCAAGCGAAGCCTCCCTTTTTACCTTTTTACTTTTTTACCCTTTTACCTTTTCAATGTCCGTAACCAGAATATCCTGATAAACCTGACCATTGTGCTCATGGGTAGTAAAGCGGAGCGTAACAGCCACCAGCTCGCCCGGAGCATACTTACATTGCGCCATATTGCCGAGCATTGCCGCAGCGTACTGGTTCTCATACTTGCCGCCCATCTCCTGGAGGATGATGTTGCATTTCATCATCTGTCCGTTCTCACTTTTCTGACTCTGCACAGCGAAGGTCTCACCCTGCTGCACTACTCTCATAATCTGAGTATACATATTATATTATTGTACGAAGAGGTTTTCAAGAGCACCAAACCATTTCAGCGTTGTCTTGTTTCTTCGACGCTGCAAAAGTACTGCGAAAACAAAGGCAAAACAATCCCTTTCCCACAACTCCCCCGAAAAACCCACGTATTTGGGAAAAATCGGGCATTTCTTGGGAAAAAGTAAGAAGAATAAGAAAAAGAGAGTTAAAAAGTAAAGAAAAAGGGTAAATCATCCCTCTTTCCCCCCATAAAATCCCTCATTTTTTCCCAACGTTGGGAAAAATCGTAGGAATCTTGGGAAAAATCACCCCCACAACCAATATTTTAACACTCCAGATATTTATAATTCGAAATAAATGCTTATTTTTGCACTACAATTCAGTTAAACGTTTTAAAAGGAAATGGATATGAAACGGATAGAAGAACGTTATATTAGCTTGCTTACCGATTTTGGTTTTAAGCGTATCTTTGGAACAAAGCCCAACAAGGATTTGCTCATCAATTTCTTGAATTCACTGTTTGATGGTTTTCAGGTCATCAAGGATGTGAAGTACTTGAATAGTGAGCACGTTGGTGATGTTTTTGCCGAGCGCAAGGCCATTTTTGATGTATATTGCGAAAATGAGCGTGGTGAAAAGTTCATCGTTGAGATGCAGAATGCTTATCAGAAGTACTTCAAGGATCGTTCTTTGTTCTATTCTACTTTTCCTATCCGTGAACAGGCTCCAAAGGGGGCTGAATGGAACTTCAAGCTTGAACATGTTTACACTGTTGCTCTGCTGAATTTCGATTTGGAAGAAGAGGCATTTGACAAAAATGATATCAACCATGATGTGGGTTTGCTTGACAAGAAGACTCTTAAGGTTTTTAATGACAAACTTTCTTTCAAGTATGTTGAGATAGCGAAGTTCAACAAGACAGAGGAGGAGCTTGACACGCTTTATGATAAGTGGTTATATGTATTGAAAAACCTTTCCCGATTGGATGAGCGTCCTGCTGCCTTGAAAGAGAAAGTGTTTACTAAACTCTTTGAGGAGGCCGAGATTGCAAAGTTCACCCCTACAGAGTTGAAAGAATATGAGGATAGTTTAAAGGCGTATCGTGATGTCAAGAACTCTATAGATACGGCTTTGGAAAAAGGGCGTGAGGAAGGTAAAAACTCGAAAGCTCTCCAAATAGCAAAAAAGATGTTGGATGCTGGCATGGATATAGAAACAGTTATGCAACTAACAGATTTGCCAAAAAGTAAGATTGAGAAACTTAAATGATAAATCTCTATTCATACTTGAATTGATTAACTGAGTCCGAAATGCTTATTTTGCATTCATTATAGCTTTCACTTCATGTTGATGCTATCATACAACTAACAAGCACGACGTATAGGGAAACTCTCCCAATCATCACACTTGGAGTTGGAAAACGAAAATAATAATTAAAAGGTGAATAATAATATCAATGGAATACGGAATCGTGTATTTACTAACAAACCCCGTAATGCCTGGTCTCGTAAAGATCGGAATGACGGCACAGGAAGATATTGATAAGAGAATGAAGGAACTCTATACTACTGGTGTTCCTGTACCATTTGAATGTCAATATGCCTGCAAGGTTGATAAGAATGATTGTCTGAAAATTGAGAAAGCCCTTCATAAGGCTTTCGAGCCTAACCGTGTCAACGCTACTCGTGAATTCTTCCGAATAAAGGTTGTTCAAGCCCAAGCTATCCTCGAATTATTCAACCAAGAGGATATTACCGAAAGCGTGGTTGACGAAATGGAGAATGATTTATCAGAAGAGGATAAGGCTGCTTCCTTAAAGGCTTCATCCAAACGGCCATCATTGAATTTTACAGAGATGGGACTGAACCTGGGTGACGTGTTAGTATGGAAGGATGACCCATCAATAAAAGTTGTTATCATTTCTGACCGAAAGATAAAATATAAGGATGAGGAAACCTCTTTAAGCGCTTTGTCTGCGCAACTCAAAGGTTATAATTCTAAACATATTGCTCCTTGTTCCCACTGGTTATATAACGACAAGCTACTGAGCGATATTTACGATGAAACTTATCCGTTTGATGAATAAATGCAACATATAAGATGAACATTATAGATACTTACGAAAGAAATTTAAATAAAGAAAAGCGGCTTAAAGAATATTGGAATGTTTCAGATAATTTCCTTCTTGGATGGCTACAATGTAAAAGAAGAGGTAGATATTGTATTACATCTATTCAAAAAGGTAATGGAGAAATCTTGACCTATCCTAATGGCCAAAAAGCAAGTATTCTGTTGGTTGATAAAAATAGAGAATATGAGGAAGGTATTTATAAGTTTCAATGGTGCATTGTTAATAGAAAAGATCCTGACGTTTATAAAATATAACATAAAGCTCTAAAGCAGCCAAAGGAGAATAAGAGAGGTTGGAACGTAAACA